>NZ_JAKFWS010000045.1 GCF_021731785.1 Methylocystis sp.
CGCTGTTGCTGCCGCCGTTGCCGCCCCACAAGCCCTGGTTGGACGAATTGGAGGCATAGAAGCCACCGCCGAGGTTAAGACCGGCGTAGAACCCGGTCCAGGTCATGATCGGCGGCGGGGGAATATAGGGCGGAGGCGCCTTGTGGGAGGGTAGGTCGGCGGCGCTCGCGGCGCCGGCAAAAAGCGCCGTCGCCAGAGCCAGTGCCGAGATCGCTGTCTTCATCTCTCTATCCTTCAGTTCGAGCCAACTTAAATTAATAGGTGCGCGTCAGTCCTGTGACTCTTTCGGACGTTCGAGGACGCTGACCCCCAAGCACGGCGGAGTGTGGTCAAAAATCTCGCGGGAAACAACAAACAGAAGGTAAATTCCGGCCCAAAAGACCCAAAAGATTTACAGTGTTGCAGTTGGGTCACATCAGAATTTCGCGCGCCTTCCCATGCGTCTACTGGGCAATACTGTCTCGAATCCGTCGCTTGCGAAACGAAGCCGAGCTTTTGCCTGCTTGTCGCACTTTCTGGACAGTTTGTCCGGGCTCCACCGTTCCCGTGCTCCGCCATGTGACGTTGAACCGCGGCTGAAAAAAGGCCACTCCCTCCAACTGAGCTATAAGGCTCGCGTCATTGAACGGGAGGAGAAGAGAAAATGTTCGATCTTAACGGCAAGACTGCGCTGGTCACGGGCGCGAGCGGCGGGATCGGCGCGGCGATCGCGCGCGCGCTTCACTCTGCCGGCGCGACCGTGGCGCTTTCCGGCACAAGGAAAGACGCGCTCGAGGCGCTTGCCGGCGAATTGAACGGCCGCACGCACATTCTCCCCTGTAATCTTTCGCAAAAGGACGAGACCGAGAAGCTCGTGCCGGGCGCGGAGGCGGCGATGGGCGGACTGGACATTCTCGTCAACAACGCCGGCATCACTCGCGACATGTTGTTCATGCGCCTTAAGGACGAGGACTGGGACGCCGTCATCAACGTCAATCTCACCTCGGCCTTCCGCCTATCGCGCGCGGCGCTGCGGGGGATGATGAAGAAGCGTTTCGGCCGGATCATCCAGATCACTTCGATCGTCGGCGTGACCGGCAATCCCGGGCAGGGCAATTACGCCGCCGCCAAGGCCGGGATGATCGGCATGTCGAAGTCGCTCGCGGCGGAAGTCGCTTCGCGCGGCGTGACGGTCAATTGCGTCGCGCCGGGCTTCATCGAAAGCCCGATGACCGACGCGCTGACCGACGCGCAGAAGGAGTCGATCCTGCGCATGGTCCCGACGGGCAGGCTTGGAACCGGCGCCGACGTCGCCGCCGCCTGCGTCTATCTCGCCAGCGTCGAGGCGGCCTATGTCACCGGGCAGACCCTGCACGTCAACGGCGGCATGGCGATGATCTGACTTTTTTGCTCCGGCGTTCCGATTGTTTACGCGCAGGACGGCCGGCATGGATTAGGCGGCGAATGTCCGAAACGGGGATTTCCAGACCCACCCGCGGAACGCTCGTTTTTTGCGGTCAATGACGCCTGGTCTTTCAGGGCGTCGAAATCGCAGACGATCAAGGCGCGCTTGGCGATAAGCCGCGGCTTCTCAGTGCGTTTCGGGATTGGAGCCGGGGCACGGCTTCGGGCGGATGCATGGCGCTGTGGCTGGACTTGCAGTTCAGCTAAACGCCGCGACAAGAGGCGCCGATTTGGGCCGCGCCGCGCCTCTCGCCATGTTCGGGGAAGTATGCTACCAGACCTCGCCGCTGAGGGGCGGCGTCGCCGCGATTTCAACCCGGGAAGCAAGCCGCCAAGCGTCTTGCGCACATCGGGGCGGTCGGCGCGCGATTGCAAGTTAAAGGGATGAGTGGCGAACATAGAGCGCGTCAGCCGGCCTGCTCAAAATCGCCATATGGCGCAAGTTAAGCGCCAAACGCAGACAGGGATCAAAGAAGATGAGCGATGTCGCCGAGCGCGTGAAAAAGATTGTTGTCGAGCATCTCGGCGTTGAAGCCGACAAGGTCGTCGACAAGGCCAATTTCATTGACGATCTGGGAGCCGATTCGCTCGATACCGTCGAACTCGTCATGGCTTTCGAGGAAGAATTCGGCGTTGAGATTCCAGACGACGCCGCCGAGACGATTCTCACTGTGGGCGATGCGGTGAAGTTCCTGGAAAAGGCGAAAGCCGCCTGACGAACTGAACAAATCCAAGCGCACGGCGGCTCCTCTCCCGAGGCCTCGCCGCCGCTGGCGTTTTCGACAACAGCAAAAGTTCGAGAGTAGAGCCATGCGCAGGGTGGTCGTCACCGGTCTTGGCGTCGTATCTCCTTTGGGTTGCGGCGTGGAGACGAACTGGCGCCGTCTCGCCGCCGGAGAATGCGGCTTCAAGCGTATCGACACGTTCGAGGTCTCCGACCTCGCCTGTCAGATCGCGGCGGTCGTGCCCAGGGGCGACGTCAAGGACGGCGCGTTCAATCCCGATGATTGGTTCGACCCCAAAGAGCAGCGCAAGGTCGATGATTTCATCATCTATGGCGCGAGCGCGGCGACGCAAGCATTAAGCGACGCCGGCTGGGTGGCCGACACGCCAGAGAAGCAGGAATCCACCGGCGTGCTGATCGGCTCCGGCATCGGCGGCCTCGGCGGCATTTACGAAACCTCGGTCACCTTGAGGGAGAAGGGACCGCGCCGCGTCTCTCCCTTCTTCGTCTCGGGCAGAATCATCAATCTCGCCGCCGGCTATGTGTCGATCATGCATAGCCTGAAGGGCCCCAATCACGCGGTAGTGACGGCCTGCGCCACCGGCACGCACGCCATCGGCGACGCGTCCCGCATCATCGCAATGGGCGACGCCGACGTAATGGTCGCGGGCGGGGCCGAATCGCCCGTCAATCGCATTGGCGTCGCGGGCTTTGCCGCGTGTCGCGCGCTTTCGACCGGGTTCAACGATCGTCCCGAAGCCGCCTCGCGGCCCTATGACAAGGATCGCGACGGCTTCGTGCTCGGCGAAGGCGCCGGCTGCGTCGTGCTTGAGGAATATGAGCACGCCAAGGCGCGTGGCGCGAAGATTTACGCCGAGATTATCGGCTATGGCATGTCGGGCGACGCCTATCACATCACCGCGCCGACGCCAGACGGCGACGGCGCCTATCGTTGTATGAAGGCGGCGCTGAAGCGCGCCGGCGTCTCCGTAACCGACATCGATTACGTGAATGCGCATGGCACGTCGACGCCGCTCGGCGATGAGATTGAGCTCAAGGCCGTCGAACGATTGCTGGGCAACGTCGAACCCAAGCTCGTCATGTCATCGACGAAGTCGGCGATCGGCCATCTGCTCGGCGCCGCCGGCGCCGTCGAAGCGATCTATTCGATCCTGGCGATGCAGGAGAATGTCGCGCCGCCGACGCGCAACCTCGACAATCCTTCCGTCGAAACCGCGATCGACCTTGTGCCGCACAAGGCGCGCGAAAAGGAAATCAATATCGCGCTGTCGAATTCCTTCGGCTTTGGCGGCACGAATGCTTCGCTGCTGTTTCGCCGCGCCTCTTGAGCGCTCAAAACCGTCTTCTCATTCGAGAATGCGCGACGCATGCGGGGCGCTGATTGGAGCCGCGCGTTCCTGAATTCGCCACAATGAGGCATAGTGTAAGGCCTCGGCGATCTGGCCGCGCGAGATCTTCAGCGTTTCGATGGGCGTACTGCAATGAGCGAAGCGGATGAAAAAGTCGCGCCCGAAAAGCAGACCGACGCTGGCGCGTCGCAGCCGGCCGAGCCAGCTGCGGCCACAGGGCCGGAAACCGCCGCGCCGGTTCCCGAGTCGGTCGCCCTAGACTCCCCATCGAGCCCGTTCCTGACTGACTCTGCCGCTTCGCGCGCTCCGGCGCCCGCCGAGGAGCCGGCGAAGCCCGCTCAGGCGCCGCTCATCGAGTCAGTCGCGGTCGCAAGTGCTCATCCGGCCGCTCCGCCAGTTTCCGCCACGGTCGCGCCTCTCTCCGAGCCGCCGGAAGCTCCGGTCGCGCCCGCCGATGAGCCGGCGAAGCCCGTTCCGGCGCCGTTCGTCGAATCTGTCGCGGTCGCGACTGCTCAGCCGATCGCGCCGCGCAGTTCCGCCGCGGTCGACGCGCCGAAAGCTCCGGTCGCGCCCGCCGATGAGCCAGCGAAGCCCGTTGCGGCGCCGTTCGTCGAATCTGTCGCCGTCGCGACTGCGCCAAGACCTCAGAGTCCGCCGTCAATTGCGACGGTCAAAGACCCGTCTGTTGCGTCGTCTTCGCAGAACGCGTCGTCTCTGGCGAAGGCGGCGCGATCGGACGCGCCCGAAGATGGCGCGGTTGGCGACAAAATCGTGCAGCGCTCGCGGGCGGCGCCGCCGATCTCTTCATCAACAGCGCCGCGGGCTGTGATCCCGCCGCCACAGCCTGCATCGGAAAGGACCGAGGCGCCTTCGGTCGGGGCTCCCGAGCCGCGTTCCGCGGCAAAGCCCGACGAAGCCGGGGCGGCCGCCGGGATCTATCGGCGACGCGCTACGTTGCAAGGCGCCAGGCAGGTCTTGCAGCCGCAGGCGGCGCCCGCTCCGCCGCCAAAAAAGCGCAAGAAGCGTCGCGAGGGCACGCTTTCGATGGCGAGCGGCTTCCTGAGTTTCATGCTTGTCACATTGGTCGCCGGCGTCTTCGGCCTCATCGCCGCCATGCACAAGTTGAAAGAGCCGGGCCCTCTAGCCGCCGACAAGGTCGTTTACATTCCGCCACGCAGCGACCTGCTTGAGATCATTTCCCATCTCGAACGCGAAGGCGTCATCGCCAATCCGGCGCTCATGCAGCTTGGCCTGCTTCTCGAAGGCAAGCTCGGCAAGCTGAAGCCCGGCGAATATGGATTCAAGAAAAACGCCAGCCTGAACGAAGTGATTGATCAGATCGCTTCCGGCCGCCAGATCCTGCACAGCGTCACGATTCCCGAAGGCCTCACCTCGGAACAGATCGTGCAGAAGCTGAAAGAGGCCGACCTGCTGGCGGGCGACGTCGCCGAGCTTCCGAAGGAAGGCGTTCTGCTTCCCGAAACCTATAAATACCCACGCGGCTATCCGCGGGCGCGCCTTGTCGCCAAGATGCAGGAAGATCAGCGCAAGACGCTTGAAGCGATCTGGGCGAAACGCGCGCCGGACCTGCCGTTGCGCACGCCATATGAATTGGTGACGCTGGCGTCGATCGTTGAAAAAGAAACCGGCAAGGTGGAGGAGCGGCCCCGCGTCGCCGCCGTTTTCGTCAATCGGCTGCGCAAAGGCATGCGCCTTCAGTCTGATCCCACGATCATCTACGGGCTGGTCGGCGGCAAGGCGACGCTTGGTCGGCCGATTCTGCGCGCCGAGATCGAAAAATGGACGCCTTACAATACATACGCCATCGACGGTTTGCCGCCGGGACCGATCGCCAACCCCGGCCGGGCCGCTCTTGAAGCGGCGGCGCATCCGGCGTCGACGCGCGATCTTTATTTTGTCGCTGACGGCACGGGCGGCCACGTCTTCTCCGAATCCCTCGACCAGCATTCGCGCAACGTCCAGAACTGGCGTCGCCTGGAGAAGGAAAAGAACGAAGACACGCCCGATCACGGCGCGCCCGGAATCCCCGCGCCGGCTGCGCCCAAGCCAGATAAACGCACCGAGGCGCCCATCGGCCGCCTCGTCACGCTTGCCGAGCGTCACGAAGACTACCCGCCGGGCGCGGCCATGGCCGCTGACGACGGCCCGACCCATCGCCTCGGTAAATTCGCATACGCCGAAGCCGATTTCTTCCTCGGCGGCCATGGCGACCGCACCCAGGTTTGTGCGGCGGAATTCGCCCGTCTCAGGCCGGCGCGGCCATTCTTTACCGAAGACTCCGCGCAGCCGCCCGCCAAGGCCTTGTTCGACGCGTCGCTGTTCGCGCGGCGCCCGCCGCCACCCGCCGCCGAGGACGGGGAGGAGCGGCTCAATCCGGACATGACGACGGTTGCGCGCCGAAGTTCTGACGCCCAACCTGATGACGGTTCCGAAGCCGCCGCCTATCCTCTGTCACCCGCGCAGCGCGCCGAGCAGAAAACGCACGCCGCTCGGCTGGGTCTTGCGGCGGGCTCCGACGAACTGCCCGAAGCGCATACCCAAAGAGCCGCGCAGGACGCGCCGCCGCCTGAAGCCACGGCATTAGCGCCGACTGGCGGTCGGCCCTTTCGTCCGCGCGCTTTCGACGCGTCAGAAGGCACTTCGCTCGACCCGCTGCGCGACAAGAGCTGGGATCTCACCTCAGCAAAGACGGTCCCTTCGACCGCCGAATTGCGGTAAGGAGGTCGCGGCGTTAGTGAGGCGCGGCGTGGGGAAGCCGCACGCCAATCAGCCTTCCCGGAGCCGTCGTCGCAAATGAGCCTGCACAGCATGACGGGATTCGCCCGCGTCCAGGGCGCCGTCGCCTCCTTCCGTTATGCCTGGGAACTCAAGAGCGTCAATGCGAAGGGGCTCGATCTGCGTCTGCGCGCGCCGCCCGATTTCGACTCGGTGGAAATCAAGGCGCGAGAAAAAATCGCCGCGCGGCTCGCGCGTGGCGCTGTCATCGCCAATCTCGCCGCGCGGCGCGAAGACGAAAGTCAGATCGCCCGACTCAACCGTCCCGCCCTCGACGCGCTTCTCGCCGCGCTCTCGGAGCGCCCGCCGCCCGCCAATGTCGGACCCGCGACGCTCGATGGTCTGCTCGGGCTGCGCGGCGTCGTCGAGATCGTGGAGCCGGAACTCTCGGACGCCGAACGCGCCGAGCTTGAGGCGCGCATTCTCGGTTCGCTCGACCAAGCCCTTGACGCGCTGATCGCCTCGCGCAGGGCGGAGGGCGAAGCTCTGGCGGGGATCCTTCGCCGCCGGCTCGATCGCATATCGGCGCTTGCGGCGCAGGCCGACGCCGCGCCGGCGCGCCAGCCTGAAGCGATTCGCGCGCGGCTGAAACAGCAGGTCGCGCGACTCCTGGAAAATGCCGAAGCCTTTGATCCGGCGCGGCTGCATCAGGAGGCGACGCTGCTAGCGGTGCGCGCCGATATTCGCGAAGAGCTTGACCGCTTGAAAGCGCATGTCGAGAGCGCTTCCAAGCTTCTTGTCTCAGGCGGGCCGGTCGGCCGTCGTCTGGATTTTCTGGCGCAGGAGCTTGGCAGAGAGACCAACACGCTCTGCGCCAAATCGAACGACGCCGGACTGACAGCGATTGGCCTCGAACTCAAGATCGAGGTCGAGCAACTGCGCGAGCAGGTTCAAAATATCGAGTGAGAGCGAATGGTGAGATCGTGAGTAGACAGCGGGACCGCTACTCACTACTCACTACTCACCACTCACGACGCGCTCTCAAAATCATGCCTCCGATCCAATCCAGCCGCCGCGGCATTGTCCTGATTCTTTCCTCGCCTTCGGGCGCAGGCAAGACGACGTTGACGCGGATGCTGCTGCAGGATCGTGACCTCGATCTGACGCTGTCGATTTCAGTGACGACGCGAGTCCGGCGCTCAAGCGAAGTCGACGGCATCCACTACAGCTTCATCCCCGAGCGCCGATTCGCCGCCATGCGAGACGCCGGCGAACTCCTGGAGTGGGCCGAGGTTCACGGCAATTTTTACGGCACGCCGCGCGCGCCGGTCGAAGACATCCTTGCGCAAGGCCGCGACTGCCTCTTCGACATCGATTATCAGGGCACGCGTCAGGTGCGCGAGAAGATGGGCGCTGACGCCGTCACCGTTTTCATCCTGCCGCCGTCCATGGATGAACTGCGCGCCCGACTTGAACGGCGCGCGGAGGATTCGCGCGAGGCGATGGCGCGACGGCTGGAGAATGCGCGAAAAGAGATCGCGCGCTGGAAGGATTACGACTATGTGATCGTCAACGACGATCTGCAGCGCGCCTTCGACGATCTGATCGCGATTCTGCGCGCCGAGCGGCAGAGGCGGCCAAGGCGCGACAAGGAAATCGAGCAATTCGTCGCCAAGCTTTTGAGCGAATAGCTCATCGCGCGCCGCGCGCTATCTCGTCACCATGGCGCCTATTGCTCTCAAGCGCGTTTGCGAGCAAGCCGAAGCGGAAGACGGAACGCGCGTGCTCATCGATCGGCTCTGGCCACGCGGCTTGCGCAAGGACAAGGCGGACCTTGATGTCTGGGCGAAGGACGTTGCGCCAAGCGACGCGCTGCGGCGCTGGTTCGACCATAGACCTGAGCGCTGGGAAGAATTCCAGAAGCGTTATCGCGCCGAGCTCAGCGCACCCGAGGCGCAGCCGCAGGTCGAGGCGCTTCGCGCAATGACGCGTAAGGGCCACGTTACGTTGCTCTATGCGGCGCGCGACGAGTCGATGAACAACGCCGTCGTGCTTCGAGACTATCTGCGCAAGCGTCACTGAGCCGAAAGCGTGTTGGCCAGAGCGACGAAGCCGGCCACGTCGACTTCTTCCGCGCGTTTGGTTTCTTCTATGCCGGCCGCCGCAAGCAGCCCCGCCGCATTGACGCCAAGCGACTTCAAACTTTGCCGCAACATTTTGCGCCGCTGTCCGAAGGCCGCTTGCGCGACGCGCGATAAAGCGCGAGCGTCGCAGGGGAGCGGCTTGGGATTTGGCGTAAGCTCAACGACGGAAGAGGTCACTTTCGGCGGCGGAGTGAAAGCGGCAGGCGAGACATCGAAGAGAATGCGCGCTTTCGTGCGCCAGCCGCAGAGCACAGCGAGCCGTCCATAATCGGCGCGCTCTGTCGGCGTTGCGACGATGCGCAGCGCGACCTCCTTTTGAAACATCAGCACATAGCGATCGAAGACCGAAGGCCAGGGCTCCGCCTCGATCCATTTCGCGAGCAGCGCTGTCGCGACATTGTAAGGAAGATTGGCGCAGATGCGGGCGGAGCCACGCGCATGTTTTTGAATAAGAGCGGCGACATCCATCTCCACCGCGTCGCCTTCGACGATCGTCAACCGGCCGGGATAATGCGCGGCGACTTCCTCGAGCGCCGCCAGACAGCGCGAATCGCGTTCGATCGCGATGACGCGCGCTCCTTGCGCGAGCAGCGCGCGCGTCAAGCCACCGGGGCCGGGTCCAATTTCGACGACGATCGTGTCGTCGAAGGGTCCTGCGGTGCGGGCAATGCGCGCAGTGAGATTGAGGTCGAACAGAAAATTCTGGCCGAGCGATTTTTTCGCGTCGAGTCCATAGCGCGCGACGACGTCGCGCAGAGGCGGCAGAGCGTCGACCACTTAACTGATGCGTCCTGCAAGTTTGATCGCTTCGATTAGGCTCGTCGGATCGGCGATTCCTTTGCCGGCGATGTCGAAGGCCGTTCCATGATCGGGCGACGTGCGCACGAAGGGAAGCCCCAGCGTGACATTGACTCCACGCTCGAACGCAAGCGTCTTGATCGGAATCAGCGCCTGATCATGGGTCGGACATAACGCCACGTCATATTTCGCGCGCGCCGCGGCGTGAAACATCGTGTCGGCGGGATGCGGCCCGGTGGCGTCGATTCCGCGCGCGCGCAGTTCGGCGATCGCAGGCGCGATGATCTCGATCTCCTCGGCGCCGAGAGCGCCGTCTTCGCCGGCGTGCGGGTTGAGTCCCGCGAAGGCGAGGCGGGGATTTGCAATGCGAAAGCGCGTCTCAAAGTCACGCGCGACAATCTCGCCAGTCGCGACGATTAGTTCGCGCGTCAGGCGTTTGGGCGCGTCACTGAGCGGGATATGAATCGTTATCGGAACGACTGCGAGTTCCTCCGACCACAGCATCATCACCGCGCGATCGTCGCCGCCATAATGGCGATGCGCGAGTTCGGCCAGAAATTCTGTGTGCCCGGGATGTTTGAAGCCGGCCTTGTAGAGAATCGATTTCGCGATCGGATTGGTGACGACGGCGCGCGCTTCGCCTCTGGCGACGCATGCCACCGCCCGCTCGATGGAATTCAGCGTTGATTGGGCGTCGGCGGGATCGGGACTGCCGGGGACGCCGGCGACATGGGTCCCAATATCGACGACGGGCAGCGCCCGCGAGAACAGGGCGCAGGCATGGGCCGCCGTCGTGCTTTCGATCTCTATTTCAAGCGCCAGAGTGGCCGCGACGCGAGCGATGAACGCAGGCTCGCTAAGCACGAAGAAGGGCGGCAAATTGCGCGAATGACGCTCGACGTAGGCCCTGAGCGCAAGCTCCGGCCCGATGCCTGAGGGGTCGCCCTGCGTGACGGCGATGGGAGCGAGACTCACGACTCTGGGCTGGCCTCGTGGAAGGCGCGGGCTCCGGACAAGGAATGTTGCAGGCGCAGGTTGGCCATGAGCGACAGTGCCGCAGGCGCGGCATGAAATCAAACCGCATTGTATAGTTTTTATCTATGGGTTCGCCGGATGCGTTAACGCTCGACGCGGTCGAGAGGATCCTGCGACCGCTCCGCTATACTGCGCTGCAGAGAAAATTTATTTTTCGTAACCCGCCGTGCGACGTCGCTCCTGGCGCCACGCGCGACAAAAAGAGAAGCTCCGGTGGTCCGTTGCCGGCCCGTCCGGAGCTTTTTCTTGACAGTGGCGGCTACTGTGCGCCTTCGAGAATGATCCTGCCGCTCGGATCGTGCGGGCCCTCGTTGGTGAACTGACGCGGGTAGTGACGCATGACGTCGCGCGGCGTCGCGCTCAACGCTTCATCGCGCCCGTGTTCGCGCACCGAGCGGTCCCAAACCTCGTGAAAATTATAGTGCCGCTCATATGCGAAGGCTGATCCAGCCGAAAGCGCGACCCCAACTGCCGCAGCGGCAAAGACGAGTTTGAAGGACATCGTTTTCTCCATCCCAAATATGCGCTCACGGGCGGGATGCTCGTGGCGTCCCTATGAAGAAAAGAGTCCGTCATTTCTCTGTCATAAAAAAGTGTAAGATATTTCTCCCCTCCGCGAGATGTGTGCAGCGCAATAATCTCGAAAAAAAGTAGATTCATCCAAAAAACAAATGCGCGCCGCTCCAGGAGCGAAGCGCATCAAAACGTGGAAGGCCGGCGTTAAGTCTAGGCTTTGCCCGACGCGGCGTGAGGCACGCCTTCCTTGTCGAACAACGCGACAAGCTCGCCGCTCTGAAACATTTCCTTGGCGATATCGCAGCCGCCGATGAATTCGTTCTTCACGTAAAGCTGCGGAATCGTCGGCCAGTTCGAATAGGTTTTGATGCCTTCGCGGATCGCGCCGTCTGCGAGCACGTTGATGGCCTTGTAAGGCACGCCGAGATGGTTAAGGATCTGGACCACCTGCATGGAGAAGCCGCACTGCGGCGCCTGCGGCGTGCCCTTCATGAAGAGCACGACGTCATTTGATTCGATTTCGCTTTTGATGCGGGCGTTGGCGTCGTCTAACATTTTCGATTGCCTTTGTTGCGGCGTTCAAGGCGCCGGTGGAGGATTTACGGCGTCCGCGTCGTCAGCTGCAACGCATGCAACTCGCCGCCCAGGCGGTCGCCGAAAGCGGCGTTAACCATCTGATGCTGCTTGACGCGGGTAAGGCCACGAAAGCGCTCCGAAACGACCGTCGCCGCCCAATGATCGTCATCATTGACCAGCGCGGTCAGCTCCACCTGCGCGTCGGGGATGGCGATCTTGATGAGACGCTCGATTTCGGCGGCGGGCATGGGCATTTTATGGCGCCTGTGTTGAGAAAGCGGTCGAAAGCGCAGTGTCGTCGCCGGCCATGAAGGCCGGCAGCGGGGTTTCGTGCGCCTCTTGCAGTTCGTTCAGCAATATCGGCGTTTCCCCGGGAAGGATCAAGGCGTCGCCGCCGACGCGTCCGAGAACCCGCATGGGCACGCGCGCGTCCATGGCCAAGGCGATGGCCGGCAATGGATCATTCGTCGTCACCAGGTAGCGCGCCTGATCTTCGCCGAACAGCGCTGCGTGTCGGGGGCCCTCGGGGAGTTCCGTGATTTCGGCCCCCCTTCCGCCGGCAAGCGCCATTTCGGCGAGCGCGACGGCGAGGCCGCCGTCGGAAAGATCGTGCGCCGCGCTGGCCTGGCCGGAATGAATGAGTTGGCGAATGAAGTCGCCGTTCCTGCGCTCGGCGGCGAGATCGACCGGCGGCGGCGCGCCGTCAGCCCGGCCGCACAAATCATGCGCATAGGCCGATTGGCCAAGCCAGCCCGAGGTCTCGCCGATCAGCAGTATCGCGTCGCCCTCGCGCGCGAAACCGGTCTGCGCCGCCTTGGCGACGTCGGCGATGACGCCGACGCCGCCAATCGCCGGGGTCGGCAGAATGCCGGCCCCCTGCGTCTCGTTGTAGAGCGACACATTGCCGGAAACGATCGGGAAATCGAGGGCGCGCGCCGCTTCGCCGATCCCCTGCAGGCAGCCGACGAACTGGCCCATATATTCCGGGCGCTCGGGGTTGCCGAAATTGAGATTGTCGGTGAGCGCCAGCGGCGTCGCGCCGCGGACCGTGATGTTGCGCCAAGCCTCGGCGACCGCCTGCTTGCCGCCTTCGTAAGGATCGGCGGCGCAATAGCGCGCGGTCACGTCGGTCGTGAGCGCCAGGCCTTTCGGCCCCTCCTTAATCCTGACCACGGCGGCGTCGCCGCCCGGCGGGCGCACGCTGTTGCCGAGAATGAGGTGGTCGTACTGCTCCCAGACCCAGCGCTTGGAGCAGAGATTTGGCGTCGCGAGCAGTCTGAGCAGCGCTTCGCGATTCGCCAGCGGCGTTTTGATCGACGCCGGGTCGAGCGCCGGCCGTTTGGGCGTCGGCGTCCACGGCCGGTCATAGACCGGCGCTTCGTCGCCCAATTCCTTGATCGGAAGGTCGGCCTTCACCTCACCCTTGTGCTTGACCACGAAGCGCAGCGAGTCGGTGGTCTTGCCGACGATCGCGAAATCGAGCCCCCACTTGTGGAAAATCGCCTCGGCCTGCGCTTCGAGTTCGGGCTTCAGAACCATGAGCATGCGCTCCTGGCTCTCGGAGAGCATCATCTCATAGGCGCTCATGCCCGCTTCGCGGCAGGGCACGGCGTCGAGGTCGAGCTCGATGCCGAGATTGCCTTTGGCGCCCATCTCGACCGCTGAGGAGGTTAGGCCGGCGGCGCCCATGTCCTGGATGGCGATGACCGCGCCCGACGCCATCAGCTCCAGACATGCCTCCAGCAGCAGCTTCTCAGAGAAGGGATCGCCGACCTGCACGGTTGGACGTTTTTCCTCGGCGTCCTCCTCGAAGGACGCCGACGCCATCGTCGCCCCGTGAATGCCGTCGCGTCCGGTCTTCGAGCCGAGATAGACGATCGGATTCCCGACGCCGGCGGCGGCTGAGTAGAAGATCGAATCGGTGCGGGCCAGTCCGACCGCCATGGCGTTGACGAGAATGTTGCCGTCATAGGAGGGATCGAACTCGGTCGAACCGCCGACTGTCGGCACGCCGAAACTGTTGCCATAGCCGCCGACGCCGGCGACGACTCCGGCGACCAGCCGGCGCGTCCTGGGATGCGCCGGACGGCCGAAGCGCAGAAGATTCAAGCAGGCGATCGGCCGCGCGCCCATCGTGAACACGTCGCGCAGGATGCCGCCGACCCCCGTCGCCGCGCCCTGATAGGGTTCAATGAACGAGGGGTGATTGTGGCTCTCCATCTTGAAGACGCAGGCGTCGCCGTCGCCAATGTCGATCACGCCGGCGTTCTCGCCCGGACCGCGAATCACCCAGGGCGCCTTGGTCGGCAGCTTGCGCAAATGGATGCGCGACGATTTGTAGGAGCAGTGCTCGTTCCACATGGCCGAGAAAACGCCAAGCTCGGTGAAGCTCGGCGGACGGCCGATGAGTTGCAGGATGCGCTCATACTCATCGGGCTTGAGGCCGTGGGCGGCGGCCAGCTCCGGCGTGACGGCGGGTTCAGTCGCGCTCACTTATCCTCGCATCTGGGTGAAAAATCGCTGCGCGCTCAATACGTGTTTGCCGCGTTGCGGCGGCGCAAGGATTACTGCGCAGCGTCTGACGCGGCAAGCTGCGACTGCCTAAAGAGAAGCCTGGCGCAACCTCCTCTGGCAGCGGCTGCAGCAACGGGGAGCGGGCTATCTCACAAGAATTACAGGGATTGTTGCCCTAGAGCCACAGCCGCCAAGAATGCGCGCGCCACAGCCTAATTTTGCGTCAACCGCAGTTGCATTACCAAAATTTTATAGCAACGTGACAGGGACTTCGGCGCCTTCGTCGTCGACCGTCGAACCGCAGAATTTAATCCGGGGGTTCCGATGAAATATTTTGTTCGCGGCGTGATCGCCGCGCTGATGGTCGGGAGCGCCGGCGCTGCCGCCAGCGCCGCTGATCTACCGCACTACAAGGCGCCGCCGGCGCCGCCGCCGCCAGCGTTCACCTGGACCGGTCTCTATGGCGGCGTTAACATTGGTTACGCCTTCGGAGCCAGCTCTCAGGAAACTGGCGGTCTCTCCTACATCAGCGCGGGCGCCCTCGGAGTGGCGCCGTTAGGTTCTGCCTGGACCACCGGACAGAATCTGCAAGGCGTCGTGGGCGGCGGCCAGCTTGGCTACAACTATCAGTTCAACCCGTGGCTCGTCCTCGGCGCCGAGGCGGACATCCAGGCCGCCGATATTGGGTCCCACGGCAACGCCGCGATCGGAATCGCCGACGCCATAGGCCCCCATCTGCAGTCGGTAAATTCGACGAAGAAGGTCGATTGGTTCGGCACAGTGCGCGGCCGGGTCGGCTTGACGCTGCCTTCCATGCCCAATCTGATGGTTTACGGCACGGGCGGCTTCGCCTATGGCCAGGTCGTCCACAATGTCGGGTTCGCTGACAATTACACCTTTGGGGGCGCAGCGCTCTTTGGCGGAGGCGCGCTCGGCCACGGCTATTACGACGACACCAGAGTCGGCTGGGCGGCTGGCGGCGGCCTCGAATGGTCGCCTTCTATGTTCCCCTCGTGGTCGCTCAAGGCCGAATATCTCTATGTCGATCTCGGCAACACGCGCGCGAATTCGGTACCGCTCAATGGCGGCGCCCCGGCGATCCTCCAGGGGGCCCTCGGCCCTACAATGCCGCAGTTCGCAGCGACGCAGAACTCGCCGACCCGCTTTCATACGGTGCGTGCGGGCGTGAACTGGCACTTCGATCCCTTCGCGGCTATAGCGCCCTCGAGCGCCGGCGGCGCGCTGCCCTCCGTCAAGGGACCCCCGCCGGCTTTCGTGGATAGCTATCAGCCGTTTCAAGTTCGCTTGAAGGTTGCGGGCGTCATTCCGCTGGACGGCCATGGCACGGTGTTCGACTCCGGCGCCGGCTATCCCGGCTTGGGCTCCATTGGTCGGCTTTCGGGCTTGACCGGCGCGAATGGCGTGATCGCCGGCGCGAGCACGAACACCTCGTCGGCGATCATCCCGATGCTTGACGCGGCCTATTACCTCAACAAGAACTGGGCGATTGAAGCGATTTGCTGCGTCGCGCCGCATCACATCCAGGGCACCGGCACGATCGCCAGCGACTTCGCGCGCGCCTGGCTGTTCCCGCCGTCCGTCATGCTTCAATATCACGTTACCAATTTCGGCGCTTTCCAACCCTACCTCGGCGTCGGCGTGAACTTCACGACCTTCTGGAATACCCGCGTCAACAACGACACGTGGGGCATCCCGATGGCGCCTGGCTCGCCGCTTGCCGGTCTGGGCATTCCCGCAGTGCTCAGCACCTTCCAATACGCCACGGTCGCCCCGTCCTGGGGCGTGGTCGGACAGGCTGGCGTTGATTACATGCTCAACGATCATTGGGGCGTGAACGTCGACGTCAAATATATCGGCCTGCACCCGATGGTTCACTCCACAGTGATCTCGTTCGTGCCGGGAGCGCCCGCGCTTGGAGCGATCTTCATCCCGGTCAAGGTGTCGCTGCCGATCAATCCGATCGTCATCTCTGCGGGTCTGACCTATCGCTTCGGCGGCAGCCTCCTGTCTCCGCTGTTCTGATAGCAGGCCATCTCAAAGCGAAACCGGCCCTTAAGGGCCGGTTTCCGACTTCCAACCCCCGGCGTGAGCCGGGGGTTTATTTTTCGTTTTTGGGCATTGCTGAAGAGCGGCGGGCGGAGAAAATCATCGATCGCCAAGGACGCCGAATTCACAGGCGCCTTGGGCTTGCGACGCGGCTACACGTCAAAGACGTGCTGAAACATGCGCGCCGCTTCGTAATGTCTGATCCGAGAGTTTTTGCCCAGCGCGCCAAATTTGGCTCCATTGCCTCATTCTTCGCCAAATGTTGGCTAAGTTGCGTGTTGTGTTCGACTATTCCAGCAGCTAGAGGGTAGCTGACTGCCGCCAAGATCGACGTTAGCCATCACTTCAGAAACAGGCGTCGCCATAGGTGGTCCCACGCAGATGAGGGCAAATGTCTATGTCAGGCATTCCTTTTTCAGTGCAGTGCAGTTCGGTTCGGTCGGCGACTATAGGCTTTGGGCCGGCGACGGATGGCTGCACGACAATGATGACAAGCAGCACACCTGGGCCGGGCATGTCGCGAAACTCCGGTTCAAGATAGATTTCATCAAGCATGACCTGCTTCTCGATATCGACATGATTCCGCACGTGGCGCGCGGCGTCGAACAGGAGCTCTACGTATTCATCAATGGCGCGTTCGTCGCCTTTTGGCCGATCCTGAACGCAGGAGTCCAGTCGGCGCGAATCGAAACGACGTTTCTCCAGCCCGGCGATTGGCTCATGACCTTTCTAATGCCAAAGGCGATTTGTCCGCGCGATTTAGGCGTCAGCCAGGACCAGCGAACGCTCGGCGTCGCGTTTCGATCTCTTTCGCTTTCCCAAGCAAAGTAACGTTGACGGTATGACGAATCCATTTTTTGACGAGGCGTTGCGCGGATGCCGAAGGACCTTGAGCGATTCACGCCAGATCTAAGCGGCCAGATCGCTTATGCGCATCTCCACCGTTATGCGCTATGTCGTAGCTTCGATCTATTGTCGTTCAACAATTATTTGGCGGGTTTTCAAGGAACCGGCTCAAAGTGCGCCATGGAGAAATGTATGGGCGTCCGCATTCATTCGTCTGGTTCGCGAAAAACAAACGGGTCCTTAAAAAAATCTCCCAAATCCCAACGACGCGGATGGCGTTCGGATGGATGGGATCAGCGGGCCTGCTCTCGTAATGGTTTTGGGCATGCATCGAAGCGGGACAAGCGCTGTCGCAGGCGTGTTGTCGAAACTCGGCTGCCAGCTTCCTAAGCACGTATTGTCCGCCAACTCTGGTAATGAACGTGGGTATTTCGAATCCGCCGCATTGATGCAGTTTCACGATGAATTGTTGGATTCCGCCGGCTCTAATTGGCATGACTGGCGCAGATTCAATCCGGACTGGTATTCCACGCCCGTATGTGAAGCGTTCAAACGGCGCGCCAAGAATATTTTCATATCGGAATATCCAGATGCGTCTTTAGCGGTTGTGAAGGATCCGCGAGCATGCCGATTCGTGCCGTTCTGGACGAGCGTTTTGGGCGAAATGGGCGTAGTTCCTCATGTGGTGATTCCAGTTCGTTCTCCTTTGGAAGTAGCGTATTCGCTTAAGAAGCGCGATGGCATGTCTGTTGCGAAAGGGCTGCTCTTATGGCTGCGGCACGTTCTAGACGCCGAGTTCATGACTCGAGACATGCCAAGAGCCATCTTCGGCTGGGATCATTTCCTTATGGATTGGAGAGCGGCTGTTGACCGAATCTCCAGCGAAGTCGGTATTACATGGCCACGTCGATCCGATCGCTCGTCTTTGGACATCGATGAATTTTTGGATGCCGCACTCGTTCACATCAGGGTGGGACAAAAAGAACTCACGACACATCCGGCCATACATGAATGGACGGTTGCGGCATACGACGCATTGCTCGAATTGAGCCTTAGCCCAATGTCGAATAGCGCTCGCGCCAAACTAGACGTGATTCGGGGCCAGTTTGAGCAGGCCAGCCTAATGTTCGGCTCAGCTCTTATCGATTACGAAGTTCGCCTGGACGAGATGCGCGGCGAGATAAATTGCCGTCGAGACGAATCTGAGCATTTGCGCGCCCGATGCGAGCACCTTTCTAGCGACTTGGCGAAAGCGCAGACCGAAGCGTTGCAATTTTCGAGTCAGGTTGCGAGGGCCGCTGACGAAAGACAGAGCTTAGCTGCAGAATTGGAGCGCCAACGCGCCGAACTCCAGCAGCGGACAGCCGATTTGGCGAACCAGAGCGAGCAGCTGAATGACGTAAATGGGAAGCTATCGCAAAGCGTAAATGAGAATTCCGCCCTTCTGGCGAGAGCGACCGCGCAAGCTGCTCATCTCGCCGCGAGCGCCAAGGAGCGCTCACGTCTTGCCGAAGAATTGCAGCGCCTGGAACGGGCGCTCTCGGAGGCGACGGCTGCTCAGTCCGACCTGCTCGCGCGCGCTGAAAAGTCGGAAAGGCAAGTCGCCCAAACTGCGCGCGAAAAAAATGAGTTTGCCGACAAATTGGCGTCTTACAAGGCCAAGTTCGCCGCGAGCGCTAAGGAATGCTCGCGCTTTGCCAAAAAATTGCAGCGCGCCGAACTGGCGCTTTCAGAAGCGGCGACGGTTCGGTCGGACCTAGTCGCGCGCACCGCCGAATTGGCGCAGGCGCGCGTTGAAGCCAGCGTCGCCGACGCTGAGATCGAGCGATCTGCGAAGGAACTCGCTCAATACGCCGCCGCAGCGACGGCGCAGGCCGCGGACATGCAGCGCTTCGAGCAGCAGATGCGGGTCATCGGCATAAAGCGAGCGGCGGAGCAGCAGATCACGCAGACCGCGCATGAAGCCCGCCTGCGTCTTGCGTCATCGCCGCTGGGGCTCGTTCCGTATCAGCGGCGCTTGCGGCTGGCGATTGCGCCGCCGCCGATGCGCCGGCGCTTAGCCGGTCGGAACGTCACGAAATCGAAAAATCAGGTTTGTTCGATCCCGACTGGTATCTCGAAACCAATCCGGATGTTGCGCAAAGCGGAATGGATCCATTTGCGCATTATCTGCGAAACGGATTCAAGGAGCATCGCGATCCGCATCCTTATTTTTGCAGCGCTTGGTACAGTGCGTTGTATGTCGCGGACATCGGCGCAACGGCTCCTCTCGTGCATTATTTGCGCAACGGCAAGAGCCGCCGGCGTTCGCCGCACCCCCTTTTTGACGAAAGTTTCTACACTCAGCACAATAAGGACGTTGCGGCAAAAAACCTCGATCCGCTTGAACATTACATCAATTTTGGAGAGCGCGAGATGCGCGACCCTCATCCGTTGATCTGGGTTGATCGCCTGAGGCGCCAGACCGGATTTGAGGAAAAAGATCGTCCGGTGCGGGCCTATATCACTCAGCGCGAGCTTTTTCTTGCAAGCCCCCATCCGCTTTTCGACGCGGACCTGTATCTGAACGAAAATAACGATGTCCGCCGGCAGGGCGTTTGCCCGCTGCTGCACTATTGTGCGATCGGCTGGCGCGAGGGACGGCGACCGCATCGCGCCTTTGCGGGCGACTGGTATCTGGCGAACAATCCCGATGTCGCCAGCGCGCTCCTCAACCCGCTGCTGCATTTCGTGCGTTCCGGCAGCTTCGAAAAGCGTTCGCCGCATCCGCTGTTCGACGTCGACTATTATCTGCGCGTCAATCGAGATGCGCGGACCGCCCCATATGACGCGCTGAGTCATTATGTTCTCGTCGGCGCGCAGGATCAGCGCGAAACCAGTCAAAGGATCAGCCTGGCGGATATGCGGAGCATCGTGCCGGACATTTACTGGGCGCGTTTCGACCCTTTGTCCGCTTTCATGGACTTCGGCGAAACGCATCTTGCGCTGCCGCCTCATCGGTCGCTCGGAAAGCTGGAAGCATCGCCGCCGGCATCGACGTCCGCCTGGCCCCCGAAGCCTGGCGTTGCATACTGGCTGCCGCAGCGGCTGCGCGACTATATCATCGACGTCTACGGCGAAGAGAAGATCGACCTTTATCTTTATTTGATGTCTGTGGTTGAGCGCTATGGTGATAGGCCGGACGACTTTGCCGCATCGGCCGACTTCGAACTTCTCAAGAATCGGGCGCAGAAATACCGCTCGTCGCGGCGGGCGCAGCGGTCGAAGATCGACGTTTCGATCATCATTCCTGTCTACAACAATCTCGTCTTCACGCTGACATCCGTCGTGAGCATTTTCGAGAACGCGTCTCATTACAGTTATGAAATTATTGTTGGCGACGATTGCTCGACCGATGCGACGGCTGAAGTGTTTTCAAAGGCCGGCGGCGGCGTCACGCATGTGCGCCACAAGAAGAATCTCGGATTTCTCGGAAACTGTAACGCCGCCGCCAAGGCGGCCAAGGGCGATTATGTCGTGTTCCTAAACAACGACACCCTGACGCTTCCGCATTGGCTCGACGAGTTGATCGACGTTTTCAAGCGCGATCCCAATTGCGGTCTTTCCGGCTCCAAGCTCTTGAACGCCGATGGCACGCTGCAAGAGGCCGGCGGAATTTTCTGGGAGGACGGATCGGCTTGGAATTTTGGCCGCAACAGCGACCCCCGCCTTCCGGAGTTCAATTATCTAAAGGAAATTGACTACATCTCAGGCGCATCGATCGCATTGCCGAGAAAAACCTGGAAGGAGCTCGGTGAGTTCGACTCGATTTACATGCCTGCGTATTGTGAAGACTCGGATCTGGCGTTCCGCGTGCGAGCGGCCGGCATGAAAACGATTTACGCGCCACATTCCGGAGTCATTCATCATGAGGGCAAAAGTCACGGCAAGGACACGAGCAGCGGCATCAAAGCCTATCAGGTCGCGAACCAGGAAAAGCTGCTTTCGCGCTGGCGCTCAACCTTAGCCGCCCATCATTTCCCGAATGCGCAGGATGTCTTTCTGGCGCGCGACCGCTCTCGCGGACGCCCACATATTTTGATCGTCGACCATTACATCCCGCAGTGGGATCGCGACGCCGGCTCGCGGACGATGTACCACTTCATCCGCATGTTTCTCGCATCGGGTTTCCAGGTGACGTTTTGGCCGGACAATCTGAACGAGGACCGCGAATATTGCCGGACGTTGCAAAATGAAGGGGTCGAAGTCATCTACTCGGCCGCCTATGTCGATCGCTTCGACGCCTTTATGTCGGCGAACGGGCAATATTTTCAGTATGCGTTGCTCAGCCGCCCGCACGTCGCAATCAAATATTATCAGGAACTCCGCGAGAATTCGAATTGTCGAATATTGTATTATGGCCACGACATCCATTACAAACGGATGGAACTCGAACTTGAACTGAATCACAATGAGAATCTGCGCCTCGAGATCGAGAACGTCCGCAGGCAGGAAATCGAAAACTGGCGCAAATCTGACGTGGTGCTCTATCCGAGCGCGGACGAGCGCGAAGAGGTTAAACGGGCATTGCCGGGCTGCGTTTCAGCCGACGTGCCGATGCTCGGATATTTGCACGAGGAGCTTTCGACGGCCCGCGAGAATTTCGCGGGCTTCGATTCGCGCAACTTCGATGAATTGCTCTTCGTCGGCGGGTCTCATCCGCCCAATGTCGACGCGCTCGTCTGGTTTGCGACAGAGGTTATGCCGCTCATTCGCGCCAAGCGGCCCAATACGCGACTCAATGTCGTCGGCTCGACGACCAGTTCGGAAATGACGCGGCTCGAGTCGGAATCGATTATCCTGAAGGGTCGATTGAGCGATCAAGGTTTGGCGAAGCTCTATGCGACTGTCGGAGTTGCCGTGATTCCGTTGCGATTTGGCGGCGGGGTCAAGGGCAAGACGATCGAGGCGCTCTTCCACGCCACGCCGTTCGTTGCGACGGCCGTAGGCATGCAGGGGCTGTTCCCGCCAGAGCCGATTGGCTATGTCGCTGTCGAGGCGCAGGCCTTTGCCGATGCAGTTTTGCTCGCCCAAACCGATCGTCAGGCGACCAGAAAGAACGTCGAGCGGGGCCTGCGGTTCATCGAGAATCACTATTCCATCGACGCGCTGAAGCGCGCGTTCGTCCCGTTCGTGCCACAGCTTGAAGCCGCGAACCGATCCGGCGATGATCTTGCCTCTTCGCCGATCGACACAGGGCATCTGGCGTCGGAACGTGGCCGGCGCGAGAATGCTTTGTCGGCAAGGAACGGAGAGCGGCGATGATGCGGTCGGGAACAGCGTCCTTATGTGAGGGAGTTTTTGATTGTAGAAAGGTGGCGCCATGACTGCTGCAAGTGGCATAGAAGTCGATAACTATCTTCCCGCGCTTGCCGGAGTTCGTGATGAATTGCGCGGCGGCCGAAGTGTCTATGAAGGCTATCAGCGAAGCTGGGGACTCGAGTTCGGCGATCTGAAATCACGCGTTCTCGCAGACCCAGACTATCAGGATGCGATGTCGGTGGCGGGGAGCCGCTCGGTGCTGCTGCTCGAGCGCTCGATAAATCTTTTTCTCCTCGTGAAGTTCTTTCTGCCGCGCCTGCCGTTCGGCCACATCGTCGAATACGGCTCTTTTCGCGGCGGCTCCGCGATGTTCATGGCCGCGCTGGCGGAGCGGTTTCTGCCGGGAGCGAACGTCTATGCGCTGGACACTTTCGCTGGCATGCCGGAAACTGACGCAGCCATTGACGCGCATTCGGCCGGAGATTTCGCCGACACCAACATCGCCGAAATCCAGGCTGCGGTCGACAAGGCTGGCCTTAGGAATCTACACCTTGTTAAGGGCTTGTTTCAGGACACTGCGCCCGCCCTTCTGCCCGGGGTGGGCTCAATCGTTCTTGCCCACATCGATTGTGATATCTACAGCGCCGTAAAATATTCATACGACGCATCAAAGCCTTATATGGTCCCGATGGGCTATTACGTGTTTGATGACGCAACCGTGTCGAGCTGTATCGGCGCAACCGAAGCGGTAGAATCTTTCGTCATCGCGCGCGACGGGCTCCTTTCCGAGCAAATCTATCCGCATTTCGTTTTCCGTCATCCGCCGGTCGGCTAAAGGCCTTGGAGATCGCCCGCCAAACACTTTTCAGTGCAGCTCCAGACCATTGTTGATTGGAATTAAGCGCGCGACGCCAATACGAATGTGCACGTGCAAATCATTGGCTAATGCGCCATCCAAATTTTCTAATCTCACGCTGATTTCGGCAGCGCCTGACGCCACCAGGAAGCGTGCAAGACGACTTTCGGATTGGCAAATGAGGTGATGGGACAATTCGCCACCGTCCTGGTCGAGAAAGCGCACGAGATAGGGAGTTCCATCGGAGCGCGCGACGGCATAAAACCGTATGAGCATCAGTGCCGTAGTCGAAGCCTCAGGCAGCGGAATTCTTCCCACGGCGCCCGAATTCAAGACCGAGCGAATTCCGTTTGCTTCCTCATAATAGATCCAGTCGGGCGAAGCGTAAGTCTGCTTGACGACGTCGGCGTCGCCGTCTTCAATTTCAGGAAGTTGCGCGTTTTGGAAGTCCAGTCGGACATCAGGCAATTCAGGCAGATCGATAAACACTCCTTCATCAACGGGCATTTGCCGGAAGAACGGACCTGTCGACTCCGGCTGCGTCGGGGTAGTGTCCTAATTTGATTTCAATGCGCGGCGAATGCTCCTACCCCAAGGAGCAACGCCCCCACGCAGATCATCGTGATTCCGGGATATGCAGTTTGAAATCGCCATCGCGAAAGGCCGAAATCCCCTACATTTGGCGGTCTAAATCGGCCTGAGTTGTTGGCATGAATCGCTTCAAAAACTACCAATCCTGAACCAGTTAAGATCAACAGAGTGCCCATGATGGCCGGTAATTGAGTAATGTTCATTTACGTTCGCCTCTGTGCTCCGCCACGATCGCCGCCTTAACCGCATCCTGTGGCGATCTGATCCCGCCCAAGTGCAGCACTGGAGGATATGGTCCAAGTTAGCCCGACCTCCTCGAGTCGTTGCTCAAACCGCGTGCGCGACTCCGGACGGTTGCTGCGAAATTGATAGAAGCAGAACTTTCGGCCTACAGGTTCATTCTCGATTCGTACAATTCCTCCAGGTCGCACAACTCGCAACATCTCAGACATCATCAGCCACGGCCTGAAGGTGTGATGCACGCATGACGCACAAAAGACGATGTCAAAGAACCCGTCACAAAATGGCAGTCGGTGAAAATCTCCTGCTATGACTGTCGGTGGACGCAGATCCCGCTTTTGAGCCTCTTCGGAGCCAAGCCGGAGCGATTTTGGGGAAATATCATGTGCCCAGCCGAGCGCCTCGCCCCCGACAAGCGAACAAGCTAACGCGACATCGAAATGGGCGTATGCGCCAACCTCGAGAATGCGCAGCGGTCGCCCTCTGGGCGTCAGGTTGTACGTTTCTACGTCTCGGACGATACTACGGTATTATGGCGCAAACGCCAATAATACCGCGATACTACGGGCGTGCTGTTCGCTGATCTCGCACAGAGAGTCGCCAAAATGCACAGAGTGCCAAATGATCTCTCCGAGTTGCCGTCCGTAGATATCGATTATCTTGTCAAGGTCGATGCTGGACATTCGCGGCATCCGGTTGGAATTCCCGATAGCGGCTCACACTATTTCCAGTTTGCGGCAATTCTTTCGATCGAAGGCGCGAGGGAAAAAGCACTGTCACCGCCGCGCTGACAGTAACACCTTATCATATAAGGCTAATTTGATACGTCTGGCAAATCGCTCAAGACGAACTGCTCCCGTTTAAAAAGGCGCCGGTTTGTTTGCTTATGGACCGGCGCCCTCAGAGACGGGCGAAGAACGAACGCGTCAGACTGACGATCTTCATTCCAAAAAAAGCTGACGGAAGGCGAGGTCGCCCGAAATCGATTGCGATGATCCGCGATGACCTCGCTGCGTTTCAGCGATGATTTGGATCGGGCCGACCAAGGCGCATATGAACCGGCGCCATGTCACGCAGCCTATGCGACTCTTTTCTCGTTCGGCTGAGGCTGCGCGCGGACAGGTGCATCTGATTGGTCCATACGCTGCGTTTGATACTGACCGACCTTCCGGTAGCGGTAGAGATAAGTCGGAACGATGGACTCGATCGATTGCGGATCGGCGATTCCGAGCCCTTCGAGCGTGCGGGCGTCGGCTCTCGCCGCGTCGCTGACGACATTGTCGTGCTTGAGCAGTTCGACCTGATCTCGCGTCATGCGCAAGAGTTTCGGGAAGAGTCCAAAGGAAAGCTTGGTCAGCGTTTGCGTCATCACGGCCATAAGTTGGCCGGCGCCGAAAGAGAGTTTCAGGACTGCGCGCTCGCGCTGGACGACTTTGAGGGCGTAGTCGATGATCTCCGCGAAGCTTTTGATCTCCGGGCCGCCAAGCTCATAAACGGCGCCCGGCTTGGCGCGGCCGGCGAGTGCGTTCGCGACGGCCTGAGCGACGTCGCCGACATAGACCGGCTGGAATTTCGTATCGGCGCCGACGATCGGCACGACGGGAAAGTAACGCGCCATCGTTGCGAAGCGATTGAAGAAATCGTCTTCCGGCCCGAAGATCACCGATGGCCGCAAAATGACGGCTGAAGGGATTTCCACATGCATGGCGGCCTCGCCCTCCGCCTTGCTGCGGCCATAGGCCGACCGCGACTGCGGATCGGCGCCGATCGCGGAAATGTGCACCATATTGTCGATGCCGGCCGCTTTCGCGGCTTCGGCAATGACGCGCGCCCCGCCGGCCTGCACAGTCGAAAATTTTTGCGCGCCGGTTTCGGCAAGGATGCCGACCAGATTGACCGCCGCCGAAGCGCCGCGCAGGGCCGCTGCGATCGATTCTGGATGACGCACATTGGCTTGTACCGCCATCACCTGGCCGACGCGGCCGAGAGGCTGGAGATAGAAGGCAAGGTCAGGCCGCCGGCAGGCGACGCGCACGCGCCAGCCGTCACGCGCCAGAGCACGCACGACATGGCGTCCGACGAAGCCCGAGCCGCCGAATACCGTCACTACGCGTCCCGCGCCAATGGTCAGGTTATTGTCGCCGATCATTGCATCCGCTCCGCTTGCGTCGCGCCGGCCGCCGCCGGCGCGAATAAGTCGCCAACGCTCTAGCGAAATTTGGCGCGGAAGGAAATGCGCGAGGCAAGCCTTCGCGCGAGGCGTTCGCCGTCGCGGCCTTTTGCCCAAAGCGCGCATTGACAGGGGGCGCCCGCCGCCCCTATGAGACGGGCTCGATGCCCAGGTGGCGGAATTGGTAGACGCGCTGGTTTCAGGTACCAGTGGTGAAAGCCGTGGAGGTTCGAGTCCTCTCCTGGGCACCAGTTAGCTGGCTTTCACGGTGATATTTCAAATAGTTGCTCATCTCGCTATTTGGCAGTCCCACAACCAGTCCCACACTTCGCATGAATTGGCGCTCGCGGGGACGCCGCCGCCGATCAGCGCTGAAGCAATAGCATCACGCCGCCCAGGATCACAGCGACGACCACTGACGCTATCACGGCATTAGCGATAGGAGCAGCGATGGGAGCGCGGATCATACGAAAATCTCTGGACGCAAGCGGACTGAATATCAATTAGGCACGTCGCCGCACTCGCGACCGGGCGGAGATGGGCGTCCTCTTTGTCGAAGAGAACGACGGCGGGCCAGGGATGAGGCCGAGGAAGAAAAAGGCGAAATCAAAATAGGGTGCGGCGACCGAGCAACAGCTCTGGTCGCCTTGCCGGAACGCACCCAATCTATCCTTGGCCTCGACAATGGCGTTGTGAGCGCCAAATATAAGGCGACGATCCAGCTTCTCGCGAGTGGCGTCGAAAAAAGTTCAGGCTGTCTTAAAGCCGAGTGGAGGTAGACATGCGTAATACATTCAAATCGATCGTTAGAGGCGCCCTATGCGCCGGTTTGGCCGCGACGGCTTTGGCAGGCAACGCCTGGGCAGGCCCCATCAACATGGCGAGCCCCCGAGGCATCGAAACACCGTCGCTAACTGATCAAATCTACTATCGGCGTTATAATCGGGGTGGCTACTATCGCCGTGGATATGATCCGGGCGCGGCTGCGGCTGCAGCGGCGGCGATGGGCGTGCTCGGCGCTGCCGCAGCTGGCGCCGCGTACGCACAACCGTATTATTACGGTTATCCCGCCTATGGCTACCCGGCCTATGGGTATCCCGACGGCTACGGATGGTAATCTTATTGCGGTGAGTTTCGCCATTTCGGCGGCGGAGTCCCTGACGACCGCTGCCGTCGAACCGCTGCCGCCTGATCCATGCCAGAGCGATATTCGCCATAGCCGCCGAGCAGCGTACCCGCTGCGCCTACCCCCGCCATCGCTGCTTCGAGCCCGCTCATTTTCTATCGCTCTTGCCATGCCAAATTAGAGCCTTCATGCGCGTGCTCCGATGAGATCTATCGCTAAACTGGTTTGATCGCAGCGGGGGGCAATAGGACGGCCGGGCATTTTGTAAGTGTGAGCGCTGCTTGTTTTGAAGGATAGCCAGATAGGCCTCGCGCGTCAGGCACGGTCACGTTTCTAAACGATCAGCGGCTTGGCGATCATCAGCCATATGATGGCCATGACGGCGCCGAAAGCTGGAAAGCCGAAAGCAAACCACCACCAAAAGAACTTGTAGTAGCTCTCTGGCAGCTGCTCGTTCGCTGCAACAGCGGCTTGCGCGATGTCGCGTATGCGCATCTGCATCCAGACGACGGGCAGCCAAAAGGCGCCGGTGAAGAAGTAAAGCGCGATAGAGAGCGCTACCCAGCCTTCGGTAAGCGATAAGCCCGCGAGCCAGGTAAGCGCGACGCCGGTGATCGGCTGTATCACCACGGCGGAGGCGGTAAAGATGAAATCGGCAATCACGACGATTCGCGCGACGCCCGCGATGACTGGCGGCGATCGGCTGAAATGCGCCATCAGCATAAAGAAAGCGATTCCGGCGCCGGTGCCGAGCAAGACCGCGGCGCCGATGATATGAATATATTTTAGGGTGAGATAGATCACCGGTCGTCGACAATCGCCAGAGAGACAACGTTCAAGACCATCACCGACCAGATTTTCAGCATCGGCCCCAGCGGTTCCCTCCAGAGTCGCGGCACAAGAATGGTGCCAAGGATAAGATATACGAACGAGAGGATGAGCGCAGCGACGAGCGCGACTTTCGAAGTGCGGCGAAAGGCGATGGCGACGCCGATGATAAGATCGGATGATGCGCCGGCAATGACGGTCAGCGGAACGATTGGGCCCGCCATTCCGCCTTCATACAAAAGATTGAGGCCGATATCCCATCCCGGGCCGAACGAAACCAGCGCGGTCGAAATCCAGAACAGCGACGTGACCGCGAAAATAAGCGGCTTCAGCGCGTAGATGCGTGCAAACCATTTCTCGCGCACATCAGCAGGCTCGGCCGTAAGCGCCGATTCCAGCGACTGCGGCTTAATGCCGGTAAGGTTTGTCCACTGCGTGGGGTCGCCAATGGCACCGCGAACCATCTCCCTTTTCGCGATGTCGCGGATCGGCGTGCGCCAGCCGAGCCAGGCGAGGAAATCTCCTACCCGGTACATCGCATCGAACAGCCAGTCGGGAAGATCGACGCGCTGCGCCGGCCGCCAGCCGAGCCATTTGCGGTAGGTTGCGACGACTTCATTGAATGTCAGACGCTCGGGTCCAACGATCTCCAACTCCACGCGCGAGGGCGCAGAAGGCGCGAGAAAGAAGAGAACGGTCGCCACAACGTCGTCGAGCTGTACGATCTGCAGTTCGCCGGCGTTTCTGAAGCGCGGAAGGATCGGCAAAGTCGCCAATCCCCGAAACAGCGCGCTTCCGCCGTATGCGCGGCGCCCGACGACGACGGAAGGGCGCAGGATCACCCAATCGAGATCGATCGCCTTCAAGGCGGCGTCGCCCTCCGCCTTGCTCCTGGAAAAT
This sequence comes from Methylocystis sp., assembly GCF_021731785.1. Lineage (GTDB taxonomy): Bacteria > Pseudomonadota > Alphaproteobacteria > Rhizobiales > Beijerinckiaceae > Methylocystis. The sequence continues at coordinate 28,782 of NZ_JAKFWS010000045.1, forward strand.
TCGCTTGGCCTTTGTCGGTCGACGCCGACGGCGGAGAAGTGGATGACGCACTCGACGCCGACCCTTTCGCACGCGGCGAACAGCGTCGAGGGGCCTTTGGCATGCGCCGCGTCGGTTGAATCTGAAGCGCTTCCGCCAAGCACCCCTGCGCAATTGACGACAGCGTCGACGCCCTCAAGATGAGGCGCCCACTGCGCCGCTGAGTCAACGATTCTTAGATCAAGCGAAACCCATTGCGCCTGAGGAAATTGCCGGCGCACATTCGCGCGCCCGCGCGAAACCGCGACCACCGAGTGGCCGGTTGAGAGGAGCTTTGCGAGTATGCTCGAACCGATGAGGCCGGTCGCTCCAATAAGAAGAACCTTCATCGGCTTTCCTCTTTATTCAAGGTCATGATCAGTGAATATCGCGCGTACGCAATAGCGGCTAGCGGCAGCCTCCTAGTTGAGGGGCCAACGGCAGCCCTCCTAGTTGAAAACGAATGCCCCCCGCTCAGTGTTCCTGACGCGTTACGGAAGCTTTTACTTTACGCTTTGTCGAACGGCCCGGCGCGTCACCAACCGCGACCAAGCCAACTCTACAAGCCGCCGAAGCGGACATGCGTTCCGTCCGAAAAAACCAAGCGCATTGTCTTCGACGCCGGCAGTATGCGATTTTTTTCGGCGTACGGCGCCGCTTCTTAAGCTAAGCGCGCCACGCGAAGGGCTCCTCGCGAACATTGCGCAGACGCGCGCGGGCCAAGGCGGATGCTCGTAAACTCTCGAGTTTGTTGCCTCTGAAGGATCGCCATCCGCGGCTTCGCTGTAGGTGGCGCCCGGATTGCATCCATTCATTCGAAGGCGTCGTTCGCGACGTCAAGGTCCACAGAGGGGCCCCCAGCATCGCCGCTGTCCTGAACGTCTGCTGCGCAGACATTCAGGCAGCGGCTTTTTTGTTTCCGGCGCCGTGCAGGCGAGACGCATCCGAGGTTCGTGATGAAGAAAGCACAGTTTCGAGGACGGACGGATCGGCGGCGTCTAGGCCGCGGCGCGTTTGCGACGAGCATGGCGGCCGCCGTGATCATGGGGACTGGCGCAAACGCCTCGGCCGGCGGGGAGAAGGCTTCCGCCAAGGCGACTTCGGTTCAACCGCAAGTCGCGGCGCCGACAGCCGCGACGCTGGCCACGTCGCCTCCGCCTCCGCCGGCGCCCATGGGGGTATTCGGCGCCGATATGCCGGCCGCCGGCAAACTCGTTCTCTCCATTACGCCCGTCTTCGCCAATCTGTCGGGCATCAAAATGGGAACGCGCACGGTCTCAAACGAATATATCGTCACGACGGTACCGTTCTTTCTCAATCCCAGGCAGACCGTCCGCATCATTCCGCAAAATATCGCGGTCGCGACGCAAATTGTCGGCCTGAGCTACGGCGTCACGAAGGATTTCGCAGTGGTTCTCACCGCCGGCATGATCGAGAAGAATCTCAACGCGCTAACCTTCAAGGGCGCGTCGGGAATTCTGCCGCTGGGCAGGAGTTTGCCGGGAACGACAAGCCTTGCCGACGTCACCTTGTCGGGCGTCTATCGCGTCTATCAGGACGACATCCACCGCATCCAGGTCTCTCTTGGCTTCTCCTTCCCCGCCGGCAGCTACACGGCCACCTTCTCCAACTTTCTCCTGCCCGACGGGACCCGCCGCAACATCCGCGGATTCTATGGCATGCAGCCCGGCACGGGCACGTTCGATATTTTCCCGGGCGTCGTCTATGCCGGCTATCTGGGACCGTGGTCGTGGGGTCTTGGCTATCGCGGACGCTTCCCTTTGGCCGCAAATTCACTGGGCTATTCCGGGGACTACCTGCTCGAATATCGCCTGCGCTTCCCGCTCGGCCCCACTCCTACGGGGGGCTACCGCTGGGGCGATCTGCATGAGTTCAACGCCTGGGGCGGCTACACCTGGACGCCCGGACTCACCACCACCTTCCGCGTGAGCGGTACGACGCAGGGCCCGATTCGCGGCTTCGATCCGGAAATCCGTGGCCCGGCCGTGCCGGCAAATCCGGCCTTTTACGGCGGGCAGCGGGTCGAGCTCTTCGGCGGCGGGACGATCAGCGGCAAATTTATCGGCTATGACAATGCGACGGTCGCGGTCGAGGCCGGTCTGCCCGTCTATCAGAATCTCAACGGTCCGCAGATTATGAAAAACTGGCAGGCGGGCATGTCGCTGCGGTTCAAGATATAAACGCGTGGATCGCACCGGGCGCGCATCGTGAGTTTGACAGCTGGCGACGCGGCGACCCGCAAGCACGACCCACTTATGCGCGCAGCGGACGCCGCCAATTGAAAATCGTCATCGTCGACGAAAGTCCCATTCGCTCGTTGATCCTCCAAGAGGGACTGCGTGAAGCCGGCTTCACGCAGGTCGAGCGCATCGGCGAAATGCAGAATCTGCTCAAGCAAATTTACGCCATCGATCCCGACGTCATTCTGATTGATCTTGAAAACCCTTCGCGCGACACTCTCGAGCAGATGTTTCAGGTCAGCCGCGCCGTACGACGGCCGATCGCAATGTTTGTCGACCAGAGCGACACGGCGTCGATTCAAGCCTCAGTCGACGCCGGCGTCTCCGCCTATATCGTCGACGGGCTGAAAAAGGAGCGCATCAAGTCGATCCTTGACTTGTGCATCTCGCGTTTCGAGGCCTTCTCCAAGCTTCAGGACGATCTTGAGCGCGCCAAATCAGACCTTGCTGAGCGCAAGACAATCGAACGCGCCAAAGGCATATTGATGAAGGCGAAAAAGCTCTCCGAAGAAGAGGCCTATAAGCTGATGCGCGGCGCGGCCATGCGCGAAAACAAGAAGATTATCGAAATTGCGCGCTCGGTCATCACCGCGGCGGAGATGTTTAAATGACCGGCGAAGCGCAGGTCAAAATCGGCTTCATTCCGCTCGTCGACGCCGCGGCGCTTTTCGTTGCGAGGCACAAAGGCTTCGCCGCGGCTCAAGGACTCGATGTCGAACTGATCCGCGAAGTCTCCTGGGCGAATATCAGAGACAAGCTCGCGATCGGCCGCTTCGACGCGGCGCATCTTCTGGCGCCGATGGCGGTCGCGTCCACGCTCGGCCTGGGTCACGTGCGCGTCCCGCTCGCGGCGCCGATAAATCTCGCGATGAACGGCAATGCAATTGCCGTGTCCACCGCGCTTTATGCGGAACTGGCTGCGGTTGGCGAGGTTGGAGACCCGGCGCAAAGCGCGCGCGCCCTGGCGAAAGTCGTCGCGCGCCGCCAGGCCGAGCGTCGAGAGCCCCTGACGTTTGGCATGACCTTCCCGTTCTCGATGCATAATTATCAGCTGCGCTACTGGATGGCGGAAGGCGGCGTCGATCCAGATGAAGACCTACGCTTAATCGCTTTGCCGCCGCCCTACATGGTGGAAAATCTCGCGCGCGGCCAGCTCGACGGCTTTTGCGTCGGCGCGCCATGGAGTTCTGTCGCGGTCGACGCCGGCGTCGGCGTCATCCTGCATTTCGGCTGCGAGATTTTTGAGCGCGCGCCCGAGAAGGTTCTCGCGCTGCGCGAGAATGTGGCCGACGATGATCCTGATCTGGTCGCCGCGCTGGTCCGCGCCGTTTACAAAGGCGCCGCCTATGTCGATGAGCCGCAAAACCTGGAGGAGGTCTCGCATATTCTCTCGCGCCCGGAATATGTCGGCGTCGATGCTGAGATCATTCAGCGTGTGCTGACTGGCCGTTTACGCGTCAATGGTAGAGAGACGCGAGAGCGAATGGACTATCTCATCATCGGCGAAGCAAGCGCGATGCGGCCCGATCCGCGCCAGGCCGAATGGATTTACGCGCAAATGATCCGCTGGCGGCAGACGCGCTATTCCCCGGCCATGGCCGACAAGGCGAAGGGCGTCCTGCGCCCGGACCTGTTCGACGCCGCTATCGGCGGCGCGCTTGATCAACGCGAGATTGCCGCCTTCGCCGGACCGTCGTTCGACGGTCGGGACTATGGAGCTTATCTCGCCGGCTTCGCAATCGGACAGCGTCTGTGAGCGCCGAACCGCTGTTCAAAAGCGCCATGGGTTAGGCGCCTCGCGCCTAAGCATTCGGCGCCGGACAGCGCCGCGCGCCGCCGTCGGAGGCCGTGGAACGCCTGCATTTTTAACAAGAGACCCGATCGGGCGCGTCTGGCCCGAATCGTGCACTTACTTAATCGGTCAACGACGACCGCCGGTCCGCCGGAACGAGCCCAAAGTTGGGCTCCGTCACAGAAGCCGTTTCGCAATATGCGGCGCGCTTCGGTCGTCTTGCCCATTTGCACCGCAGCTAGGCGAAGCGACCTGTGACCGGACCGTTCGGCCGTTCAGCAGAGTCGACGCATGACAGGATTGCACCTTTGTGAAAGCCGCGAAAAGCTCGTCGTCGTCGGCGCCGGCATGGCCGCGACGCGTTTCGTCGAGGAGCTGACAAGCCGCGCGCCGAACGCCTACGACATTATGGTGATCGGGGAGGAGCCGCGGCTTGCCTATAACCGTGTGCTGCTGTCTTCCGTGCTCGCCGGAGATTTGTCGGTCGACGATATCGAACTCAAACCGCGGCAATGGTGGCGCGCGGCGGGCGTCGGCGCGCTCAGCGGCTGCAAGGTCGTTGAGATAGACGCCGCCGCCCGGCGCGTCTATCTCGATAATGGCAACAGCGTCGACTATTCGAAAGTCGTGCTTGCGACCGGTTCGCGCGCGGTAAGGCTGCCGATCGAAGGCGCCGATCTGCCTGGCGTTCATACTTTTCGCGACGTCCAGGACGTAGAGGCGCTTTCCCGGCTCGAAGGCAAGGGCGCCCGCGCAGTCGTCATCGGCGGCGGTCTTCTTGGACTCGAGGCGGCCTATGGGCTGGCGCGGCGCGGCGTCGACGTGACGCTCGCCCATGTCATGGATCGGCTGATGGAGCGCCAACTCGATGCGGCGGCCGCCGATATCCTGCGCCGTCTTGTCGAGGAGAAGGGCGTGCGCGTGCTTCTCAACGCCAACGCCACGCGCATCAACGGCTCTGACCGCGTCGAAGGCATAGAGTTCGCCGCCGGTCGAACGGTTCCAGCCGACGCCGTGATTTTCGCGGTCGGCATTCAGCCAAACGCCGACCTCGCGCGACAAGCAGGTCTCGACGTCGGGCGAGGCGTGAAGGTCGATGATGACCTCAAGACGAGCAAGGCGGGCGTTTTCGCCATCGGCGAATGCGCTGAACATCGCGGCGTCTGTTACGGCCTCGTCGAGCCTGCCTATGAGCAGGGACGCGTTCTCGCCATGCGGCTTGCGGGACAGGACGCGTCCTATGGCGGCAGCGTTGTCTCCACCAACCTGAAAGTGTCCGGCGTGCGCGTTTTCTCCGCCGGCGATTATCTCGGCGAAGACGATGCGCGCCGCATCGTCTGCAAGGACCCGCGCATGGGAATTTATCGCAAGCTTGTCATCCGCGGCGACAGGCTGGTGGGCGCTATCCTGGTTGGAGATACGAGCGGCGCGGCTGACTTTCTCGATCTCATCCGGTCCGGCGCGGATATTTCGTCGATGCGCGACGAATTGATGTTTGGCGCGCCCATGCAGAAGGCCGCCTGAAATGTCCGTCGATTTCACGCTCGACCAAAAGCGCTATCTCGAAGGATTTACCGCCGGCTTCTCGGCCCGCGGCGGACAAGCGGCGCCGCCCGCACAAGCGCCGCCGATGGGACCCGACGCCGCGCATATCTCCGCACAGGACCGCGTCACGGGCGCGGGCGGCAAGCTGACCGATCAGGAAAAATGGAAGCGCGAGGAGCACCCGTTCGACGCTTGGCCGCGTCTTGTCGCGCAAGCAAAGGAGAACGCCCCGCCCAAACCCGCCGACAATTTTCTCTGGCGCTTCTACGGCCTCTTTTATGTCGCGCCGGCCCAGGACGCCTATATGTGCCGGCTGCGCATCCCCAATGGCGCGCTCAATCACTGGCAGTTCGCCGGCTTGGCGGATCTCGCCGAAAATTATGGCGGCGGCTATCTGCATGTAACGACGCGCGCCAACATTCAGATCCGCGAAATCGAACCGAAGAACGCCGTGAACATTGTCGAGGCCATTCAGGACCTCGGCCTCTGGTGCAAGGGCTCAGGCGCCGACAACATCCGCAACATCACCGGAACGCCGACCGCCGGGGTCGATCCGCAGGAACTCATCGACACGCGCCCCTATGCGCGCGCCATGCATCATCACATCCTGAACGATCGCTCGCTTTACGGTCTGCCGCGCAAGTTCAACATCGCCTTTGACGGCGCGGGAGTCGTTGGCGCGCTGGAAGATACCAACGACATCGGCTTTCAGGCCGTTCTCGTCAAGGACGGGCGCGGCGTCGCGCCGGGCGTCTATTTCCGACTCGCGCTTGGCGGGATCACCGGCCACAGGGACTTCGCCCGCGACACGGGCGTCATTGTGCCGCCGGACGAAGCGGTGGCGGTCGCCGACAAGGTTTTGCGGGTCTTCATCGACAATGGCGACCGCGCCAACCGCACCAAGGCGCGCCTTAAATATGTGCTTGACGCATGGGGCTTCGACAAATTCCTCGCCGCGGTCGAAGAAAAGCTCGGCCGTAAGCTGCTGCGCGTCGACGCCGAAGCGATCGAGGCGCGCCCGCGTCAGGATCGCGCGGCGCACATCGGCGTGCACCGGCAGAAGCAGGCGGGCTTCAATTGGATCGGCGTCGCGCTGCCGGTCGGTCGTCTTACCCCCGAGCAGACGCGCGGTCTCGCTGAGATCGCGCGTCAATTCGGCGACGGCGGGCTACGTCTCACGGTCTGGCAAAATCTGCTGATTACCGGCGTCGCCGACAAACACGTCGCCGAAGCCGTCGCGGCGATCGAGGCGCTCGGCCTTTCGACGCAGGCTTCGCCGATTCGCGCCGGACTTGTCGCCTGCACGGGGAATGCCGGCTGTCGGTTTGCTGCCGCCGACACCAAACGGCATGCCGAGGAAATCGCGACGCATTGCGAAAGCGCGGCGCCGATTGACACCCCGATCAACATTCATCTCACCGGCTGCCATCACTCATGCGCCCAGCATTACATCGGCGACATCGGACTGATTGGCGCGCGCGTGCCGATCAATGACGAGGGCGACACGGTGGAGGGCTATCACATTCTCGTCGGCGGCGGATTCGCCGAAGATGCCCGCATCGCCAGCGAACTCCAACAGAATGTCAAAGCCGAGGACGCCCCGGAAGCGGTGGCGAAAATTCTCCGCGCCTACCGAATGAACCGGGCGAGCGCGGATGAAACCTTCGTCGACTTCGCGCGGCGCCACGACATCGAGACGCTGCGCCGCGTCGTGAATGAGGAGAGCGTGGCGTGACCCACATGTCTTCCCCGCCCTTTCTCATTCCGCCGAACGCGCCTTTCACACCCGAGCAGCGCGCTTGGCTGAGCGGTTTCTTTGCTGGCTTTGCTGCGCCTGACGACGGCTCCGTCACGCCGCTTTCGCCGGAAGCCAACGCCGCGGTTATGGCCGGCGCGTCTGGCGATGGCGACGACGGCGAAGCGCCCTGGCATGACCAGACGCTGGCGCTCGATGCGCGCATGGCGCTCGCGCAAGGACGGCCGCTGCGTCGGCGCATGATGGCGGCCATGGCGCAGCAGGATTGCGGCCAGTGCGGCTACAATTGCGAGACCTATGCGGACGTGCTCGTCGCTAAGAAAGAAACACGCCTCAATCTTTGCGCGCCCGGCGGCAAGGACACGGCGCGGATGCTGAAAACGCTTGCGGCGGAGTTGGAACAAGCCCCGCCGGCTTTGGCCGCCGGGCCAACGGCGCCTGCCATCGCCGCAGCGCCCGCGATCGCGCCGGCGCCCGGCCGGTCACGCGACAATCCGGTCCAAGCGACGTTTCTTTCGCGCCGTCGGCTCAACAAGGAAGGCTCGGAAAAAGACACCTGGCACATCGAATTCGACATCGGCGCCAGCCAACTAACTTACACCGTCGGCGACAGTTTTGGCGTGTTTCCAAAAAACGATCTTGGCCTCGTCGACCAGATCATCGCCATGCTCGGCGCCTCGCATGTGACGCCGGTGAATGGCAAGACGCTGCGCGATGCCTTGCTGACCGACGTATCGCTATGTCCGGCGCCGGATGCGCTGTTCGAGCTGATCTCCTTCATCACCGGCGGCGCGCAGCGCGAGAAGGCGCGTTTGCTCGCGCAGGGCGGCGATCCTGATGGCGACGCCGCAATGCTCGACGTGCTCGCCGTGCTGCAGAAATTTCCGAGCGCGCGCCTCCACCCGGAGGCGTTTGTCGAAGCGCTGGAGCAGCTGCAACCGCGCCTCTATTCCATTTCGTCATCGCCAAAGGCGTCGCCGGGACGCCTGTCGCTGACCGTCGACGCCGTCCGCTATGTGGTCGGAAAGCGCAAGCGCTTCGGAGTCGCGTCGACCTTTCTCACCGAGCGCATTGCGCCGGGCGACAGCCTTCCCGTCTATGTGCAGCCCGCGCATGGATTCTCGCTGCCCGACGATCCCGCGACGCCGATCATCATGATCGGGCCCGGCACCGGCGTCGCGCCGTTTCGCGCCTTTCTACAGGAGCGCGCGGCGACGCAGGCGAGCGGCAAGAACTGGCTGTTCTTCGGTCATCAACGCTCCGCCTGTGATTTTTTCTACGCCGAAGAATTCGAGACGATGAAGGCGACGGGCTTGCTGACGCGCCTGTCGCTCGCCTGGTCGCGCGATGGCGGGGAGAAATTCTACGTGCAGGACCGCATGGGTCAGGCCGGCCGTGAACTCTGGGCATGGCTTGCCGAGGGCGCGCATTTCTATGTCTGCGGCGACGCTCAGCGCATGGCCAAGGATGTCGAGCGCGCGCTTGTCGACGTTGTCGCCGAATTCGGCGCCCGCAGCGCCGATGAAGCGGTCGCCTTCGTCGCGCAACTCAAAAAAAGCGGACGCTATCAACAGGATGTCTATTGAGGCCGCTCATGCTCGACGGAGTCCTGGCGCCAGCGCCGAACGAAAATCTGCAGGCTGACGCGTCGCCGGCTCAGGCGACCGCGACGCGCTCGACCTGTCCCTATTGCGGCGTGGGTTGCGGCGTGCTCGCTTCGCCCGGCGCCAAGGGCGTTATCGGCGATCCCGCTCATCCGGCCAATTTCAGCCGACTCTGCTCCAAGGGCTCGGCGCTTGACGAAACGCTCGGGCTCGATGGGCGCCTTCTCTATCCGATGCGCCGTCAGGCTGACGGCGCATTGGCGCGAGTGAGCTGGGATGCGGCGCTCGACGACGTCGTAACGGGCCTGCGCCGCATCATTGATCAGCACGGTTCCGACGCCGTCGCGGTCTATCTCTCGGGCCAGCTGCTGACCGAAGACTATTATGTCGCCAACAAGCTGATGAAAGGCTTCATCGGCTCCGCCAATGTCGACACGAATTCTCGTCTGTGCATGGCGTCGACGGTCGCCGGCCACAAGCGCGCTTTTGGCGCCGACGTGGTGCCCGGCTGTTACGAGGACCTCGACGAAGCCGATCTCATCGTGCTCGTCGGCTCAAACGCCGCCTGGTGCCATCCGGTTCTGTTTCAGCGCATCGAGCGCAATAGGCAGGAGCGCGGCGCCAGGCTCGTCGTCATCGACACGCGCCGCACGCCGACGGCGGAAAGCGCGGATCTATTTTTGCAGATCGCGCCGGGCGCGGATCAGGCGCTGTTTTGCGGCTTGCTTGTCCATCTCGCAAAGGCCGCCGCCTTCGACGACGATTACATCCGCCGCCACACCGAAGGATTGAAAGACGCCTTGAAGGCTGCCCAGACCATCGCGCCGTCGATTGAAGCGACCGCGAGGTCGACAGGGCTGCGCGAGGTCGACATTGCGTCGTTCTATGAAATGTTCGCGGAGACGCCGCGCACGGTGACCGCCTTCTCACAGGGCGTCAATCAATCGGCGCAGGGAACGGACAAGGTCAACGCGATCATCAATTGCCATCTCGCGACGGGCCGCATCGGCAAGCCCGGCGCCTCGCCCTTCTCGCTGACCGGCCAACCCAACGCGATGGGCGGCAGAGAAGTCGGCGGCCTCGCGAACAGCCTCGCCGCGCATATGGGTTTCGACGCGGAAAGCATCGATCGCGTCAGACGCTTCTGGAATGCGCCGCGCATGGCGAAGCGCGAAGGTTTCAAAGCGGTGCAGATGTTCGACGCCATCGCGCGCGGCGATATCAAGGCGCTGTGGGTCGTGGGGACCAATCCGGCGGCGTCTCTGCCAAACGCCAATGCGGCGCGCGCCGCTCTTGCAAAGCTCGAACTCTTCATCGTCTCCGATAATGTTACGTCAAACGACACGATCAACGGCGGCGCGCATCTGCTTCTGCCGGCGCATGCCTGGGGCGAAAAAAGCGGCACAGTCACGAATTCCGAGCGCCGCATTTCTCGTCAGCGGGCTTTCCTGCCCGCGCCGGGCGAAACCCGCGCCGACTGGTCGATTTTCTCCGATGTTGCGCGACGGATGGGATTTGCAGGGTTCGATTACCGCTCGGCCGCCGACGTTTTTCGCCAACACGCCGCACTGTCGGCCTTCGAAAATAACGGCGCGCGCGCGTTCAACATTGGCGGTTTCGCGCGGCTGAGCGACGCCGAATATGACGCGCTCGAGCCGACGCAATGGCCGATCCCGGCGTGCGAGCGCAGCGGCCGCGCGCGCCTGTTCGCCGACGGCGGGTTTTTCTCGCAAAGCGGACGAGCGAAATTCGTCGCGCCGGCGACGCCGAGCTTGGCTACACAGGTAACGCAGGACTTCCCGCTTCGGCTCAACACCGGCCGCATCCGCGATCAGTGGCACACCATGACGCGAACCGGCGTCAGTCCTCGCCTCGCGCGGCATCTTGCCGAGCCCTATCTCGAAATCAGCGCGGCGGACGCCGATCGCTTTGGCATAGAGGACGGCGGATTCGTCCGCGTCGCCACGCCATATGGCGACTGCGTCCTGCGTGCGGTAGTCACCGATCGTCAGCCGCCGGGGCATATTTTCGCGCCGATCCATTGGACCGATGAAACCGCCGCGCATGCGCGCGTCGGCGCGCTCGTTGCGCCTTTCGTCGATCCATTCTCGGGGCAGCCGGAATCAAAGGCGACGCCGGCGATTGTCACGCCTCTGCGCTTCGCGCGTCAGGGCTTCTTCCTTTCCCGTAAGCCGATGGCTTTACCTCAGGGCGTGTGGTGGGCGCGGATCGCCGTCGCCAATGGCTTTGGCTATCGCGTCGCCGGCAATCTGCAAGACGACGATTGGGCGCAGATTATCCGCGCCGCTACGACGAGCGAAGACCTCATACAATTGATCGACGAAACCAAGAGCCTTCTCTGCGGCGCCGCCTTCGTCGATGACCGTGCAACGTTCATCTGGGGTCTTGCGCCGCTTTTGCCGCCTTGGGACTTGGCGCTCGAACTCTTCTCTCTTGAACGTCTCGATGGCGCGGAGCGGCTGTCGCTCATCTCCGGTCGGTCGGGCCGGCCATCGGCGAATGACGGTCCGCTCGTCTGTTCCTGCTTCAGCGTCGGGCGGAAAAAAATCGAAGCGGCGATTGCTCAGGGTTGCCGCTCGGCTTCCGACATCGGCAAGGCCATCCGCGCAGGCTCCAACTGCGGCTCATGCCGGCCGGAAATCGAACGTCTCATCAAGGTCTCTCCCGCCGCCAGGTCGTCGACGATTTCGACGACGACTGGGCAACACGCATAAACAAAAAAGGAGCACAGTATGAAACTCGCGGATTTCAAGAAGGCCGGTCATTGGCCGACGCTGCTTGCGGCCTTCCTTTACTTTGACATCAGCTTCATGGCCTGGGTCTCACTCGGGCCGCTGATGATCTACATCGCCAAAGACATGCCGATTTCGGTCGAGGATAAAATCTCGCTGGTCGCCATTCCTGTTCTGGGAGGAGCGTTTTTCCGCGTGCCGCTGGGGCTGCTGGCGGACGCGATCGGCCCGAAGATGACGGGCATCCTTGCGCAGGCGGTCGTGATGTTCGCCGTATCTCTCGTATGCGTTTTTGGACTGACGAGTTCGATCGCGATCGCGCTTTTCGGTCTTTCGCTCGGAATCGCCGGCGCCTCCTTCGCTGTCGCGCTGCCGCAAGCTGGCCGTTGGTATCCGCCGCAATATCAGGGTCTGGTGATGGGCATTGCCGGCGCCGGCAATATGGGCGTCGTGCTCGACACGCTGTTTGCGCCGTCGATCGCCGAGGCTTTCGGCTGGCGGACCGTCTATGGCGTTCTGCTGGCGTTGATGGTCCTCGTGCTCCTGATCTATTCGCTGGTCGCCAAGGACGCGCCGGGCGCCAAAGCCACGATTGATCTTTCCGGCTACGGCAAAATGCTTGCGGACTCAGACAGCCGCTGGTTCATGTTCTTCTATTTCATCACCTTCGGCGGTTTCGTCGGTCTCGCCTCGGCGCTTCCGCTGTATTTTACGACGCAATATCACGCGACGGGGGTCGCCGCCGGATTTATGGTCGCGCTGATCGTCGCTTTTGGCTCTGGGTTCAGGCCGGTTGGCGGCTATATCGCGGACCGCATCGGCGGGGTGAAGACATTATCGTTCCTCTTCCTCGTCGTGTCCGCCTGCTATTTCGCCGTCGCCTTCCTTCCGGCGGGACCAGCTCCGGCGAAGGGCGTCGCGGGATGGAGCTTGATGGAGCTGCCGCCCGTCGCCTTTGCGGCGGTGGCGCTGTTCTCGATCGGCGTGTTATCTCTCGGCATGGGCAATGGCGCGGTGTTTCAGCTGCTGCCGCAGCGCTTCCGCCGCGAGATCGGCGCGATGACCGGGCTTGTCGGCGCCGCAGGCGGATTTGGCGGCTATTTCCTCGCCAAGACGCTTGCTCTTTCCAAGGGCATGACCGGCGGGTTCATGATGGGATTCGGCTTCTTCGGTTTCCTCGCGCTGCTCGGTCTCGTAGGTTTGATCTTCGTGAAAACGCGCTGGCGCACGACCTGGGGCGCGGTTTCCGGCGCCCGAATCTGAGCTGAGAAACGTTGGTGTCGGTCCGCGTCGTTCATGATCTACGAGTGGAAGCGGGCTTTGCGACGCAAAAGGGCCGTCGGCCCGACAATCAGGACTATGTCGCCCTGTGCGTCGGTCCGAGCGGCGCCGGCGCCCTGCAGGGCGTCGTCGCCGCCATTGCCGATGGCGTCGGCGGTCATAAAGGAGGACGCGCGGCTGCTGAAACCACAGTCCGCGCGTTCATCGACGGATATTATGCGCAGCCAGAGACTTTGGGCGTCGCTCGAGCCGCCGCCCGCTCGCTCGAAGCGGCGAACAGCTGGGTCGCCGCCCAGTCGAGAGTCGACCCTGCATTGGAAGGAATGGCGACGACGTTCAGCGCGCTGATCCTGTCGCGCCGCAACGCCTTCTTCCTTCATGTCGGCGACACGCGCGTCTATCGACTCGCCGGCGACGGCCTCGAAAGATTGACCAAGGATCACACCTTTGGCCGAGGCGACTTTGCGCATGTGCTCCGTCGCGCCGTCGGTTTCGAGGATTCGCTCTTGTTCGATCACGGGCAGCATAGTCTCAATCTCCATGATCGATTTCTGCTGTGTTCGGATGGCGTATATGGCGTATTGCCGGACGACCGGCTGAGCGCTCTCCTCGCCGAACGACGCGCGCCGCAGGAAACCTCCGAAAAAATTATTGAGGCGGCGCTCGCGACGGGCAGCAATGACAATGTCACCGCGCTTGTCGTCGACGTCATCGATGTGCCGCCCGCCGACGAGCGCGCCTTGTCGCAGGCCGTTGCAGGCTTGCCGATTCGCGAGTTGCCGTCGATCGGAGATGTTGTCGACGATTTTCAAATCGACGCGCTACTCTCCGAAGGACGTTACAGCCGACTGATGCGGGCGACGGATCGGCAAAATGGAAAGGCGGTCGTGCTGAAGTTTCCGCATCCGCGCGTCGCCGATGACGCGTCCTACCGCATGGCCTTCGTCAACGAGGCCTGGGTTGCGGCGCGGGTGAGAAGTCCCTTCGTCGGCGAAGTCATTGAACTGCTCCCGGGCCGACAAAGCCGGCTCTATTCCGCAATGCCGTATTATGACGGCGAGACGCTGGAGCGGCGGCTGCGTCGCGAACCGCGAATCGATCTTGCGGAAGGCGTCTCAATCGCTGCGCGCCTGTCGCGCGCCATCGCGACGTTGCATCGCTGCGGCGTCATCCATCGCGATATCAAGCCGGATAATGTTATCCTGCTCAAGGACGGCGGGCTGCGGCTCGTCGATCTCGGCGTCTGTCGCGCGGCCAATCTTGAGAATTTGCCGGAAGCGCACACGCCCGGCACGCCGAGCTATATGGCCCCAGAGCTTTTCGACGGCGTCGCCGGCGACGAAGCATCGGATCTTTTTGCGTTCGGGGTGACGGTTTATCGCATGTTCAGCCGTTGCTATCCTTACGGCGAAATCGAGCCCTTCAGCAGACCGCGGCTCACGAAGCCGCTGCCGCTCGCGCTCAAGAGGCCCGACCTTCCCGCCTGGCTCGACGCGACGATTCTTAAAGCGATCGGCGTCGAGCGCGGCGATCGCTTTGGCGACGTGCTTGAATTCGCCTTCGAACTCGAGAACGGTTCGGCGCGCGCGCAGCCGCTGACTCCGCGCAAGAAGTCTCTTTACGAACGCAACCCCATCATTTTCTGGCAGACGCTCTGTCTGTTGCTCGCGCTCTTACTGGCGATTTCCGTTTTCCGTCGATAACCCGCCCGCCATTTCGGCCGTTCTGCTGTCGCGCCGCCGCCCGGCTGCGGCGCGCCGCGCCGGCGACTCACGCCGAGCGCATAAAACTCAGCAAAGTCGCGCTCAGGCTGCCTCCGGTGAAAACGATCGTCGCGCCAAGCGCAAGCAGCGCGACAAGGTTGAGGGTCAGACTGCTCGCGACCCCGACCAACGCCAGAACGGCGAGCACGATGACGGCCACACCGGAGAGCGCCTGAACGCCGGCCGAGCCAAAGGCCATATCGCGCGCGAGAATTTCACCAGTTGCAAAATCGGACCCGCCTTTGCTTTTAAGCGCCTCCTGTTCGAGCGCATGCAGCTGCCAGACCGCATTGCTGCTCAGGACCAAGGCCGACCCGAAAGCGATGGCCGCGATTGGGGTCAATACGGCCGGTTGAATGCCCAATAGTGCTAGCAGGCCCAGAACGATGCCGGCGACGCCGACCAAAAAAACGACGGTCAGGCTGCTGCCGCCAAGCCCCTCAACCTGGGAAGGCGTCGAACCGGCCGGAAAGAGGATGCGCGCATATTCAGACGCCATGGCGCCGCCAAGAATCAGCAAAGCGGCGCCAAAAACGATCGTGGCGATCGCGGCCATATTCGCTGCGTTCACGCCCGAAAGGCCCACGATGGCGATGACGATCGTGGCGAGACCGCCGATTGCGTCGGCTATGCCGCCATAGACTGCAGTTTCGCGAAACGCCGATTCACGAGAGGTGATGGACATGGCGCAATCTCCATGCTTGCGATGCGGCCGCCCGGCAGGACAACGCGCAATTCCAATTAGCGTCGGATTCGCCTGGTCAAGCCCCGATCCCGGCGTACGCACTGCGCTCCTGTGCTGTCAAACCGGGCGCATTAAACCAAGAAGGATCGTGTTCAGGCTGCCTCCTCTGAGCGCTAGCGCCGAGCCGAGAATGAGCAGCGCCACGAGGTTGAATGTTAGGTCATAGGTCGCGCCCGACGCGGCAAGAACGCCGAGGATGATCGCGGCCAGTCCCGCAAAGGTCTGAATGCTAAGCGAATCAAATATCATTTGATTTGCGAGCATGTCTCTCAAACTCGCTTCGCCTTCTGCGGACGCGCGTCTGATGGCGTTGAGGTGCCACAAGGACACGCTGCTCAAGACGAGTCCCGCTCCGAACATGATTGATGCGATGGGCGTCAGAACGGCGGAGTTGATGTCGAGCAACGCCAGCACGCCAAGCGCGCCGCCGCCGGCCGCCAGCACAATGAGCGCGAAACGGACCCCTGCGGCCGAGGCGCTGACCTTAGTCTTCGCGGCGAGCTCAACGGAAGCTTGCGTATATTGCGCCAGAAGCGCTTTGCCCTGCGCCAAGAGTGCGACGCCTAAGAGGATTGTCGCGATCGCCGCCAGGATCGGCGCATAAAGACCCGCCAAACCGAAAACGGCGAGAAGAACGGTTGCGACGCCGCCTATGTCGTCGATCAAGCCAAAAGCGGCAGGCTCACGGTCAATCGATCGCCGGACAATTGTCGACATGAACTGTCTCCCGCCTTCGATTAAGGACAGGAAACTAAACTAGCGGCGATTTTGGCCCGGCAAGATCGCCGCCATAACACGCTGTGAAACGGCTTGGGCGTGACCGCATTTTTTCAAGGCTCGAACGGGTTAGTCGAGGACTTTCCCGCCCGCCGATTCGCAGGCGGCGTCTGACTCCATGAAGATCCAGCCCTGGCCCTTGCAGGCATTCATGCCCTTGCAGGCGTTCTTTGGCGTATGACAATCGGCTTTGCCCTTACAGCTGTTAGCGCCCAGGCAATGCACCTTGCTCGTGGTCGAGGCCGCCTTCGCGGGCGGCGCAGCGCCAGCGAGAACGAGTGAAACAGCGGCGACGGCCAGCGTCGCACCCTTGCACACATCATTCTTCATTTTTCCCCCTCTTCGTTTCTTAACTCTTCCGAGAGGCATCGGCATGCGTCGCCCTCTCGCAGAAAGCAAGTATGACCCGAAGACAATGGCAACCAAAGGAGAACTTCGCGGGAGTCGGAGCCACGCGCCATCGGCTCCTCCAACTTTGCGGCGACCACTCAACAAAACCCCGTGTTCTCAGCGGAATTGCTTGACATTTTGAGTATGATGCTCTATAAGATTATTCATACTAAGCGGCGTGACCAGCAGGTCGCCTCAAATTTGCTCGCAGGCGGTGCGCTGCAAAGCGTTGCAAACCTCAGCCGGACGCGTGCGAGAGTTGAGGCTGCATTCGCGGGAAGGCGAAATGTGGAGCGGACAAACTTGGCTCCTGGCCGTTGCGACATGGGCAATCGTCGTGATTGGCGGCATGGTTTATTTGCTCGTCGAGCGGCGGCGCGAGAAGAAGTGATGTCATCGCGAAGGATGCGTCGGCGCTGACCGCATTCAGCGCGAGAAGGCCGAAGCTCCGGCGCCTTCAGACGCCGACCGCATCATTGGCTTGGCGCATTTGAAGGAACGTTACGTCAGACATTGCATCGCCTGAGCGCCGCAGCTTCAGTTGACAAGGTCGCTCGAAACGGGTGGGATCGGATGCGATTGAGGCGCGAAAGCGCTGGCGGACCGAAGTTACTACAATGGTTGAGAGAACGATCGAAGCCGGCCCCACCAGAGGGGCGGCGTCGCCGTCGCGTATCGGGCGTCGGCGAGACGTCGCACGCAAGGTCTTTCTGCAGGTGCATCGAACCATCGGCCTCTTCGTCGGGGCCGTGTTCGTTTTGGTTGGGCTCAGCGGCGCGGTTCTGGCGTTTCGCGAAGATATCGACGAACTGCTGAACGCTTCAATCATGCGCGTCGATGCGCCCGCGCAGGCTTCTTACCGCTCGCCCGACCAAATTCTCGGCGCTGCTCTCGCGGCGATGCCGGCCGACGGTAAGGCGGAAAGACTGACGATGCCGCGCCATCCGGGCTCCGCCGCGGCGATAACCTATATGGTTGAGACGGACGATCTTGAGACCGACGTATATCAGTTGTTCGTCGATCCCTACACGGCGAAGGTCAAAGGGCAGCGCCTTTATCAGCATCGCGGCAGTCCGTTTTCGCAGCCTCTCATTCCGTTTCTCATGACCTTCCATTGGACGTTGCTGCTTGGATTCAACAACGCCTATGTCCTCGGTTCGCTCGCCATACTTGTTTTCATCTCCATCCTTGTCGGGCTTTATTTGTGGTTCCCGCTCAATAGCGATTGGCGACTGGGACTGAAAATCAAATGGGGCGCCAGCGCCGAAAGACTTACCTTCGACATACATCGGAACGTCGGAATTTATTGCGCGACCATTTTGTTGGTCATGCTGCTCACCGGAATAGCCATGATCTTCAAGCCGGCGACGCGATCGGTGACGACCTTGTTTTCTCCGGTGCGTCCTAAAATTGATTTTGGAAAATCAAAGCCGCTTCCAGGCCAATCGCCGATCGGCGTCGGCGCGGCGATTGCGGCTGCCGATAAAATCTTTCCAGATGGAAGGCTCCACTGGATTCTTCTTCCAAGCGCGCCAACCGGAGTCTATGTCGTCGGCAAGCAATCAGCCGACGAACCCAACCGAACCAAAACAAGCAGAAATGTCGGCGTCGACCAATACAGCGGCAGGGTCCTCCAAGTGCAAGATCGCGATGGCTTCACCGCTGGCGAGAAATTTTTGGAATGGCTATTCCCCCTGCATTCGGGCGAAGCTTTCGGCGCGATCGGACGTTCGATCGTTCTATTTATCGGGTTGACGCCGCTTACGCTTTACGTCACCGGGTTTTTGCGGTGGCGACAAAAGCGCCGCGCAAAAAGGCGCGCGAGATCGTGAGAAATCGCGCCCGTTCGCTTTCCAAGCTCTGATCAGCGCCCGACGAAGATCGGCATCTCGATCGTGTCCTCGGCGTTCTTCGCCTCGCCAAAGGCAAGCTTGAGGAGGTATTTCCCCTTGTGCGCGACGTTCGCGTCCAAAGTCACAAAGCCGCTCTTGCGGGGCTGAGACGGCAGGGCATTGATCTGGTTGAGACCGCCGTCGGAAGCGACTTGATAGAAAGAGAGCGCGACGGATTCGTTTCTCGCTTCTTTTTCCATGAGCGTGACGGAAAAAATCACCTTTCCCGTTCCCGGCACGCGATCGCAATATTCGGCATATTTGCTCAAATCATCCGTCGCGCCGCCGGCGCTCTCATCGGAATCTGGCAGGAAATATGTCGTGAGGTGCACGGAGTAGAAGTCGCTGACCCCAAGACATTCCGAAATCGTGCGATCGCCAGCCTTCATGGCTGGTTTTAGCGTATGCGCCTTCCAGAAGTCGTCCACATATTGATTGAGGGCCGGACCCCATAGGCGATAGGAAAACGCCGCGCCGTTGACGCCAATCAGCAGCACGATGCCTGCGAAAACCAATATGTTCAGACGGCCCGGACTCATCGCTTTCATTTTCCTTCGCTTACGCCGAAGAGCAATTTTGGCATGGATCTTCTGATCATAGCCGCCAGTTGCTCGCCTTCGCCCCTTCGAAACGCGCCGGTTTTGCGGGCGCGCTCAACGATGCACGTCAAGGGCGCACCTCGAACTCCCAGGCTCCGCTGACGAGATGGCCGTCAGCCGAAAGCGCGCGATAACGAACGGTGTATTTACCGGGAGTCAAGCGATTGACGCTTACCGATACATGGCTCGGATCGGCGCTATCGATCGCTGCGTCGCGCCTGTCGACTCTTTCGCCCGCAGCGCTCACAACCGCCAAGGCGGCGAAGGCGTCGCGGATTCCTGCGTCGTACCATACCTCCACCTTGCCAATATCTTCGGCGCCGACGCCGCCTTGCGCCGGGGACGTGCGGACAACGATCGCGTGCGCCAATGCAAGCTGTGGCGCGCCGGCGAACAGGAATGCGGCGAAGGACAGCCGACGCGTCAGCAAGTTGAAGGACTTCCAAGACGCATGTTGTCGACAGGAAAATCTTGCCTGTTCGCCCTTCGTCATGTGGCGAAGTCCGATTGGATCATGGTTGTGCGCCCGTTCCGGTAATAAAGTGCGGCTGTGCAGCGGATTTGATATTGTCACAGACCTGACCGATCGCGCCACATGGGCCCCGGCGTGGCCGTGAGCCTCGATGAGGGCGATGAAGCCCGCCCCTCGTGGGTTGTCCGACAGCCTGCTTCGGCAACGCCGCCGTTCCGCGCTTAGAACGAGCGGTCTTGAGCTTGTCCTTCCCCCCGGATATGCAACTTTATAGCAAAGTGCATACGTCGCAGGCTCGCGGCGCGTCAAGGGAGTGTCCCAATGATGTGGTCCCGAAACAGTGCGCGCGCTGCGGCCTTAGCGTTTCTCGCAACTGCATCGGTCGCCCACGCCCATACGGCGGATATTTCCAGCAGCCGTATCGCGCCGGAAGGGCGCGGTCTTTATCGCGTCGAGGTCGGCTTTCTGGGAGCCGACATCGAGCGCATGTTCGCCGAGAACAAGCCGAAGGCCGACGACGTCGATCTGACCGAACCGGGCGTCATCGAGGGGATGATCGGCAAGTTTATCCAAAGCCGCGTCGATCTGCAGAATGCGGAAGGTCAGAACTGCGCGAGCACGGTCGTTTCGGTCGGAGAAGATCCGAGCAACCCTTCCGATTCAAAAGTGGTGCTGCGGATGGATTGCAGCTCCGTTCAGGGTCAGATTTTTTATAACCCGTTCAGACTTCTCGAAGCGCAAGGACCGCGGGCGAAACATCTCGTCAGCATCGGCGAGAAGCGCGATGAGTCCAATCTCACTGAATCGCAGCGCATGGGCCGGGAGCCGGCGCCCGGACAGGTCATGATCTATCCTGGCGACCCGATGATCGATCTCTCCAAGCCGCTGCTGACGCCTTGGGAGCTCGCGCCGAAATTCTTCTCGGCCGGCGTTGAGCATATCATGACCGGCTACGATCATTTGTGCTTCCTGATCGCTGTGATGCTGTGGGCGACGCGCATCTGGCCCGTCGTCAAGATCGTGACGGCGTTCACGGTCTCGCATTCGGTGACGCTGTCGCTCGCGGCGCTCGAACTCGTCAATCTTCCGAGCCGTTGGGTGGAGATCGCGATCGCCCTGTCGATCATCTATGTCGCGGTCGAAAACTTCTTTACGAGAAAGGTCGACGGGCGCTGGCGCGACACTTTCGCGTTTGGCTTTATCCATGGCTTCGGATTCGCGAGCGGCTTGATCGAACTCGGCGTGCCCCAGCGCGCCATCGTGCCGGCGCTGGCGAGCTTCAACATCGGTGTCGAGGTCGGTCAGATCGGCGTCGTGATGATCGTTCTTCCCTTACTGCTCCTCGCCGACAAGACGTTCACCCATGGGCAGCGTAGCCCGCTTGTCGTCTGGCTTTGCTCGGCGATAATCACCTGCTTTGGCGCCTACTGGCTCATCGTGCGCGTTTCCGAGCTGGGTTAGCGGAATGATTCGGTTGTATTCTCGCGTATCTTCAAGGCCTCCGGCGAGCAAGACGGCGAACATTCAACATCTCGCCGATGGACTTTCCCATCTCTAATGTCTAGTTCAACAGCGGGGTGGGTTTCCATTGACGCAGACTTCCAGCTGGCGATTGCGCGCGGACTGCCGCGCGCGAGAGCCGTGCGGAATGGCGACGCAACCCATGAGAATTGGTTTTTCGGAGGAAATCTGATGAGAAAGCTGATATTCGCGCTCGTTGCGGCGGGAGCGTTCGCGCCGACGCTGTCCAACGCCCAAGTCAAAATCGACATGACGCGGATCACCTGCGGCGAAATGCTGGCGATGCCGGCCAGCGACCGGGCCGATTTTGCCGCCTTCATGAGCGGATGGTTCGCGCAGAGAAGCGGCCGCACCTTCATCGATCTGAACAAATTTCTCAAGAATTCCGCCAGCGTCAAAGATTGGTGCGCGTCCAACCCGAATGAATCGGTTATGGCGGGCCTCCAGCGCGCTTTCGAACAAAAGTAATGAGGACGAGGAAACAGATGAAACGCAAACTTATCTTCGCTGGCGTGCTTGCCGCCGTCGCGGTCGCCGTCCCAGCCAATGCCCAGGTCATGATTGAAATGTCGGAAATCACCTGCAAGCAGTTCGCCAAATACGATGCCGACACTCAGGACTTCGTCGCCAATTGGATGCGGGGTTATTTCAGCGCCAAGAACAACATGACCGTGATCGACTCGCGTGACGTGAAGCGCAACACCGACAAAGTCGTGCGCTATTGCAGGAAAAAGCCGAAGTCATTCCTGATGGAAGCGATTCAAAAAAGCGTCCACTGATCGAATGAAGCGCGCGGCCGCAAGCGGCCGTGCGCCTTTTGCTTTTCAGGCAAGTTTTTCGTTTGCTTACGTGCGGAATTTTTTGCTCGCTCGATTATTCAAGCTTCAACGCTACAAGGGTTGCACGGCTGTCGTTCCTTAAACGTCACGTGGCGCCGGAACCGAAGCTGATTTTCCGGGTTACCCGAATGAGCCCGGCCACCCGAGATAACAGGCTCGAGCGTAGCAATCGCCGATCGATTAGGCGCATATTCCCCCGCGACGGAGGACGCCCATGACGAAAGACGCTCCGGAACCGTCAGATTTGAGTCGATACTTTGCTCACAGCGCGTCCCTGAACCCGCGATATCGCTCCCGAACCCAGGCGCCGTTCTCCGCGACTCCAGACGGCTGCTGAAGCTTATGCTTCCCTCTGCGATGCAACTTGACCGGCTCACTGCGCCTGACGCGTTCCTGTGGGCCACCGGCATCGAAGACACATTCATTACGGCGCCTCATCCTAAAACCGGACGTTTGCTCGACGAATATGAGCTGACCGATCACTACCGGCGCTGGGCGGAAGATTTGGCGCTGATGGCGCAGTTGGGCGTTTGCTGCGCGCGCTACGGCGCGCCATGGCATCGGGTGCAGCCGAAGCCAGAGGTCTGGGACTTCGGCTTCGTCGACGCCGCGCTCGAGCGCATGATCGAACTCAATATCGACCCGATCGTCGACCTCGTGCATTACGGCCTGCCGAATTGGCTGGAACGAGCGTTCCTCAATGAAGATTACCCAAAGCGCGTCGCGGAATTCGCGGCGCGCCTCGCCGAACGTTTTCGTGGGCGGATCAGGTGGTACACGCCGCTGAACGAGCCTCGGATCACGGCGTGGTATTGCGGCCGTCTGGGATGGTGGCCGCCATATGGACGCAGTTGGTCCGGTTTCGTTGCGGTGATGCTGTCGATTTGTCGCGGAATCGTCGAAACGACCCAAGCGTTGCACGATATCGACCCGGAAATCGTTCCATTCCACGTCGACGCCACCGATATTTTTGAGTCGGACGACCCGGCTTTGGCCGAGGAGGTCGGGCGGCGCCAGCAGATGGTCTTTCTGGCGCTCGATCTCATCAGCGGCCGCGTCGATTCGCTTCATCCGCTATGGGCCTGGTTGCGCCAGAAGGGCGCGACGGAGCCGGCGCTCAACGCTTTCCTCGAACACCCGCTTGAGCTGCCGATTATAGGGGTGAACCTGTATCCCATCTTCACGCTCAAACGAATGTCGCGCGACCGCTTCGGACGATTGCGCATTCGGATGCCTTACGCTTCCGCCGAACTCGTGTCGAAAATCGGCGAGATGTATTTTGAGCGTTACCGCGCGCCGATCATGATCTCGGAGACCGCGACCAAGGGTTCGGTCGAACGCCGACAGGCGTGGCTCGCTCAGTCGGTCGAGGCGGTGAAGAGCATGCGCGCGAAGGGCGTTCCGATTATAGGCTACACATGGTGGCCGATGTTTGCGATGGTGACCTGGGCCTACCGTCAAGGGTTTGGGCCCCTTCACGATCATCTGCTGCAAATGGGGTTGTGGGAGGTCGATCCTGATCCCTCGGGGCGGCTCGACCGTATTGAGACGCCCCTTGTCGACTCATTTCGTCGCCTGACGTCCGGCGGCGCGGATGCGGTGGGTCCGCTCGCGTCGATACGGCTGCCATAGTTCGCAGCCTCCACGAGCAATGGTGGAGTAAAAGCATGTTTAGCAGCTTCTTTCTCGCGGGGTTCGAAGGCTCGACAGGCTACAACAGGCACGGCGAGTGGTTCGATCAGGTGATTGCGACCGGTCACGACGTGAACGTCGACCAGGACTACGCCGACATTAGCTGTCTCGGCTTGCACGCGGCGCGCGAGACGGTTCGTTGGCCGCTCGTCGACTGCCGCGGCCGATATGACTTTTCCTCGCTCGAAACGTACATCGAGGCCGCAAACCGCCACGGCGTGGGCGTCATATGGGACCTCTTCCACTATGGTTTCCCGCAGGACGTCGACCTCTGGTCCGAAGCTTTTCCGCGCCGGTTCGCCGACTATTGCTATGCGGTTGCGCGCTTCATTGACGCGCGCATCGAAGGGCGCCGCGTCTTCACGCCGATCAATGAGCCTTCGTTCATGTCTTATGCCGGCGGCGAGAAGGCGCTGTTCGCGCCCTATGGATCCGGACGAGGCTGGGAGCTGAAAGTCGCGCTCGCGCGCGGCGCAATCGCGGGGATAAACGCGATTCGCGCAGCCTGTCGAGATGCGCGCGTTGTGAATGTCGATCCATTGTGCCGCGTCGTTTGCTCCGAGGACAGACCGGATCTTGCGCCTCAGGCGCAGGATTTCAACGAACGGCTCGTCTTTCAGAGCTGGGACATGTTGTGCGGACGGCTTCTGCCCGAACTCGGCGGCAGTCCGGACCATTTAGACGTCGTCGGAATCAACTATTACTGGACCAATCAGTGGGAACTGAACGATACGCCGAATGACGATGGAAACGTTCCGCCGCTTCGCGACGACGACCCCCGTCGTGCGCCGCTCGCAGAACTCATTCGTTCTGTCTGGAAGCGTTACGGCCGCGAGGTCATGATTACCGAAACCAGTCACGTCGGCGACAATCGCGGGCCGTGGCTTTGCGAAGTCATCGGCGCCTGCTACGCGCTCCTGCAGCAGGACGTGCCTTTGCGCGGCGCTTGCCTCTATCCGATTCTGGGCATGCCAGAGTGGCATGATCGTGATCAATGGACGCCGATGGGGCTGTGGGATCCGCTATGTTGCCGTGATCCTGGCGCCGGTCGACTCCTGTGCGAGCCGATGGCCGAGGCGCTTCAAGGCGCGGCGCCGCTTGAAGCCCTTCATCGCGCGATGCTGGAGACCGAATATCGCGGCGAGGCGAGGATCGATCGCGCAAGAAGCAAAGCCAAGCGCTACGCCGCAAGGTAACGACTTGTTCCTGCGCGAGATCCTCACTCCGCCGCTTCCGCACGGCGCCTCGCCCTTGAAAAAGCGCCGCCCGAAGAGATGAGCGCGTCGTGCGCGCCGCGCTCGATTATTTGCCCCTTGCTCATGACGAAGATGCAATCGCAGTCGACAACTGACTCCAGCCGATGAGTCACCAGAAAAATCGTGCGCGATCCTTTCAGTCTGTGCAGCGTTTCAATCAGCCGCCGCTCCTGCTCGGGGTCGAGCGCGCTCGTTGGTTCGTCGAGAACGAGGAAGGGAGCGTCGGAGAGCAGCGCGCGCGCGATGGCGATCCGCTGTCGCTGACCGCCCGAGAGGTTCGCGCCGCCTTCGGCCAGCACTGTCTCATAGCCCTGAGGTAGAGCATCGATGAATTCCGCCGCGCCCGCAGCTTCGGCTGCTCGTTCGATTTCGGCGCGGGTCGCGCTTTGCTTGGCATATGCGAGGTTCTCAGCGATCGTCGCCGGCAGCACTAGGCTGTCTTGAGCCACAAATGCGAAATGGCCTCTCAGCGAATCAAGGCGCAGTTCTCGGAAGTCCAAGTCGTCTAACCGTAGCGCGCCGCTCGTCGGATCGTAGAATCTAAGCATGAGGCTTAGGAGCGTGCTCTTGCCGGCGCCGCTCGCGCCTACGAAAGCCACCATCTGCCTTGGGCGTATCGCGGCCGATATGTTGGCAAGGATTTGCTTGCCGCCGCCATAGTCGAAGCCCACGCCGTCAAGAGTCATGGTACGCAGCTTACGGGGAATCCAACGAGCCCCAGGCGCGTCGGCGACTGTTTCCGCTTCGTCAAGCACACGAAAAACCCGTCGCGATGCGGCTTCAAAGATGCGCACTTTGGCAAAGAATTCGCTGAGCCATTTCAGCGGGTCCCAAAGTTTGCGCAAATAGTCCATGAAGATGAGAAGCGTTCCGACCGACATTCCATCGGCGACCGGCGAAAGAAACTGGTCGCGATAAACCAGCCAGCCTCCATAGCCAAGGATAATGGCTCCGCCTACAGACAGGATGCTGTCGCGCGCCAGAGGGTAGAGCTGTTCCTGCCAATTCAAGCGCAGCAGCGCCCCCACGCTCCTGCCGACTGCGTTGGAAAAGCCCCGAAATTCGGAATTCTCACGGCGAAACGCTTGCGCCAAAGGTATGCGCGTCATCGCCTGCTGAATATGCGATGCAAGATCGGCGTCGATCTGTTTCGACTCGAGCGCGCGCTTGTGAATTCTCACGCCGAAGCGCCAGTTGCTCCATATCATGAAGGGCGCCACGGTGAACGCTGCGAGCGTCAGGCCGACATTTCTAGAGAAAAGAATAATGGTCATTACGGTGAGGGTGACGGCCGCAACCGAGGTACCAATCACAACGTCGACGATGCCCCAGGGGCCGAAGGCGTCTGTTATCAGGCGGTAGATCGAATCGCCTTGCGGTCGGTTGCGATGATAAGTGAGTCCAAGATTCTGAAGCTTGGTGAAAAGATCAAAGCGCACACGCGTCGTGCCGCGATAGTTGAGGTAATAATTTATCATCATGCGGCCCATCCAGGCCGAATACCCAACCAGTTGCAGTCCCAGTCCGATTGCGACGAGGCCCGCGATCTGTCCCGGTCTGTCGGTGGGCAGGACGGCGAGAAAGTAGCTGTGTATCCAATTGCCTTTCGGCTAGCTCGTGAGAACAGAGTCGACGAGCACCGCAAGCGGCCAGGCTTCCAGCAGGCCGACGCTGACGGAGACTGCGATCAGCACGACAAGCGTGGCGATCCCCAGCCAATCCGGCAGGAAATAGGTTAGGGCGCGGCGATAGACCGCGACATCCGTCATCTCTTGTGCCGAATGCATGGCGCTATAACGCGCCAACGCGCCTAAAGGTCTTCCCAGCCCACGGGTTCGAGCTTGGCGATCGCTGGCGCCGGCCCGGCCCTTGCCGCCGTCTCAATCAGGCCAACCAGCAGCGTCGCGGCGGTGGGATCTTCGCCGGGCGGATCGCGGAACAGTCTGAAGGTCGCGATGGCGATGCGACCGGCGCCATAATTGCGCGCAACCGCAATCGCAGCCGGACGATGAATCCATCCGACAACCAGAGCGGCCTGAACGCGCGCCTGAAAGTCAAGCAGATTGCAACCGGAAATAACGTGCGCTGGAATCACGCGATCAAACGCATGGTCGAGCAAAGGGCCGCCGGGCAGGGTGGAGAACGGCCCCTGTCGTCGCAGCCAAGCAAAGGACGACGCCCAGTCGCCCCGCCAGAGCGTTCCGTCACGCGCAACGACTTTGACATTTTGCCAGTGCGGAAAAAACGGCGTGAGCGATCCGGGAGTCTCGGTCAGGAGTACCGCGCGGCCTCCCGCGCGCACATAGGCGGCAAGCGAGGCGGAGGCCTGCGTCTCAACGATCACGTCGGCTGTCTCGGCCCGTTCCGCCAGTTCATAGCCGAGCGCGTGCAACCGGTCCCGGATGTCGCCTGCCGAGGACCAGAGCGAAAGCTCAGGCGTCCGCCGCTTCGCATGCACGGCGATTTCGACCTCGTTGCTCGCAAGCAGTCGTCCGTCGCGAGAACGCAGCCGAAGGGTGAGGCGGCGCGAACAGGAGTCTTCGACGACCGGGAGTTTCAGCGAAACCACGCCAAGATCGGCGACCGCGCAGGACTCGATCGCGGGAACGTCCACGGTCATCGGCTCGGTCAGCGCTACGTCTAGCGCCGCCGGCTCCAGCCGGTCCGGGCCGCCATGCGCGACGCAAAGCGAAAGGCGCGCGCAGTCCCCCGACCAATAGGCTGGGCGATCGAGGCGGGGCAGGATGACCGTGTCGGCGTTGATCGAGTGAAACAGATTATGGAAAGCGCGCGGATTCGAGCGCATGTCGAGAAGGCCGTTCGCCTCCCAATGACAATCGGTCAGTTCGGTAATCACATAGCCCGCAATCTGCGGCCGCCGGCGCATGGCCTCGATCTGATATTTCAGCGCCCGAAACTGTTGCCACTGCGTCGCTTCGACGAAGCTTTCGAAAGTCCCGAACACGCGGTCGAGACTCCAGTCATGAAATCGGTTGCGAACGCCATGGGCATACATCACGCCTTCGCTCCAGTCGTGGCCGGTCTCGAACCACCAGGCTTCAGCGCCTGCCGAATCGCGCAGCTTCTCTGGATCGGGCAGCCCCCAATTGCCGAACTCCGAGCATAGCAGCGGCTCCTGCCCGGTCATGACAGCGTCGCCCTCGGGGCTAAACAGCCATTCGGCCCGTCCTGCGAGCTCCTCGACGAACTGATCCCAATCCTCCCGACTGTCGGGGATGGCGGCGTAAAAGTGGAAGTCGGCAAGATCGGTCTGCACATGGAAGCTCGGCGCCAGCGGCGAATTGTCGACGACGAGCCGCGAAGGATCGTAAGACTTCAGCCACAGGTACAGCTTCTTAAGCCAGGCCCGATGGTTGGCGTCATGGACGAGGTCCACGCCCCAGTTCTCATTGATCAGCGTCCAGCAAAAGATCGAGGGATGATTGCCATCCCGATCAATGATGCCCTTCAGCGTGAGCTCCGTGCGCTCTCGCGAGAGTTCGGTCGAATCTCCGGCGTTCGGCAACTCGGCCCAAATCAGCAGGCCGAGGCGATCAGCGACCTCGAAATAGCGCGGGTCTGGCGCCTTGATGTGACAGCGCAGGGCGTTCATCCCGAGCTGCTTCGCCTTGCAGAACCTCTCCTCGAGGAATTCGACGGAGGGTAAAGTGCAGATCGTGTCAGGATAGTAATCCTGATCGAGCGCTGCGCGCAGATAGAACGGCTTCCCGTTGAGATACAGCTTCCCGTCTCGGGTTTCGATGCTGCGAAAGCCGAAAGTCGTTTCGATCCGATCGACGTCGGCGCCATTGCACGCCATCGAGACCTGCAGCCGATAGAGATAGGGACTGTCCGGCGACCAGCAGCGCGGCGCGGTCACAAGCGAATGCAAAACGGCGTTCTCGACGCCCGCCGCCAGTTTGGCGCAGGACTGCGCGACGGCGTTTTCCTCTGCGTCGACGACCGTAATTGTTACGTCGGCCGCGTCGGTAAGCGGGCGTTCAAAATGCACACGCGCCGAGATTTCTCCGCTGGAGGGCGACGAACGCACGCGCGCCGTCGCCATGTGGTCTGCGATCCGCCGTTCGAGATAGACGGACTGCCATATGCCCGAAAGCGGGCCATACCAGCTCTGCTTGCCGAAAGGCATCTCGGCGAACGGCGTGGTCGGGAATTCAAAAGGATCGTCCGTCGGACTTTCGACCTTCACCTTGATTTCGGCCTTTCCGTCGACGATCCGATCGGTGATGTCGAAATGGAAAGGCAAAAAGCCGCCCACGTGGCTTCCGACGAAGGCGCCATTCACCAACACATGCGCAATATGAAAGACGGCCCCGAAGTGCAGGAACACCCGCTGCTCGAGCCAGTCCGCCGGTATCTGGACCTCGCGGCGATAGACCGCGACGCCGCCGCGCATGCGCAGATCGGCGAATTGCGCCTGCCAAGGGCTCGGGACGAGGATCGTTCGGCTCTCGGCGGGCTTTACGCCATAGCCGAGATATTTGAAGTCCCACCGACCGTCCAGCGAAATGCGCGCTGCGCTCACCTGACCTCGCTTCGACCAAAAGCGCCCGCGCCGGAGCGTCGATCAGCTTTCGTCACATATAACAATGAGCGATCGACCTGGCCATTTCTAGCGCAATAAGGCGCCAAATTTTTTGCGAGACGCAAGCTGAGCAGCGTAACCGGCGCCGCGCTATTCCGCAGCGACGGACGCCGTGTCGAAGGCGGCGTCGGATAGGGGAATTTCCTTGGCGATCCGCCGGAATGTCGCAAGCGCCTGTCCGACCACTTGATCCATATTGTAATAGCGATAGGTCGCGAGCCTGCCGACAAACCTGACGTTTTGCTGAGCAATCGCCAGCTTCTCGTAACGCTTGTAGATTTCCGCATTCTCGGCGCGCGGCACGGGATAGTAAGGATCGCCGTCGTCAGTGGGAAATTCATAGGTCAAGCTTGTCTTCGGATGCTCCTGACCGGTGAGATGCTTGTATTCAGTCACCCTCGTATAGGCGTGGGTCTGCGGATAATTAACGACCGCTACGGGCTGATGCCGCGGCTTGTCGAGCGTTATGTGTTCGAAGCGAAGCGATCGATACGGAAGCTTGCCGAAGCGGAAGTTAAAATATTCATCGATCGGACCTGTGAAGATCAGTCGACGATAGGAGACCTCGTTGCGAACGTCGTCGAAATCGGTGTTCAGCATGCGATTGATGTTGGGGTGATCCAACATCCGTTCGAACATGCGCGTATAGCCGTGAAGCGGCATGAATTGATATGCGTCGCTGAAATAGCGATCGTCGCGATTGAGGCGGGTCGGCACCCGGGCCGTCACCGATTTGTCGAGCTGTGAAGGCTCGACGCCCCACTGCTTCTTGGTATAGCCACGAAAGAACTTCTCATACAGTTCACGACCGACCGTGCTGACGACGACATCCTCCGATGTTTTGATCTCGTCGCAGCGTTCGGCGCGGCTGGCAAACCATTGCGCGAGCTGATCGGAATCGAGCGAAAGGCCATATAGCCGATTGACCGTTTCCAGGTTGATCGGAATCGGCACCAGCAAGCCGTCGACCTCCGCCAGAACGCGGTGTTCATAGGGGCGCCAACGGGTGAACTGCGACAGATAATCAAAGACGGCTTCTGAATTCGTATGAAAAATATGCGGGCCATATTGATGGATGAGCACGCCCGCATCGTTATAGCGATCATAGGCGTTGCCGCCGATGTGCGGTCGCCGGTCGATGAGCAGCACGCGCTCGTTGCGTTGTGAGGCGAGCCGCTCGGCTAGCACGCTCCCGGCGAAGCCCGCTCCGACGATAAGCCAGTCAAACAAGTTGAGCCTCCCGCGCCACTTTGGACCGCGCGCCGACGCTCGCCATATGCAGCATCATCCTCGCCCAGGTCTTGTCCCAAGACATTTCCGCAAGATGCTCATCGACGGCGCTGAGCCAGCGCGTCTTCGGTCGGGAGAGCAGCAGTTCGATCTTGGCGACGAACTCTTCCGCATTGGATGCGATTTTGACGTGCCCGGCGGCGCCGTATGGATTGACGACGTCAGCGACGGCCGTGGAAACGACGGGAACGCCCGCGGCAAGGAATTCGGGAGTCTTGGTCGGACTGATAAAACGCGTGGCGTCATTCAATGCGAAAGGCATGATCCCGACGTCCCAACCCGACAGATAGTTCGGCAACTCGTCGTAAGACTTGCAGCCGAGCCAATGGATATTCTGCGCACGCGGCAAAGACTGCGGACTGATCTTTGCGGTCGGGCCGAGCATCGCCAAACGCCACTGCGGCCGCAAAGCCGCGATGCCGGCGACGATGTCAAAATTCATCCGTTCGTCGATGACGCCGAAAAAGCCGATGCGTGGATGGGGAATTTCCTTTTGATCCTCGGGGTCCACGGCGCGCTGTCTCGCGACCCGGAAATGCGCGGTGTCCACGCTGCTAGGAAAGACGTGAATGTTGTCGTGCCGATTGCGTTTGGCTTCATAGAGGCTCTGTCCGCCGACGAACATGAGGTCGCACTTGCCCATCAACTCGCGTTCAAGATCGAGAAGGCCCTGAGGCGCTCCGGCAAACGCGGAAAGCTCGTCCATATTGTCGTAGACCCGAATATCTGGCGTGAGATGACGCGTGAACTCAAGCGCCATTGGCGTATAGTACCAACTCACCCACCCCGAGGGCCGCACGTCTGCAATCAAGTCGTTCACCACCCGACGCACGGCGCCATTCACCTCGTCTGCGGAAAGACCTTCTCGGAGAATTGGCGT
Source organism: Methylocystis sp. (assembly GCF_021731785.1). Lineage (GTDB taxonomy): Bacteria > Pseudomonadota > Alphaproteobacteria > Rhizobiales > Beijerinckiaceae > Methylocystis. The sequence goes on from NZ_JAKFWS010000045.1 coordinate 60,514, forward strand.
CACCACGGTTACGCCGCTGTTCTTGTCTCTCGAAATTCGCATGTCTGGCCCGTCATCAACAAAGACGGGTTCTTCGATATAGAAGACGCCTAAACTGCGCGCCGCTCGGCTAAGAAGATGTTGAGGTCGCTGATAAACGAAGTTCCAACGAAGATGTGAAAAGCAAAATAAATGGGTAGGAGCTGTCAGCATGCGGCTCACCTCAAACGTTGCAGGCTTCTTCTCATTTGCCGTTCCAGCTTCAAACTCAGGTTGAGCAGCTTTTGTTCCAGAATATGAACAATCAGACAGGTCGGTATGGCGGAGCTAACGCCTTGTTTGCAATATGCTGTTGGGAACAGGCCGCGACACCGGCGAGTTTAAGACCGGCGATCGAATTTCGGCTGACGCGCGCCGCCGTCGACAATGAACATGCTGGAATGGACGTTAGGCTGGATCGCGCCAGCCGCGACGATGATCGCAGCCATGATGACCGCCGCGAATGCGGGCGCGCGAGTCACGGGGTCGGGCTTCGTAGTCTTCTCGATCGGTTCGATCGCATGGAGTCTCGTGGCGAGCTACTCCAATCAGCGCAATCTGCTGCTCACAAACCTTTTCCTCACGGTGGTGAACCTTATTGGCGTTTGGCGCTGGCTCGGGCGACAAGCGAAGCATGACGTTGGAAGCGCGAGAGCCGCCCGCAAGAGCAAGAAGGCAATCAGTGTCCCTAGGCTATTTTCAGCTTCCGCGGCGGTCGGTGCCGACGTCGTCGATTCAATCGGAGAAAAGCTCGGCGTTGTAATTGATTTAATGTTGACCCAAGATCAACGGAGCATCGCTTATGTTGTCATCTCTCAACATGGCGTGGGAGGAGTCGGCGAGACGCTCCGCGCTGTCGATCCTGCTCAACTTGAATTCACCGGCGGCGCCGTTCGCAGCAAAATGTCAGGACATCAACTCGATGCTTTGCCGGCGCTGGAGGCAGATAATTGGCCGAGCGCATTGCCGGTTCACGAGGAGACGTTTCCCGGCAGACGACATTGAGCGCGGTCCGCGCTGTCCGCGGACCGCAGAAAAAGCACCAGGAGCGGTGCGCCGACTAGTCGCGCTGATAGCTACCGCCCGAATTCCACATGGCGCCGAGCAGGAAGCCAGCCGCCACGGCCATGAGCACCGTCGTGGTCGGCTGAGACCGCGCCGACTTCTCGATCGCCTGCCGGAAATTGCCGATCACGTCGCCGGCGCGCCCCGCGGCTTCGGAGCCTTTTTCCTGCACCGTCGACATTGCCGTTCCGGCTTGTTCCATCGTTTGATTGATCCGCTGCCCGACTCTCTCGGCCGCCGCCATCGCCTTGTCGCCTATGACGGCGGCAGTTTCGCTGATCGGGCGATCCGATTGTCGGATGCGTTCCAGTTCCCGCGTCGCCATTCTTGCCTCCATAGCTTCCGAGCCTCGCCTTAACCCGCTGGGATCGTCGTTGTTCCAATCAAAGGAAGCGAGAACATCGCTGAACGGAGAAAGTGTTCTTGGGCTTGCCTTTCGAATTGATCAGCCCTGGGCGTCACTGTTGCGCGTCAGTGCTTGCTCGTTGAGCACGGACGCCCTTCATTGCGGCTTGATTTGGGTAATCCACGCTTTATTTCCTTAAAGTGCTTGCCCTTAGCCGGCGCTTTATATGGAATTCGAATCGCATTCGGCGGCCGGCGAGGAAAGTTCAGTATGGCGAACACGGCGATGTGGCTGGCGGACGACTTTGGGGTTTCAGCGGTTGACGGCTTGGACCTCTCCACACGGGCGCGGCGCAATTGCGAGGCAGGGGAGCTTTACGACGAAGCCATACGGCGCGGCGAGGGGCTCGCGACGGCGACCGGCGGGCTCGTCGTTGAAACGGGCGTTCACACCGGCCGTTCGCCGAAAGACAAATTTATCGTTTGCGACGCGCTGACCGACCAGACGATCTGGTGGGATAACAATCGGTCGATGACGCCCGAGCAATTCGATCGGCTTTACGCCGACATGGCGGCGCATGCGCGTCGGACGAATCTCTTTGCTCAAGACGTTCACGCCTGCGCGTCCCCGCCGCATCGACTCAACATTCGCGTTTTTACCGAATATGCCTGGCACGCGCTCTTTGCGCGGCATCTGTTTGTCCCGGCCGGGGCCGCCTCAGAGAGCTTTGAGCCGCAACTGACGGTGCTGGATCTGCCGTCATTTCAGGCGGACCCCTCGCGTCACGGCTGTCGCTCCGGCACGGTGATCGCGATCGATTTCGCAAGAGGCGTCGTCTTGATCGGCGGAACGCGATATGCGGGGGAGATCAAGAAATCGATTTTCACCTATCTCAACTATGTTCTGCCCGTGAAAGGCGTGTTGCCGATGCATTGCGCCGTCAATGACGGCGAGAGTGGGTCCGCAGTGTTCTTTGGGCTCTCAGGAACAGGCAAGACGACTCTGTCCGCCGATCCGACTCGCAGCCTGATCGGCGATGATGAGCATGGATGGGACGGCAGCGGCTTGTTCAACTTTGAAGGAGGCTGTTACGCCAAGGCGATCCGCCTGTCTCAGCAGTCGGAGCCGGATATTTATGCGGCGTCGCATCGTCACGGCGCGATCCTTGAGAATGTGTCATATGATCCGCACGCCGGCAGGTTTGATTTCGACGATGATTCGAAAACCGAAAACACGCGGATCGCCTATCCGCTCGGCTTTATTCCCAATGCTTCGTCGAGTCGCCGCGCCGGCCATCCGCGTAATATCGTAATGCTAACCTGCGACGCGTTTGGCGTCCTGCCGCCGATCGCACGTTTGACGCCCGCGCAGGCCATGTATCATTTCCTCTCGGGCTATACCGCCAAAGTCGCCGGGACGGAGCGCGGCGTCAAAGAACCACAGGCGACGTTCTCCGCCTGTTTCGGCGCGCCCTTCATGCCCCGGCGGCCGACCGAATACGCCAACTTGCTGCGCGATTTCATTTTGACCAGCCAAGCGAACTGTTGGCTGGTCAATACCGGCTGGTCCGGCGGTCCGTACGGCGTAGGTCGCCGGATGCCGATCGCGGCGACCCGCGCGCTCCTGCAAGGCGCTCTTGACGGCTCCCTCGCGCAAGGCGGCTTCCGGGTAGATCAGTCGTTCGGTCTGTGCGTGCCGGCGTCGGCTCCGGGCGTTGAGTCTAAAATGCTCGATCCGGTCCAGACCTGGTCGTCGCGCGAGGACTTTGACCGGATGGCGAAAAGGCTCGTCCAAATGTTCGAGGCTAATTTCGGCGCGCTCGCGCTTTCCGTCGATCAACAGGTGCTTGACGCCCGGCCTGGCCGAATACTGTAACCACCATGGCCTTTGGCCTTCAGTCGCCTAGAGCACGGCTCGGGAAAAAGCGGACGCCGGCATTTCGCGCCAAGCGCGCCCAAAGCGTTTTGGGATCGATCAACTCGTCTGCATTTGGGCGATTCGGGCTCAATGCGGCGTGATCGAGCAGCGGCGGCTTGAAACTTTGCCGACTGGGGAAAATATAGGCTCTATCACGGTGCGTCATCGGAGATCCGCATGCGCCACTGGACGCCTAGCTTCGACTTCGATCTCGGCGACGTCGCTGATCGTGTGCGCGGCGCGACCGAAGCCTTCGCGACTGCCGAAATTGCGCCGCGGGCGCAGCAGATTGACGTGCAAAACGCTTTCCCGTCGGATCTTTGGCCCAAGCTCGGAACGCTCGGCGCCTTGGGACTGACCGTGCATGAGCGCTACGGCGGCTCGGGAATGGGCTATCTCGAACATGTCCTGGCCATGGAGGAAATCAGCCGCGCTTCGGCGTCGGTCGGATTGTCCTACGGGGCGCATTCGAATCTTTGCGTCAACCAAATTCACCGTAACGGTTCGGAGGAGCAGAAGCAGCGGTATCTGCCGAACCTTGTCGCCGGCCATCACGTCGGCGCGCTGGCGATGTCGGAGCCTAGCGCGGGGTCCGACGTCACCGACATGCGGCTCAGCGCGATGAAGCGCGGCGATCGTTACGTGCTCAATGGCAGCAAGATGTGGGTGACGAATGGTCCGGACGCGGATGTCGTGATCGTCTACGCCAAGACCGACCCTGGCGCGGGACCGCATGGCATCACCGCCTTTATTGTCGAGCGCGCCTTTCCCGGCGTTTCCTCGAGCGCCAAGCTCGACAAGCTCGGCATGCGCGGCTCGAACACATGCGAACTCCTGTTTGAGGACTGCGAGGTTCCGCAAGAAAATGTGCTTGGTCTGCCCGAACGCGGCGTCAACGTGCTGATGAGCGGCCTGGATTACGAGCGTGCAGTGCTCGCCGGCGGTCCTCTCGGAATCATGCAGGCCTGTATGGATGTCGTGCTTCCCTATGTGCACGAGCGCAAGCAGTTCGGTCAGCCGATCGGCGAGTTCGAGCTGATGCAGGGCAAGCTCGCCGACATGTACACCGCGGTCATGGCGACGCGCGCCTATGTCTATGCCGTGGCCAAAGCCTGCGATCGCGGCCGGGTGGCGCGAAAAGACGCGGCGAGCGCAATATTGTTCGCTGCCGAGCGCGCGACCTGGATGGCGCTTGAAGCGATTCAGTGTCTCGGCGGCAACGGCTATATGAATGAATATCCGACGGGCAGGTTGCTGCGCGACGCAAAGCTTTATGAGATTGGCGCCGGTACGAGCGAAATTCGGCGCATGTTGATCGGGCGCGAACTCTTTCAGGAGACGGCCTGACTTTTGGATCGAACACATGCCACGCCTCGATAGCCTTGTGAATTCGAAGGACGCGGATTACGCCAAGAATTTTCAGTTCATGACCGAGCGGGTCGCGGAGCTGAAGCGGATTGCGGGGGAGATTCGCCTCGGCGGCGACGAGGCGGCGCGGCAGCGTCATCTCGCGCGCGGGAAAATGCTGGCGCGCCAGCGCATCGACGCGCTTATTGATCCGATGTCGCCCTTTCTCGAGATCGCGCCATTCGCCGCTTACGGCATGTATGACGGGTGCGTCGCAGCGGCCGGAGTCGTCGCTGGCGTCGGGCGGGTGCGCGGGCGCGAATGTATGATCGTGGCCAATGACGCCACGGTCAAAGGCGGCGCCTACTTTCCCTTGACCGTCAAGAAACATCTTCGCGCGCAGGAGATCGCAGCTCAGAACGATTTGCCCTGCATCTATCTTGTCGACTCCGGCGGCGCCAATCTGACGAGCCAGGAGGACGTCTTTCCCGACCGGGATCATTTCGGCCGCATTTTCTACAATCAGGCGATGATGTCTTCGCGGGGCATTGCGCAGATCGCGGTGGTGATGGGCTCGTGCACGGCCGGCGGCGCCTATGTGCCGGCGATGTGCGACGAAACCATCATTGTTCGCAACGAAGGCGCGATATTTCTGGCGGGGCCGCCACTCGTCAAAGCGGCGACCGGCGAGGTCGTCAGCGCCGAGGAACTCGGCGGAGCCGACGTGCATTGCCGTCGTTCCGGCGTCGCCGATCACTGCGGCGAAAATGACGCGCATGCGCTACGGATCGCGCGCGATATCGTCGGCAATCTCGGACCTGCCGGGACCACAAAGGTTGCGGTGACGCAACCTGCGGAGCCTTACTACGAGCCTACCGAGATCTACGGTCTGCTGCCGCAGGACCCGCGCAAGCAGTTCGACATACGCGAGGTGATCGCGCGCCTTGTCGACGCGAGCGAATTTGATGAGTTCCGCAAGCTCTACGGCCCATCGCTGGTGACGGGCTTCGCGCACATCTATGGCTATCCCGTCGGCATCGTCGCCAACAATGGCGTTCTGTTTCCCGAGAGCGCTCAGAAGGGTGCGCATTTCATCGAGCTTTGCGCGCGGCGCAAAACGCCGCTGCTGTTCTTGCACAACACCACAGGCTTCATCGTCGGCGCCAAATATGAAAGCGCGGGCGTCGCCAAGGAAGGAGCGAAAATGGTGACCGCGGTGGCGACGGCCGCGCTGCCGAAGCTCTCGATCATCGTCGGCGGCAGCTTCGGCGCGGGCAATTACGCGATGTGCGGACGCGCCTACGCGCCGCGATTCCTGTGGATGTGGCCTAGCGCGCGCATCGGCGTCATGGGCGGCGAGCAGGCGGCGAGCGTGCTGACCCGCGTCAGGCGGGAGGCGATGGCGAAACGACAAAAAGGTTTTTCGGCGGCCGAGGAGGAAGAATTCGCGCGCCCGATTCGCGAGCAATATGAACGACAGAGCCTGCCGCTCTATTCGAGCGCGCGGCTCTGGGACGACGGCGTCATCGACCCGCTCGACACGAGACGGGCCATCGCTCTCGCGCTATCCTTCGCGCTGAAGGCGCCGATCGAAGAAACGCGTTTCGGCCTATTTCGTATGTGAGCGATCCCTCATGACGGCTCTGCTGCATTCGATTGACACGAAGGGCGTCGCGATCCTGACGCTGAACCGGCCCGAGAAGCGCAACGCGCTCGACTCCGAGCTCATTGGCCTTCTCAAGGACGCCGTCGAAGAATTGGACGCGCGAGCGGACGTTCGGCTCATTACACTTGAAGGCGCCGGAGATTATTTCTGCGCCGGCGGCGATATCGGCTCGATGAGCCGCGTCGCCCAGGGCTCGTCCTACGCGAATGAGCAAGACGCCCTGGCGCTGGCGCGGATGCTCCATGTTGTAGACGCTGTATCAAAGCCAACGATCGCCCTGGCCAAGGGCGTCGTCGTCGGCGGAGGCGTCGGCCTTCTCGCCTGCTGCGATATCGTAATCGCCGCCGATGACGCGTCGTTCTCGCTCAGCGAAGTGAGGCTTGGGTTGCTGCCGGCGATCGTCGCGCCTTTTCTCATTCGCGCGATAGGGCTGCGACAGCTGCGCCAATATGCTTTGACGGCGGAACGGTTCTCCGCCGCCGAGGCGCAGAGGCTGGGTCTCGTTCATCGCGTGACGCCAAGGCTCGAGGTCGGCTTGGCGCATGCCGCGATCGTCGCCGATTTGCTTCGCGGCGCGCCTGGCGCGCAGGCCGACGTAAAAGGCTTTTTTTCCGAATGCTATGGCCGCGGCGTTGATGCAGAACTCTTGCGCGAGGCTGCGCTCCGACTGGCTGCGAGGAGATCAAGCGCGGAGGCGCAGGAAGGTCTTTCGGCCTTTCTCGAAAAACGCCCGCCCAACTGGATTGTGGCCGATTGAGATGATGCGCAAGCTCCTCATCGCGAACCGCGGAGAGATCGCTTGCCGAATCATGCGGACAGCAAAAAGACTGGGCGTCGCGACCGTTGCCGTCTATTCCGAAGCCGATACGCACGCGCTGCATGTCGAGCTTGCCGATGAAGCCTATTTCCTCGGTCCGGCGCCGGCGCGCGACAGCTATCTCGCAATCGAGAAGATTATCGACGTCGCTGAGCGTTCGGGAGCGGACGCGATACATCCGGGCTATGGCTTTCTTTCCGAGAACGCCGACTTCGCCGAAGCCTGCGCGGCGAAGGGGCTGATCTTCGTTGGACCGCCGCCGCGCGCGATGCGGCTTCTTGGTTCGAAGAGCGCGGCAAAGGCGGCGATGGCGGAGGCAGGGGCGCCCGTCGCGCCAGGTTCATGCAGCGGAGATGACTCTGAACTCACCGAAGCGGCGCGCGCGATCGGCTTTCCCTTGCTCGTGAAGGCTTCGGCCGGCGGCGGCGGCAGGGGCATGCGCATCGTTCGAACGCCCGAAGAACTGTCGTCGACGATTGACAGTGCCCGGCGCGAAGCGCGCGCCGCGTTTGGCGACGATGCGCTGTTTATCGAAAAATATTTCGGCGGCTTTAAGCATGTGGAGATCCAGATCTTCGCGGACTCGCATGGCGGCGTCATATCCTTTTTCGAGCGCGACTGCTCGTTGCAGCGCCGGCGCCAAAAGATCGTCGAAGAGACGCCGTCGCCCGGGCTGACGCAGTTTCTGCGCGCACAGATGAGCGAGGCTGCGATCCAAGCGGCGCGTGCGGCTGGTTATGTCGGGGCTGGCACGGTCGAATTTCTGGTCGGTGACGATCGCTTCTACTTTCTCGAAATGAATACGCGGCTGCAGGTCGAACATCCGGTGACGGAGATGGTTTCCAACCAGGACCTCGTCGAATGGCAGCTGCGCGTCGCCTGCGGCGCGCCGCTTCCCCTGACTCAGAACGATCTGAGGATGAGCGGCTGCGCGATCGAGGCGCGAATCTGCGCCGAAGATCCGGCGTGCGGATTCATGCCTTCGGCCGGCGAAATTATTCACTTTCGGACGCCGCAGCATGCGCCTTTCCTGCGCATCGACTCGGGCGTTCGGGCCGGGGATCGCGTCACGCCGTTCTACGATTCGCTCCTGGCGAAGCTGATCGTTTTTGGCGAGACCCGCGCGCAGGCGCTGGCTCGCCTGCAGGCGGCGCTTGATGAGGTCGAGATCATTGGCGTCGCCACCAATCTCGATCTGCTGCGGGCGATCTCGAAGAGCGATGCGCTGGCGCGCGGGGATTACGACACGGAGTTCGTTACGAACAATGTCGACACGCTGATTGTCCCTGCCGCGACGGACGAAGATTTGGACCACGTCCTTCTTGCGGCGGCCGGCGCGACCCTTCTGTCGCGCCTCCGGCGCACGGCGCTTGAGGCGAGCAGAGCGGTCGGCGACGAATGGTCGCCCTGGGCCGAAGTCAACGCATGGCGCCTCTATGACTCCACCGGCTACGAATTCGCTGTTACGCTGGCGGGACGAACGCTTGCCGCCCACTTGATGCGCCCGCAGGACGACGGCTTTTCGCTGATTTGTGGCGGCGTTGAGACGTCGGTGGAAACTCGTAGGATAGGCGATCGCCTCCTCTTGCTTGTCAACGGCGTGAAGCACGAGGTCGCAGCCGTCGTTGTGGACGACGGTGTGGTCATCGTTCTGCGCGGCAGGAACTATCTCCTGAAGTGGCTGCAGACGGCGACGTCTGAGCAGGGCCATGGACCATCCGACGAGCGTCTGCTTGCGCCGATGCCGGCGACCGTCACGCATGTCGCCGTGACGTCGGGCGATGTGGTCAGCAAGGGCGAAACGCTCGTGGTTCTGGAAGCGATGAAGATGGAAATCGCCATGGCTGCGCCGCATGATGGCGTCGTCAAGAGCGTCGCCTGCGCAGTGGGCGACATGGCGAAGGAGGGCGCCGAACTCGTTACGCTGACGCGAAAGGAGGGCGCATGAGCGTCCCCTCCCGAGTCAGCGTCGTTGAAGTCGGCCCTCGCGACGGTCTGCAGAACGAGAAATTGACGCTATCCCCGCAGATCCGAGCCGATTTCATCAATCGTCTTGCGGCCGCGGGACTTACCCGCATCGAAGCCGGCAGCTTCGTCTCGCCGACGGCCGTGCCGCAAATGGCGCACACGGACGAGGTTCTTGCGCTAGTCCACAAGCAAAATCTGCGGCTGAGCGTGCTCGTCCCAAACCTACGCGGACTTATCGACGCCCTCGCCGCCGGCGCCAGCGAAATCGCGGTGTTCGCCGCGGCTTCCGAGACCTTCTCCGAGCGCAATATCAACTGCTCGATCGAGGAAAGCCTTGAACGATACGCGACAATCGTCGCAGAGGCGCGCCGCCACGGCGTCATGGCGCGCGGCTATGTCTCCTGCGTCTTGGGCTGTCCTTACGAAGGAGCGGTTGATGGCGCAAGGGTTGCCTCAGTCGCCGGCGCGCTCCTGGGGATGGGATGCTTCGAGGTGTCGCTCGGCGATACGATCGGCGTCGGCGCGCCGATACAAGCGCGCCGATTGGTCCAACGCGTGGCGCAAGTTGCGCCTCTCGACAAAATCGCCGTGCATTTCCACGACACCTACGGACTGGCGCTCGCCAATATTTTCGCTTGCCTCGAAGCCGGCGTCCGTGTCGTCGACAGTTCGGCCGCCGGCCTCGGCGGATGTCCGTTCGCGCCTGGCGCCGCCGGCAATGTCGCGACCGAGGACGTCGTACATATGTTGCAGCGAATGGACATCGAAACTGGCGTGTCGCTCGATCGACTCTTGGAGGCAGGGGCTTTCGCCTGCGCCCAGCTCAATCGAGCCCCGGCGAGCCGTGTTGCGCAGGCCTATCACGCAAAATGCGGCGGTCCGGCCGACGCGTGATGAACGCGAGCAGCCTCTCCATTGCCTCTCTGCACGGGAATAGAGACCATGCGCATGGAACGCCGGCGGGAATTTCCAAAACGCGCAGAAGCGCCCGCCGGATGCGTCTATCCCGTATTGCGCAAACCGGCCGCAACGCCATTGATCGACATTAGGATGCCCTCGCGAATGTCTTCGCCGCGTTCTCCCGCGCGATGGCGGCGGATCAGCTCGACCTGCAGATAGTTGAGCGGCGCGATATAGGGGAAGCGGTGCCTGAGCGAGCGCGCGAGGGTCGGATTGTCGGCGAGCCGCTCCTTCGAGCCGAGAATCTTTTCGAGCGCCTCGTTGGCGCGTGCATGTTCCGCCTCGATCATGCCGAAAATGCGCGCGGCGAGCGCCCGGTCCTCGACGAGTCCGGCGTAATGATGCGCGATCGACATGTCGGTCTTCGACAGGATCATGTCGATGTTCGAGAGCAGCGCGCGGAAGAACGGCCATTCCTCGCTCATGCGGCGCAGCAGCGCGAGCCGCGCCTTCTCGTCTTTCTCAATGAAATGCGCGATCGCTGAACCAAAGCCGTACCATCCGGGCAGCGCCACGCGCGACTGCGCCCAGGAAAAGCTCCACGGGATTGCGCGCAGGTCTTCGATTCGGCGCGACGGTTTGCGCGAGGCGGGACGCGAGCCGATATTGAGCGAGGCGATTTCGGAGATCGGCGTCGAGGAAAAAAAGAAATCGACGAAGCCTTCGGTTCCGTAAACGAGGCCGCGATAGGCGGCCATGCCGGCCTGCGACAATTCTTCGGCCGCTTCCAGAAACTCCGGCGGCGGAGTCTTGTGCTCGGAGAGCAGCGTCGCTTCGAGCGTCGCTGCGACAAGCAGTTCGAGATTGACGTGGCCGATCTGCGGATTGGCGTATTTGGCCGCGATGACCTCGCCCTGTTCGGTCAGACGGATCTGACCGTTCACCGTGCCGGGAGGCTGCGCCAGAATGGCGTCATAGCTCGGCCCGCCGCCGCGCCCGACGGTCCCGCCGCGGCCATGGAACAGGCGCAGGGTCACATTCGTCAGGGACGCGAAAAATTCCGCCAGCGCGGTCGAGGCGCGGTAGAGCTCCCAGATGCTCGTTAGGATGCCGCCGTCCTTGTTGGAGTCGGAGTAGCCCAGCATGACGTCCTGCTGCCCGCCGGAATTGACGACAAGCTTGAGGATGCCGGGAAGCGCGTAAAACTCCTGCATGATCGGCGCGGCGTTGCGCAGGTCCTCGATGGTTTCGAAGAGCGGAACGATGATGAGATCGGCGACGACGGCCTGTGTGTCGCGCGGATCGAGCGTGCCACGCATCAGGCCGCATTCTTTTTGTAGCAGCAGAACTTCAAGGAGGTCGCTGACCGTTTCGGTGTGGCTGATGATGTAATGGCGGATCGCCTCATCGCCATAGAGTCGGCGCATCTCGCGCGCGTGCTCGATGATCGTCAATTCGCTGGTGGAGCGGTCGCTATAGGTCGCGCCCGGCAGGCGCACCGGCCGCGGATCACTGAGCAATCGCATCAGCAACTGCTGCTTCTCGGCCTCAGGCAGCGCGGCGTAATCGTCGACGATCCGGGCGATCTTGAGAAGTTCGGCGATCGTCTCCTCATGCCGATCCGAGCTTTGCCGCAGATCGAGCGTCGCCAGATGAAAGCCGAAGACTTCGACGGCGCGGATCAGCGGCTCGAGCCGCTGCGTGGCGATGACTTCGCTGTGATGCACCCGCAGCGACTCATCGATGGTGACGAGATCGGCGAGCAGCGCCCAGGAATTGGCGTAAGGCTCGCCCGGCGCGACGGCGTGGCGCGCCGCCTGGCCGCCGGTCAGCTTCTCCAGTGTGCCGGCGAGGCGGGAGTAAACGCCGATGAGCGCGCGGCGATAGGGTTCGTCGTCGCGGTGCGGATTATCGTCGCCAGAGCGCGCCGCAAGCTCTTCGAGCGCCTTGGTGCAGCCGGCGTAGCGTCGCGAGATCGAAAGTTCGGCGCCAAGCTCATGCACTTCGATGAGATAAAAGCGCAGCGCGGTTTCGCATTGCATGCGCATGGCGGTCGAGAGCGACTCCGCCGTCACATTGGGATTGCCGTCGCGGTCGCCGCCAACCCAGGCCCCCATGCGCAGGAAGGGCGGCACGCGCAGTCCTTCGAGACGCTGTTCGATGTCGGCGTAAAGGCGCGGAATCTCGCGCAGGAAGGTGCTGCGATAATAGCTCAGCGTGTTCTCGATCTCGTCGCGCACGGTCAATCGGGATTGGCGCAAGAGCTCGGTTTGCCAAAGTTGCGACACGCGGGCGCGAAGCTGCATCTCGTTTTGCGCGCGATCGGCCTTGCCGCGCATATGTTCGCGCGCGGCGAGCAGCTTGAAGATGGCATGTTCGGCGTCGAGCAGGCTTTTGCGGCGCACTTCGGTGGGATGCGCAGTCAGCACCGGCGAAATCCAGCCGCGGGCCAACGCCTGGGCGATCTTGCCGGCCCCGATCGAGGCCTTGCGCAGATGCGCAAGGGTCGTGGCGAGGCTTGGCGCGCCGGCGAAGGCGCCGCTCGCCTGCGCGCGCGCGCGCTGCTGCAGGGGATGCAGGTCTTCGGCGATGTTCGCAAGATGCGAAAAATAGCTGAAGGCGCGGATCACGGTGCGCGCCTCCTCCGCCGTCAGCGAGCGCAGCAGCGCGTCGAGATTTCTGTCGGCTTCGGCGTCCCCGTTGCGGCTCGCGGCGACGGAGAGGCGCCGGATGGTCTCAATGCGCTCGAACGCGCCGCTCCCCTCATGTTCGCGCACCGCGTCGCCGAGAAGGCGTCCGAGCAGGCGAATGTCGTCGATAAGGGATTCGTCGCCCTTCAAGGCGTCGGGCTCCGTTGCCGCCGCTGGAGATGGCGTGACGGGTTTTTCCTGCGCCTGCGCTTCGAGCTGCATACGATCGCGGCCTTTGAAATTTTTCCGCGCCTCAGGGCGCGCCCAGGGCAGCTATAGCAGGCTTCGGGCGCCTTTTCGACGCGTCCAGCGTTCGGCGCGCCTTCCGGCTGTCGCGCGCGCTCCTAAAAGCCGAAGAAATCCGGCTCCTCCCGGTAGTATTTCCGAAAATCGGTGGGAGACAGCTGCTTCCGGCAGGGTCGCGACAGATACGGCATATACCGCTTGAGGCAATTCTCCATCTCGAAAATAAAGACGGTGTTGCCGCCGCAGAACCGGTATGCGTCGTAGGCGCAGGCCTTCTGCTCGGCCGCCATGTCGTCGGACGTGTTGCCCGCCCAAGTGTTTACGGCAAGAGCCGGCGTGACGCCGCTCGCCGCGCATAGGAGCGCAAGGAATATGGCTTTCAGCACGAGAACCTCGCTGAATTTGCGACCCTGACGTCGCCAGCAGAAACTGCTGCAGACCGGACTGTTTGACAAGGCCGCGGCGACGCGCTCCGTTCATAGAGGCGCCAGAATAACGGGCACTTGTTCGGCGCGGCTGGGCCCCTTATAGACTCGGCGCCACGTTCCACCTCATCCCCAGCGCGCGCGCAAATGGTTAAGCCATGCTCGACACAACGGAAATAGCTATCTTCGCCGCGGTCGGCTTGGTCTTCGCCCTGGGCCTTGTGGCGCTCTGCCGATGGTGGGGCGCTCCGGCCCAGCGCATCGCCGCCTATGCGCTGATCGCGCTGTCCTTCCTGTATGTCGGCTTCGCCTTTCGCGCCGAAGAGCCTGGCGCCTGGGTCGGATTCGAGATGACCGGCGTCGCCGTTTTCGGCACGCTCGCCGGCATGTCGATCATCGGCTCCCCCTGGTGGGTCATCGCAGGCTTCGCGCTGCATCCGCTCTTCGCAATTTACTTTCACTATATCGGCGCAGCCTCGCAATTCGCTCCCGCGCCCTTCGTGATCGCCAATGCGGCTTTCGACGTGGCGACGGCGCTGTTCGTCGCTTATGCGGCGTTGCGCGGCGCGCGCAACAAGGCGCCGACCCCGAGCGCGACGTCGGCGCCGCAGCAGCGCAAGCTCGCCGGGCGCTCGCAGCATCGCTCGGAAAGCCGCGACACCGGAGGTCCGGCGTGAACGCGCCCGTCGAGTTTTCGCTTCGTTTTGACTGGCGCGTCGAAGAGATCGTCGCCCTCCACGATCAGGCGCTGCTCGATCTCGTCGCGCAGGCGAACGCCGTCCATCGCCGCTTTCATGACGTGAATGACGTGCAGAAGGCGGCGCTGCTGTCGATCAAGACCGGCGGCTGTCCGGAAGACTGCTCCTATTGCCCGCAATCGGCGCATCATCGCGAAGTCAAGCTCGACCGAGTCGAACTCATGGACACGGCGGAGGTGCTCGCCGCCGCAAGAACCGCGAGGGAAGCTGGCGCCGACCGTTTCTGCATGGGTGCGGCCTGGCGGTCGGCGCCCGAAGGCAAGCGCTTCGACGCGGTGCTCGACATGGTGCGCGGCGTGCGCGCACTCGGCATGGAAGCCTGCGTCACGCTCGGCATGATCGACGAGTCGCAAGCGAAGCGCCTCGTCGACGCCGGACTCACCGCCTACAACCATAATCTCGACACCGGCCCGGAGTTCTACGGAGAGATCATCACCACCCGGACCTATCAGGACCGTCTCGAGACGCTCAAAGCGGTTCGCGGCGCAGGACTCGAGATGTGCTGCGGCGGGATCATCGGCATGGGCGAAAGCGTGCACGACCGCGCTGGCATGTTGCAGACGCTGGCGTCTTTCGACCCGCATCCCGAAAGCGTGCCGATCAATGCGCTGGTCGCCGTCGAAGGCACGCCGCTCGCCGGGCGCGCGCAGATCGACCCGCTCGATCTCGTGCGGATGATCGCGACGACGCGCATTGTCATGCCGAAGTCGCGGGTGCGGCTTTCGGCCGGCCGCTCGTCGCTGTCGCGCGAGGCGCAAATCCTCTGCCTTGTCGCCGGCGCCAATTCGATCTTCTACGGCGAGAAGCTGCTGACGACCGACAACGCCGGCGTCAATGCGGACGATGCGCTGTTCGCCGCGCTTGCGGCGCGCGAGGCGCGCGCGCCCTCGGCTTCCTAAACGCCTTCGGTCGGGCCGAAAATCGCTTCGAAATTCTTGCGCAGGGCGGCGTCGACCGCCTGCATGTCAGCCGTCACGCCGAGGTCCGCAAGGCTGGTGACGCCAAGATGCGCGTCGCGCACGCCGCAGGGCGCAATCCCTGAAAAATGAGTCAGATCCGGCGCGACATTGAGCGCGACGCCGTGAAAACTCACCCATTGCCGCAGCCGAATCCCGATCGCGGCGATCTTGTCTTCGGCCGTCTCGCCGAGCGATCCTTTGGGCTTCTCCGGCCGCTCGACCCAGACGCCAACGCGCGCCGCGCGGCGTTCGCCGGCAACGCCGAAATCGGCAAGCGTCGCGATGATCCAGGATTCAAGCGCGCAAACCAGCGCGCGCACGTCGCGCCGGCGGTGCGTCAGATCGAGCATGACATAAGCGACGCGCTGCCCCGGTCCATGATAGGTGAACTGGCCGCCGCGCCCGGTGCTAAAGACGGGAAAGCGCGCGTCGAGCAGATCCTGCGCCTTCGCCGAAGAGCCGCCGGTATAGATCGGCGGATGTTCGAGGAGCCACACGCATTCGCGCGCGTCGCCAGCTGCGATCGCCGCGGCGCGCGCTTCCATAAACGCGACCGCCTCTTCATAGGCAACGAGACCGTCGCTGACGCGCCATTCGACCGGCGGCGCGTCTGCGCGCGCGCGCATCGCTGAGGCGTCGACGGCTGGCGCAGGCGGGCAGGCGGCTTGGCTCATCGTGTCATTTTACACCGATTCAAGGGCTAAGCGTTCCGCCGCTTGTCATCTGAGGGCCGATTTGTTAGACGCAGCGCGCCGGCGCTGCGCGTTAAGCGGAGCGCCCTTGCGGCCGTGGCGGAATTGGTAGACGCGCTAGCTTGAGGTGCTAGTTGGGCAACCAGTGGAGGTTCGAGTCCTCTCGGCCGCACCAAGGTTAGCGCCCCGGATGCGCCCACGAATTGCGGCGCCGCAGCGGGCAAACATCAGCCACATTCCCCAAGGCAATATGCTTGCGCTGGCGCTTGGTCAGCACGAGCCGCCCGCCCGGTCTCGCCAAGGGGCGAAATGCCCTGGTTTGCAAGACCTTTTAGCGGGTTCGACGCCGGCTCTTTTCGTTCAACTGCGCCCGGAGAGGGAAGCATGGATGTATCGTTAAGAGACCATCGCGGGGCGCCGCCGAAGACCGACAACATCGAAACGCGCGCGCGCTATGCGTGGCATGATATCGAGGCCGATTGGCGGGTTGCCGCGCCGCGGCAGATCGGGCCGCGCCGCCAATCCTATGCGATGGACTTCGATCGCAACTTCGAAAGGGTCGAGCGCTTCTTCTGCTACGGCGCGGCGGCGCTCGTCATCGTCGGCACCGCGATCGTCGTCGTTTCAGCGTTCTGGGGCGAGCTTCCGCAGAATGTCGATCCAGCTGATTCACTGACGCCTCAAAGGATAGCCGCTTCCGGCGCGGCGGGCGCCGCGACCTCGCAGGCACCGCTGGCGCATTCGCGCTTGCATGAACAGCCGGTCTCGATTGTGGCCGGGCCGGTGGAGCCGGCGCCGACGCATGAACGCGCCGCCGCACAGGAATCGGAATCGGCGCCCGTTGCGCAAGAGTGGATCGCAAAACTCGGTCCCGAACCGGACTTTCTCAACGCCGACGTCGCGGGAAGGCGTGGATCGGCGGGAAGCAGGGCGGAGGATGGCGCGTCCGAGACCGAAAAGTCTGAGTCGGCCGCGCCAGAGGCGCTGAAAAGAAAGTGCCAAATCAGGATTTCAGGACGCGTGCTTGAAGGCGCCGCCTGTCAAGTCACGCGAAACGGCGGCGCGGTGAGTTTCCGATATTCGGGTCAGACGCTCACGCTTTCTCCTGTTAGGGGAAAAACCTGGTCAGCGGTCCTCGCCGGCAAGACTCTCGGCAACGTCTATAAAAGCGGCTCCTGCTGGGCTTCGAAAAGCATCTATATCTGCGATCGCGGCGCGCTCTGAACTGCGTTTCGCGCAGGCTCAGGGGTCGCCCGATTTCGGCGCCTCCTGCGCGCCATGATCATGCTCATGGGGCGCCAGCTTTGCCTTCGGTCCGAGCGTCTTGGCGATGATCGGCTCCGTCGTCGAAGTCCAATCAGCGCCAGCGGCGGCGATCGGGGTGGGCGCGTCGCCAGGCCTGATATGGACGAGCGAATAGCCGCGCGTCTTCAGCTCGCGCAAAAACTCGGGCAGCATCTGAGCGGTGATCGCTTGAGAGTCGTGGAATAGCACGATGCCTTTGCGGTTCTTTTCGAGCCGCGACAGCACGAGGTCGAGTTCGGCCTTGGGCGTCATTTTCGACCAGTCCGAGGCCCAGAGATCTGAGCCGAAAACTGTATAGCCGCGACTGGTCAGATCGGCGACGAGTTCGGGCGTGTCGGCGAATCCTGGAAAGCGGAAGAAAGGCGCCGCCTTCGCGCCAAGCGCCTTGTCCACGGCGGCGATCCCCTTCTCGATGTCCGCCTTGGCGGCGTCCTCGCTCATGAGCCTCAGCGTCTTGTCCGGGTGGCTGTAGGAATGATGGCCGATCGTGTGGCCTTCCGCGGCGGCGCGCTTGACGAGCGCCGGCAGGCTTTCCGCATTTCGGCCGATGAGGAAGAAGGTCACGCGCGCGCATTCCTTGGCGAGCGCGTCGAGCACTTGCGGCGTCGGCGCCGCCGGTCCGTCGTCGAAGGTCAAAACGACCTCGTGATCGTGAAGGTCAAGCGTGCGCGGATAGGATTGCAGGCCGATCGCCGTTCCCTTGGAGCGGTCGATTTCTATCGTGCGCGAAGTTCCCAGCGCGTCGGGCCCGCAGGTCCGTTCCTCGGCTGCGCCGCTCTGGGCGGCGAAAAGCCCTGCGAACAGGGACGCCAGAACGACTGCGAGGTTTGGTTGGAGCGCGGCGGCGGCCGGCGCTTGAGGTCTTTTCGTCGTGGGAAAAATCATCGTCATCGCGCCTTGCCGGTTTGATTTCTCGCGCCCCCGGGTTAAGAGCGCGACCACAATATAGCGCGGGACCGCCTATGCCGCTCGATCATGAAGATACGGCGACCGCCGCCGAGGACTTCCGCGACGACGGACCGTCTCTTGGTCGGGAATTCGTTCTCGACGTCGAAGGCGCGATCGCGCTCGGCGACTCGGATCGGGTCCACGAGCTCGTCGGCGACCTCCATGAGGCGGACCTTGGCGCCCTGCTGGAGCTTTTAAGCCACGAGGCGCGGCCGCGCCTCGTCGAATTGATGGGTGCCGACTTCGACTTCACGGCCCTGATGGAGGTCGGCGAAGCGACCCGCGAGGAAATCCTCGAGGAATTGCCGGTCGAGACCCTCGTTGAGGGCGTGCGCGAACTCGAAAGCGACGACGCCGTCGCTATTCTCGAGGCTCTGGAGCCGAAAGAACAGGACGAAGTTCTCGACGCGCTGCCGGCGCAAGAGCGCATCGTCCTGCGCCGCTCGCTGGATTACCCCGAGGATTCGGCCGGTCGCCTGATGCAGACGACGTTCGTCGCCGCGCCGCCATTCTGGACGGCGGGGCGCGTGCTCGATTTCTTTCGGGAGAGCGGCGAAGAAAACCTTCCCGAAAGCTTCTTCGAAGTTTTCGTCGTCGATCCGAGCTACCACCTGCTCGGCACCGTTTTCCTCGACGCGCTGGTGCGCGCCAGGCCCG
Source organism: Methylocystis sp. (assembly GCF_021731785.1). Classification (GTDB taxonomy): domain Bacteria; phylum Pseudomonadota; class Alphaproteobacteria; order Rhizobiales; family Beijerinckiaceae; genus Methylocystis. The sequence continues at coordinate 79,238 of NZ_JAKFWS010000045.1, forward strand.
CTGCGCGACTTGACGAAATCATGCAGGAAGATCGTCGGCGGGTGAAGGCGACCGAGGACGGCGCCGAGGCGGCGCGGCTCTTTGAGCGCTACAATCTCGTCTCCGTCCCGGTCGTCGACGTATCCGAACGTCTGGTCGGCGTTCTCACCATCGACGACATCGTCGACGTCATCCAGGAACAGGCGTCCGAAGAAATCCTGGCGCTCGGCGGCGTGAACCCCGAAGAAGAGCTGACCGACGATTTCTGGTGGATCGTCCGAAGCCGTTTCACCTGGCTCTTCATTTACATGCTGGCCGCTTTCGTCACCTCCTCCGTCCTCAAGACCTTCCAGTTGCAGCTCGAACAGATGGT
>NZ_JAKFWS010000004.1 GCF_021731785.1 Methylocystis sp.
CGCGCGGCGATTGTCGATGACATAGAGATAATGGCGGCGGATCGCGGAAAAGCGCGCTTCGAAATCGTCGTCAACCGCCCGCGCCGAAAGCACCGCGATCGGATCGGGCTTCAGATGCGCATTGATCGCGTCGCGCAGCCGGTCGACGCGCCAGTCGCGCGCGAGATCGATATGCGCCACTTGCCCGAGCGCATGCACGCCGGCGTCGGTGCGGCCCGCCCCATGCACGACGGCGCGCGCGCCGCCATTGATGGCGACGACGGCCTCTTCGAGGCGCTGCTGTACGGAAACGCCATTCGCCTGTCGCTGCCAGCCGACAAAAGGCGCGCCGTCATATTCGATGGTCAACGCGAAGCGTGGCACGGCGAATTGTTGGAGCCTGTTTCGAAATTATGAAGTCTCATAGAGGGAGGCGCAGTCACTTTACCTCTGCGGCGCTAGCAAACGCGAAACGCCCTCGACAAATTGGACGGCGATTTCGATAGCTTGTCCGGCTTCAGAAAGGCTAACGCCCACGTCGTCGCCAATGGCATAGTCGGCCGAGGCCTTCAGATTGTATGCGCGCGCCAAAAAAGCAGCAAAGCTCCTATCAATGCCCGGATCTTCCCTAGCGAGACGCGCGAATTCGCTGCGGGCGCCATGGTGACCACTCGGCTGGCCGGACCGCCCTGGTCCGCGCCCCGTTAACCGAAAAAGCTCGTAAATCCGGGCGATTCATCGGCGCGCCTTTACGATTGGGCGCCGGCGTGTTTAGGTCCGACATGGCCAGCGTTCTGCGTTTATTCGCCATCCTCGCCGCGGCTGTTCTGTTGACGGCCGCCCCTGCCGGCACCGCTGTGCGCATCAGAATCGACCTTGCAGCGCAAAGGCTCGAGGCGGTCACGCCGCAGGGCGAGACCGTGACCTGGAAAATCTCAAGCGGCCGCCGGGGTTACGAAACGCCCACGGGACATTACGGCGTCATGCGCATGGAGGCCGATCATCATTCCGACGAATATGAACAGGCGCCAATGCCCTACGCCATCTTCTTTTCACCGCGCGGCCTCGCCATCCACGGCAGCTACGAGCACGGTCTGGGCCGTCCGCTTTCCCATGGCTGCGTGCGGCTCGCGGTTCCCAACGCGCGACAGCTTTTCCAGTGGGTGGAAAAAGATGGAGCGACGATCGAAATCACCGGCGGCGGCGGCGCGATCGCCCGCGATGAGCCCGAGCGCCCGCGCCTGGCGCGCCAGCCGCGCTCCCAGCCGCGCCCCATGTACCGTCCCGATTATCAGGAGCCCGCATTCCCATCCAATATGGGAGACTTTCCCTTCTAACCACGCCTTCGCCTCTATTCGCCCCCGTTGCAACTTGGCAACAGTGTTCGACAGAATCGCGATGGACGCCTCGGCGCGTTTGCTGGGGTGCTTTTTAACGGGTAAAGCTCGGATTTCTGGCGCTTGTTGACGACCGAGCAGAGTAGAGCCATTGACGACATCCAAGACCCCCCTCCTCGACCGGATCGCCACCCCCGAAGATCTGCGCAAGCTGCGCCCCAGCGAACTCAAGCAGGTCGCTGACGATTTGCGCCACGAGACGATCGACGCCGTCTCGGTCACCGGCGGCCATTTGGGGGCTGGTCTCGGCGTGGTCGAGCTGACGGTCGCTCTGCATTATGTTTTCGACACGCCGCGCGACAAGCTGATCTGGGACGTCGGCCACCAGACTTATCCCCACAAAATCCTCACCGGCAGGCGCGACCGCATCCGAACGCTGCGCATGGGCGGCGGCCTTTCCGGCTTCACCAAGCGGGCCGAAAGCGAATATGACGCCTTCGGCGCCGGCCATTCCTCGACCTCGATTTCGGCCGGACTCGGCATGGCCGTGGCGCGGGATCTCGCCGGCGGCGACAATCACGTCGTGGCGGTGATCGGCGACAGTTCGATGTCCGCCGGCATGGCCTACGAGGCCTTGAACAACGCCGGAGCGCTGCGCTCCCGCTTGATCGTCATCCTGAATGACAATGACATGTCGATCGCCCCGCCGACGGGCGCGATGTCCGCCTATCTCGCCCGCCTCGTTTCCGGCGGCGCCTATCGCTCGATCCGGGAGGCGGCCAAACAGCTCGCCAGCCATTTGCCGCGCTTCATCTACGACAAGGCGCGCAAGGCCGAGGAGTTCTCGCGCAGCTTCATCACCGGCGGCACAATGTTCGAGGAACTCGGCTTCTACTATGTCGGGCCGATCGACGGGCACAATCTCGACCATCTGCTGCCCGTCCTCAAGAACGTGCGCGACAAGGACGACGGCCCGGTCCTCGTTCATGTCGTCACCCAGAAGGGCAAGGGTTTCGGACCGGCGGAGGAATCGGCCGACAAATGCCACGCCGTCAACAAATTCGACGTAGCGACCGGCATTCAGATCAAGCCCAAGGCCAATGCCCCGACCTATACGAATGTTTTCGCCAGGGCGCTGATCGCCGAAGCAGAACATGACGACAAGATCGTCGCGGTCACGGCGGCGATGCCATCGGGCACCGGCCTCGACATTTTCGGCAAGGCCTTTCCCCACCGCACCTTCGACGTGGCGATCGCCGAACAGCACGCCGTCACCTTCGCGGCCGGCCTCGCCTGCGAAGGCTACAAGCCGTTCTGCGCGCTCTACTCGACCTTCCTGCAGCGCGGCTACGATCAGGTCGTTCACGATGTGGCGATCCAGAACCTGCCGGTGCGCTTCGCCATGGACCGCGCCGGCCTCGTCGGCGCCGACGGGCCGACTCACGCCGGCGCTTTCGACCTCGCCTATCTCGGCTGCCTGCCGGGTTTCGTCATTATGGCCCCCGCTGACGAGGGCGAGCTGATGCATATGGTGGCGACGGCTTCGGCCTATGACGATGGCCCGATCGCCTTCCGCTATCCGCGTGGCGAGGGGCTGGGCATCGAATTGCCGGAGCGCGGCGACATTCTCGAAATCGGCAAGGGGCGCATCTTGCGCGAGGGCTCAAGGGTCGCGATTCTCTCGCTCGGCACACGGCTCGCCGATTCCTTGAAGGCGGCGGCGGAGCTTGAGAATTACGGAGTTTCGACGACCGTCGCCGACGCCCGCTTCGCCAAGCCCATCGATCGGGATTTGCTGCGCCGGCTTGCCGCCAACCACGAGGCGCTTATCGCCATCGAGGAAGGTGCGATCGGCGGCTTTGGCGCGCAGGTCTTCCAGGCGCTCTCCGAAGATGGGCTGCTGGACGGCGCGCGCGGCGCATTCAAGTTCCGCAGCATGACCCTGCCCGACGCCTATATCGACCACGACAAGCATGAGCTGATGATCGCCAGGGCGATGCTCGACAGCCAGGCGATCGTCTCCAAGGTTCTCGAGCTTTTGGGCGACGAAAAGGGCGCCGCGCGGGTGATGATCGCCTGAAGCGCGCGCACCGCGCTTGCGTGGAAGTCTCCCCAATAGAAATTTGCCGCTCCCGCGCGAGATCAGCGGCGCGCGCCAACCCTCTCCCCTGTGGGAGAGGTGAGCGCGCGGGATTTTTCATTTAGCATGCCGATGATTTTCTGCGTCTCCGCCTCCGACGCGCCATCGTCGCCCGGCGCCTATGTGCTTTGGCTGCAACTCGGCGCGCCGCTCGACGTTCGCATCGGAAAAATCTCGGCGACGCTTCCCGCGGGAGACTATCTTTATTGCGGCTCCGCCAAAGGTCCGGGCGGCCTGCGCGCCCGGCTCGCGCGACATATGCGGAAGAATAAGCGTGCGCATTGGCATGTCGATCAGCTCACCTTCGTGGCGAAGGCGCTCGGCGCCTTTGTCGAAGAAGGCGGCGACGAATGCGCGCTCAACGCCGCGCTCGACGATCTACCAGTCCCGATCGCCGGCTTCGGCAGTTCCGATTGCCGCCGCTGCGCCGCACATTTGCGATTCTGGCCGGAAGGCGCGGCGCTTCCTTCCCGGTGGGAAAATGCTAGGAAGGCGGCGAGATTCACCTAAGAGCGAGCCGCAGAGCGCGGCCCGAACTCTCTAGAGGCGCGGGCGACCGATTCCGCGGCCAAGCAGGCTTATGTCTAAAGACGAAAGCAAATCCAAAGTTGAAGCGCGGACGCCGCGCGGGCTTGCCGATCGCGAGGCCGGCGAACTCGCGGCCACCGGCCGGATGCTCGACGTGATCCGCCAAGTCTACGAGCTTTACGGGTTCGAGGCGCTGGAGACGCCGGCGATCGAATACACCGACGCGCTCGGCAAATTCCTGCCCGACCAGGACCGGCCGAACGAAGGCGTCTTTTCTTTTCAAGACGACGACGAACAATGGCTGTCGCTGCGCTATGACCTGACCGCGCCGCTGGCGCGTTTCGTCGCCCAGAATTTCGACCGGCTGCCCAAGCCTTACCGCTCCTATCGCGTCGGCCCGGTCTATCGCAACGAAAAGCCGGGGCCCGGGCGCTTTCGGCAATTCATGCAGTTCGACGCCGATACGGTCGGCTCCGCCTCGCCCGCCGCCGACGCCGAAATCTGCATGATGGCCGCTGACGCCATGGAGCGGCTGGGGATCGCGCGCGGCGATTACGTCATCAAGATCAACAGCCGCAAGGTTCTCGACGGCGTGATGCAATCGATCGGCCTTTCCGGCGAGGAGAACGCCGGGCGCCGCCTCGTCGTGCTACGCGCGATCGACAAGCTGGATCGCCTTGGTCCGGATGGCGTCCGGCAATTGCTCGCCGAGGGCCGCAAGGACGAAAGCGGCGATTTCACCAAAGGCGCCGGGCTCGATCTGCCGGCGATCGACACGATCCTCTCCTTCAGCCTGGGCGGACAATATCGGGACGGCGCGCCCGCCTTCGATCTCTTCGGTCTGCTCGGCAAAAGCGAGCTCGGCGCGCAGGGCGCCGAAGAGCTTCTGGAAATCGAGGATCTCGCCCGCGACGCCGGCTTCGGGCCGGATCGCATCCGCATCGACCCTTCCGTCGTGCGCGGCCTGGAATATTACACCGGCCCCGTCTTCGAGGCGGACCTCACCTTCGAGACCCGCGACGAGAAAGGACATCCGGTGCGTTTCGGCTCGGTCGGCGGCGGCGGCCGCTATGACGGGCTGGTCGGCCGTTTCAGGCCTGAGAACACGCCCGCGACCGGCTTTTCGATCGGCGTCTCGCGGCTCTTCGCGGCCCTGAAGCTGATCGGCAGCCCGATCGTCTCGGCGCGTCCGCATATCGGCCCCGTGGTGGTGCTGGTCCTCGATCGCGACAGGCTCGCCGACTATCAGCGGATGGCGGCGCAGCTGCGCAACGCCGGAGTAGCCGCCGAAGTCTATCTCGGCGCGGCGGGCATGAAGGCGCAGATGAAATACGCCGACCGGCGCAACAGCCCGCTCGCCATTATCCAGGGCTCGGACGAAAAGGCGCGCGGGGAGGTCACCATCAAGGACCTCGTCGCCGGCGCCAGGGCGGCCGCGAATATCGCAACGAACGAACAATGGAAGGCGCTTCGTCCCGCTCAGTTCGCCATCCCCGAAGCCGAACTCGTCGATCAGGTCAAAAAGGCGCTCGAAGAGCAAATTTAGCCTGCGGCGAAGCTCGTCATTGCCACGCGCGCCGGCGCGTATAGTTTTCGCGAAGGGATAGAGGAGCAAACCGATATGAATGGCGACACGCCCAGATCAATCGTTCATCCGACCGATCTCTCCTTTGCGAGCCTCGACGCCTTCGCGCATGCGCTGCGCATCGCCGTGGCCTGCAAGAGCATGTTGCACATTCTGCACATCGAGGCGCCCGAGACCGAGGAGGACGATTGGGATCGCTTTCCGCAGGTGCGCGAAATGCTGGCGCGCTGGAAGATGATCGCGCCGACCGCGACGCGGGCCGAAGCGGCCGAACAGCTTGGCGTCAAATTCGTCAAGGCCGCGGTCGAATCGGAATCGCCGGTGATGGGGGTTTCCGCCTATGCCGAGCGGCACCTGTGCGACCTTCTGGTGATGATGACGCGGCCACGCAGCGCGCTGGAACGCCTGTTCGAAGGGTCAATCGCGGAGGAGACCGCGCGCGAAACTCATGTGCCGGCGCTGTTCCTGCGCGAGGACCAGAAAGGTTTCGTCGATCGCGACACCGGCGCGGTGTCGCTCAACACCGTGCTGATGCCGGTCGAGGCGACGGTCTCGCCGCTCGACGCCTTCCGCCACGTCGCCGACATTTCCCGTTGTCTCAACCCGGCCGCCGACGTCATGATGCTGCATGTCGGAGACGAACTGCCGCTTTTCGAAGGGCTGCTGCCCCACATCGAGCTGCGTCGGGGGCCGGTGGTCGAGACCATTCTTGCCTACGCTGGGGAAATCAAGGCGGACCTGATCGCCATGCCGACGCGCGGCCGAAAGGGCCTGCTGGAGGCGCTCCGCGGATCGACGACCGAGCGCGTGCTGCATGAGGCGCCTTGTCCGCTGCTCGCCTCGCCGGTGAAATAAATCGCTGTCATTGCGAGGCGTTTGCAACGAAGCAATCCAGAGGCTGGATTGCTTCGTTTTCCCTCACCATGACGGGGCGCGGGCGTTACAGCGACCGCTGGAAATGCAGCACGCCGCCTTGCGCGCCTTTCAGGATCAGGTCGTCGCCCTTGGTGTCCCAATAGGGACCCGAGAGCAGGACCGCCCAATAGTCGCGTTCGACGGCCGCGAGCGGGCCTTCGCATTTCCGTTCGTTGATCGCCGGCATGGTGCGTGGTCCGAGCCGGTTGGGGCCGATGACGAAAATGCCCGACCAGTTCTTGCAGCCTGAAAAGCCGTTGGCGCGGCCTGTCGAGTCGATCGAAATCCACATCTCCACCGGCGGCGGTTTGCCGTTGATCTCCTTGAGCACGAAATTCTGGTTGTGCGGGAACGGTTGATAGCGGGGAATGCCGCCGGAGTCCTTGTTTTCGTCTTCCGGCTGCTTCTGCTCCGCCCCCTGAGGCGACTTTGCGCTCTTGGCGTCGGCTGGCGCAGCGGCGAGCGCAACGGCGCAGAGCGAGGCGGCTAAGGCGAGCAAAATCCTGTTCATCGCGTCAATCACCCTCCAAGTAAGGCGGCTGGCCGCGGCCCCCTCCGGCGCGCCGCGCAACGCCGCCTTATAGCATGCTCGGCAGGACGCGGTCAGGCGGGCGGTGGCCGTCCATGAAAGTTTTGATATTGATGATGACCTTCTCACCCATGTCGATGCGGCCTTCAATGGTCGCGGAGCCCATATGCGGCAGCAGCGTCACCTTGCCGGCCTTGGCGAGCTTCAACAATTTCGGCGAGACGGCGGGCTCATGCTCGAAGACGTCGAGGCCGGCGCCGGCCATCTCGTCGGCTTCCAACATGCGCACAAGAGCGTTCTCGTCGACAATTTCGCCGCGCGCGGTATTGACCATGATCGCGTGCGGACGCAGGTGCGAAAGCCGGCGCGCGGAGAGAAGATGATAGGTTGCCGGCGTGTGCGGGCAGTGGATCGAGACGATATCGACTCGCGCCAGCATCTGATCGAGCGACTCCCAGTAGGTCGCCTCCAATTGCTCTTCGATCTCGGCCGCGACGCGTCGGCGATTATGGTAATGGATCGACAGCCCGAAACTTTTGGCGCGACGCGCCAAGGCCTGGCCGATCCTGCCCATGCCGACGATGCCCAGTCTCTTGCCGGTGATCCGATGGCCGAGCATCCAGGTCGGCGACCAGCCCGGCCAGGAGCCGTCGGGAATCGCGTTCGCGCCTTCGACGAGACGGCGGGCCACCGAAAGGATCAGCGCCATCGTCATGTCGGCGGTGTCTTCGGTCAGAACGCCGGGCGTGTTGGTGACGGTAATCGAGCGGTCGAGCGCCGAGGCGACGTCGATATTGTCGACGCCATTGCCGAAATTGGCGATGAGCTTCATTTGCTCGCCGGCCTGAGCGATGAGATGGGAATCGATGCGATCGGTGATGGTGGGCACCAGCACGTCGGCGGTGCGCATGGCCTCGACGAGTTCGTCATGCGTGAGCGGCTTGTCGCTTTCGTTGAGGCGGGTGTCGAACAGCTCGCACATGCGGGTTTCGATCACCTCGGGCAGCCGGCGCGACACGACAACGAGCGGCTTCTTTTTCGGCATATCCCTGGTCCGCCTCCGCGTTTATGTTGTGTTGCAGCAGCGTTTCTGCGATTGCGACTACGATATTCACCGCTTGCCGGCGGCGGATGAAAAGGCGCCGGCGAGCTTCCCCGGCTTCAACCGGGTCTTAACGGCGGTCAGCGACAAAACCAATACGCGCCCGTTTAGCGGACGTATTCGACTTCCTAGCAGATGACGGGCCAAAGACAAGCGAGCGATCAGTCCACCATGTTGCGAATAAATGCAGAATTTGCGCCAATTTCGACGGCTTTTTCAGAGGCTTCGAAACTTTTCCAAAATCGTCCGCGCGGCGTCTTCGCGACGTTCGCGTCGGCTCTCCTTTCGGTGTTTTTTTGCGCAATGCACGCGCACGCGCTGGAGCCTCAGAAGGGCCCCGTCAGCGGTCTGCCATTGCCGCGCTACGTCAGCCTCAAATCCGATCGCGTGAATGTGCGCGAGGGGCCGAGCAAGGAACATCCGACCTTGTGGATCTACCAACGCGCCGCGCTGCCGGTCGAGGTCACCGCCGAATTCGAAACCTGGCGCAAGATTCGCGATTCCGAAGGCGTCGAAGGCTGGGTGCTGCATTCGCTGCTCTCTGGAAGGCGCACCGCCTTGGTCGCGCCGTGGAAAAAGGAGCCGCAACTGCTCGTCGCCGAAGACCATTCGACTCCGGTGGCGAAGCTCGGCCCCGGCGTCATCGGAAATTTGCGGGGCTGCGACGGCCAATGGTGCCGGATCGCCGGCAAGGGGTTCGACGGCTACATGCAACAGGAAAATCTCTGGGGCGTCTATCCGGGCGAGAAATTCGAATAGTCAGGCGGACGGTCCCGCCGGGAGACGGCTCTTGAGTTTCTCAAGCGCCGCGGCAATGTCGCCTCGACTGAAGGGCTTGGCGACCACCGGCGCATCGGCGTGCGCCTCGAGCACGCCCTGCTCGCCATAGCCGGTAACGAACGCGAAGGGTTTATGCCGGAGCTCCAGGACGCCGGGCAGCACATGCGCCTTCTGGCCGTTGAGGTTGATATCCAGAAAAGCGAGGTCGAAGTCTGCGCTGGTCGCCTTTTGCAAGGCGTCTTGCACATTGCCAGCGACGTCGATGATCTGCGCGCCGAGCTCTTCGAGGAACATCTCCAGCGCCATAGCGATGACCGCCTCGTCTTCCACGATCAGGACGCGCGGGGCGTTCATTTGAGCACGTCCGCGGCGAGAGGAATGTCCATCGTGCAGCGCAATCCTTCGGGCCGGAATTCGACCGCGACGCGAGCGCCCGCTTCGGACGCCAGCGTTTTCTCGATCAGGCGCATGCCAAATCCTTTAACCGACGGGGGCGAGATCGGCGATCCGTCGTATTCGCGCCAGACCAGATGGAGCTTAGGCGTTCGCCCTTCGGCGTCAATGCTCCACTCGACGGCGACCCGTCCGCTCGGCGCCGAAAGCGAGCCGTGTCTGACCGCGTTCGTGCACAATTCATGCAGCGTCATCGCCAGAGCCGACGCGGTGCGCGGGGAGACGTCGACCTGAGGCCCCGAAACGTCGAAATTCTCGCGGCCCGCCGGGGCGATGGCCGTTTGCACGAGTTCGAAGACCTGCGCCTTTGTCCAATTTTCGCGGGTCAGCACATCATGCACGGCGGCGAGCGCCAGCAGACGATTCTCAAAGAGCTCCACCGAATTCTGCTTCAGCTCGCGCAGCGAATGCAAAGCGATCGAGTGAACCGTCGCAAGCGTATTCTTGACGCGATGGTTGAGTTCGTGGATTAGAAGCTGCAGTCGTTCGCGATCGCGTTCCTGTTCGGTGACGTCGGTGTTGGTGCCAAACCATCCGACGACCGCGCCGTTCTCGCGCAACGGTTCGATGCGCGTCAGAAACGGCCGGTAAAGCCCGTCGGCGCCCCTGAGCGGAAAGATCATCTGGAAAAATTCGCCGTGCTGGATCGCATGCGTCCAGCGCTCCAACATCTTCGGCAGAACATCTGGATGATGGACGGATTGCCATCCCCATCCCGCCATCTGCTCGGGCGTCGTGCCGGTATATTCATACCAACGATCATTATACCAGAAGACCCAGCCGTCCGGATGCGCCATCCAGGCGAGGTTCGGCATGGAGTTGGCGAGCGCCTTGAACTGCGCATAGGTGATGTCCGATTCACTTTCGCTCGCAAGCTGCGACATTGCTTAAACACGCCCTCGATCCCGCCCTAAGCGGCCGGACCGCTTGGAGCCTTGCTGTCTGCTTACGATATAGGGCGGGCTTAGGCGCGGCGAAGACGCACGACGACATCTACGCGTGCGACGCGCAAGCCCTCGGGCGGCCGGGGAAGATCGGAGACCGACACACTCGCGCCGGCGATGTCATACAACTCCCCATCGTCTTCGAGCAGGAAATGATGGTGGTCGGCCGTGTTGGTGTCGAAATACACCCGCGCCCCGTCGACGGCGATCTCCCGAAGCAGGCCCGCCTGGGTGAACTGGTGGAGCGCATTATATACGGTCGCAAGCGAGACCGAGAGATTGGTCGCGAGGGCCTCTTCATAAAGCCGCTCCGCGGTCACATGACGATCGTCGCCCTGACCGAACAGCAGTTCGCCCAGCGCCAGCCGCTGGCGCGTCGGCCGCAGCCCGGCGTCGGCCAGCAGCTCGGCGACCGGCTTGCGCGGCGACGAGGCGGGCGGAGCGATCGGCGTTGGGTCAGCGTCCATTACGGCGGCTCGCGTCTTTCTACTCGCGGATTTCCTTTTGGCATCATAGGGGGAATGGCGGGAAATTCAACGCCGCTCGGCTGTTGCGGCCGGTTCGCCGCGACGCTTTCGGCCCGGGCGAGGCTATGTTACGGATCGCTTCGCCCAAGCGCGGCGCCGCTGCCGGCGACGATAAAGATAAGGGCGCGCCTTAGGGCGCTCAGGGAGAATGGGCCTTTCAAAGGCTGCAACGCGAGGAACAAGGAACGATGGGCGAAAGGCGCTCCTCATTCGGCTACGAGGATTTACTGGCGTGCGGCGAAGAAAGGCTGTTCGGCCCCGGCAATGCGCAGCTGCCGCTGCCGCCGATGCTGATGTTCGACCGCATCACCGAGATTTTCGAAGAAGGCGGCGAGCACGGCAAGGGCTATATGCGCGCCGAACTCGACGTCAAGCCAAGCCTCTGGTTCTTCGACTGTCATTTTAAGGGCAATCCCGTAATGCCCGGCTGCCTTGGCCTCGACGCGTTGTGGCAGATGGTCGGCTTCTATCTTGCCTGGCTCGACAATCCCGGGCGGGGCATGGCGCTGGGGGTCGGCGAGGTAAAATTCAGCGGCCAAGTGCGCCCCACCGTGAAGAAGGTGACCTACGGCATCGACTTCAAGCGCGTCTTCAAGGGTAAGCTTGTGCTCGGCATCGCTGATGGCTGGGTCGCGGCGGACGGCGAACGCATCTACGAGGCGAAGGATCTGAAGGTTGGACTCGCCAAGGCCGAAGCGCCGGCCGCCGCCTGAAGCGCACAGAAAGGCGCGGGAAAGCGCCGCCAAGGAGTTGGACAATGAGACGAGTCGTCGTCACCGGCATGGGCATTGTGTCGTCGATCGGCAACACAACCCAGGAAGTCGTCGCATCTTTGCGCGAGGCGAAGTCCGGCGTGGTTCGCGCCGAGAAATACGCCGAACTTGGCTTCCGCTCGCAGGTCCACGGACTGCCGTCGCTGGATCCGTCGACGATCGTCGACCGCCGCGCCATGCGCTTCCATGCGACCGGCACGGCCTGGAACCATGTCGCCATGGATCAGGCGATCACCGACGCCGGCCTGACCGAGGCGGAAATCTCCAATGAGCGCACCGGCATTATCATGGGGTCCGGCGGACCCTCGACCCACACGCTTGTCGAAGCTGCGGACATCACCCGCACCAAAGGACCCAAGCGCGTCGGTCCCTTCGCCGTGCCGAAATGCATGTCGTCGACGGCCTCGGCGACCCTCGCCGTCTGGTTCAAGATCAAGGGCGTCAATTATTCGATCTCATCGGCCTGCGCCACGTCCAATCACTGCATCGGCAACGCCTACGAACTGATCCAGTATGGCAAGCAGGACATGATCTTCGCGGGCGGCTGCGAGGAGTTGGAGTGGGAGCTCTCGGTCCTTTTCGACGCCATGGGCGCGATGTCATCCTCCTATAATGATCGTCCGGCGACGGCCTCGCGCGCCTACGACAAGAATCGTGACGGATTCGTCATCGCCGGCGGCGCTGGCGTGCTGGTGCTGGAAGAGTTCGAACACGCCAAGGCGCGCGGCGCAAAAATCTACGCCGAGGTCGCCGGCTATGGCGCGACATCGGACGGTTACGACATGGTGGCGCCGTCCGGCGAAGGCGCGGTGCGCTGCATGCGCCAGGCGCTTGCGACGGTGAAATGCCCGATCGACTACATCAATCCGCACGCCACCGCGACTCCGGTCGGCGACGCCAAGGAAATCGAAGCGCTGCGCGAAGTGTTCGGCGTCGGCGACAAATGTCCGCCGATCGCCGCGACAAAGTCCCTGACGGGACATTCGCTTGGCGCGACCGGCGTGCAGGAGGCGATCTATTCCCTGTTGATGATGCAGAACGGCTTCATCTGCGAGAGCGCCAATATCGAGGAGCTCGACCCGGATTTCGCCGACATGCCGATCCTGCGCGAGCGGCGCGACAATGTGAAGCTCGGCGCGGTGTTGTCCAATTCCTTCGGCTTCGGCGGCACCAATGCGACATTGGCGTTCAAGCATCCCGACGCGTGACGCCGGACGCACAAGCACGTCATGGCCGGGCTTGTCCCGGCCATGACGTTCGTAGCGATCCGCGTTTTTTTATCTCTCCTGGAATGACAATCACAAGATGACAGTTTCAACCGGTCTCATGCAAGGTAAGCGCGGGCTCGTCATGGGCGTCGCCAATGATCATTCTATCGCCTACGGAATTGCCCGCGTTCTTGCGCGCCACGGCGCGACGCTCGCCTTCACCTATCAAGGCGAAGGTCTCGGCAAACGGGTCAAGCCGCTCGCTCAGGAGCTTGGGTCGAGTCTCGTTCTGCCTTGCGACGTCGAGGATATTTCGACCGTCGATGACGTCTTCGCCCGTCTCGAACATGAGTGGGGCGAAATGGACTTTCTGGTCCATTCCATCGCCTATTCCGACAAGAGCGAATTAAAGGGGCTTTACGCCGAGACTTCGCGCGAGAATTTCATTCGCACGCTGGTGATTTCCTGTTTCTCCTTTACGGAAGCCGCGCAGCGCGCCGCCTCACTCATGAAGAAGGGCGGGTCGCTGCTGACGGTGAGTTTCGGCGGCGGCACCCATGTCATGCCCAATTACAATGTGATGGGCGTGGCGAAAGCCGCGCTCGATTCATCGGTGCGCTATCTTGCCGCCGATTTCGGCGCTCGCGGCGTTCGCGTCAACGCGCTCTCGCCAGGGCCGGTGCGCACCATGGCAGGCGCCGGGATCACGGGCGCGCGCGCGATGGGCGCGTTCCAGAAGAAACATTGTCCATTGCGTCGAATGATCACGCTAGATGAAATCGGCGGCTCGGCGCTCTATTTCCTATCGGAGCTTTCGGGCGGCGTCACCGGCGAAGTCCATCTCGTCGACGCCGGCTACAACATTATGTTGCAGCCGCGTCCGGAAGATCTCAACGGCGAGGAGTGAGCGAATGAGGTTTGCGTTGCCCTTGGCTCTGACCCTCATTGCGGCGCCGGCGATGGCGGCGAGCGCCGATCCGACGACCGGCGAGCAAATCGCCAAAACCGAATGCGCGTCATGCCACGCGATCGGGACCAGCGCCGAGGCCAAGAGCCCCGATCCGAAAGCGCCGCGCTTCGTTGACGTGGCCAAGATGCCGTCGACGACCGAATTGTCCCTCAAAGTGTTCCTGCGCTCGTCGCACCGGAACATGCCGAATTTCATTCTCGCGCGCGAAGAGATCGATTCGATTGCGAGCTATATTTTGGGGCTTGGCGGCAAATAGCCGCCAAGTCGAATGCGGGCGACTGCTACGCGGCCATCTTGCGTCCCGACATCCTGCGACATTCCTCGGCGCAGCGGCGACACTCGTCGGCGCATTCCTTCATGTCCGGGATCGGATCGCATTCCTTGGCGCAGGTTTCGCAAGCTTCGGCGCAAAGCGCGCACATCTGCTTCGCTTGCGGCGAATTCATCAGCATCATATGCGCGCTGTCGCGGCACGTCTCGGCGCAGCCGATCATCGCCCGGAAATGTTTGGGCTTCACATGCTCGCCGCCCTGCTCAAGGCAATGGGTCATCGCCATGCCGAAACACATCTGATAGCAGCTCAAGCAGGCGTCGATGCAGGCCTGCATTTCCTTCGAGATCATGTGCATGATGGGTTCCTTTGGGTTTCCTGTTGAAGGGTTTCCGGCTCACGCCGCCTCGCTCGCAGGCAGCTAGATCGCGCGCCTCGCAGGTCAAGGTTTTGCCGGTCGAAAGGCGGTGGGGCTTGACGTTGACGCGCGCTGCGCCAAGCTCTTAGGAAGCTCGAACGTCTCCGTCTCGCGCTCCAGTCATCGCCATGACATGATTGAGGGATTGAAACGAACGAGGCGTGAAGCGATGAGAAAAACGAACGTCAAACGAAGTGATGATTGCGAGGACTGTCCATTGAACGCTCCAAGAACCTGGCGGCGGCCGGCGCGGGGGCAGCGTGACTCAGCAGGATAACGAACTGGTGCAAGCGGCTGCGCCGGGACTGCCAGTTGTGAGGGCACGAGAAAGCGCTGGATATTTTGAGTCGCTTCGCGACCGGCTGCCCAAAGGGGCATTGAGCGCGCTCGGCGTCGCGGCCAGTCTCGCGGTCTTTGCGCTCGCCGCTTACATTCTCGGAAAGACGCTTTCGAACCTGAGCTACGCCGATCTGCTGAACGCCTTTCGTGCGACGAGCGCCACGCAAATTCTCGCCGCGCTGGCGCTCTCCACGCTCTCTTATCTCTTCCTGACGGGCTATGACGTCGTCGCTCTCCGTCACCTGCGCGCCCACGCGCCTTACAGAGTGGCCGCGCTCGCGTCTTTTGCGAGCTACGCCATTTCTTTCAATCTCGGATTTCCCGTCATCACCAGTGCGGCCGTCCGCTATTGGATCTATTCGCGCGTGGCGCTGAGCGCGCTGCAGGTCGCCAACATCACTGTGTTCGCCGGAGTCACCTTCTGGCTCGGCATGACGCTGATGATGGGCGGAGGCTTCGTTTATGGTGCGAGCGCTCTCGCCGCGATCGACGGAGCGCCCCCCATCCTTCACATCATTGTGGGCGTGTTGATCCTCTCCGGCGTGCTGTTCTATTTCGGCTGGGTGACTGTCGAGCGCCGCAGCATCAAGCTTCGCGGGCACTCTCTTGATCTGCCGGGCTTCGTCCCGACTGCGGCGCAGTTCGCGCTCGGCGTCGCTGATCTATGCTGCGCCTCGGGCGCGCTTTATGTGCTGCTTCCCGCGGGCGTTCCGCTGGACTTCGTGCCATTCGTGGCGGTCTATGTCGTCGCCTGCATTCTCGGCGTGATCAGCCATGCGCCGGGAGGCATCGGCGTCTTTGAAGCGACCATGCTGCACGCCATTCCTGCCGCTTCGCAGGAAAGCGTTCTGGCGTCGCTGCTGCTGTTTCGCATGGTCTATTATTTCATCCCGTTCGTCGTCGCGCTCGCGCTTCTGGGCGCTGACGAAGGCGCGCGCCGCTGGACGACCTTGCGCGAGGCGATCGCGCGTATTCTGGAGGAGCGCTCGAATTGACCGGTGCCGGGCCAGTCGCCATGACCCTATTGGTTCAGCAACGCAGATGGCGCGATCAGGCGATGGCTCTCCTGGCGCCGGTGATCAATGCGCTTCCGGAACCGATTTTCGTCATCGACTCGGAAACGCATGTCGTCGCGGTAAACGCGGCGGCGCAGAGTCTCTCGCCCGCGATTCGGCTGAATGAACCGCTTTCCCGCGGTCTTCGCTCTCCCGACATGCTCGACGCCGTCGCCCGCGTTCTCGGCGGCGGCGAGGCCGAGAAGACCGTCTGGGTCGAGCGCCTGCCGGTGGAATGCTGGTTCGAGGCCCATATCGCGCCGATGCAGATCGAAGGCTTCGAGCCCGCCGCCATGGTGAGCCTGCGCGATCTCACCGAATCCCGGCGCGTCGAGCGCATGCGCGTCGACTTCGTGGCGAACGCCAGCCATGAGCTGCGCACGCCTCTCGCCTCGCTGCTCGGATTTGTCGAGACGCTGCAAGGACCAGCGCGCGAGGACAGCGAAACGCGCGACAAATTCCTCGCCATCATGCGCGAGCAGGCGCAGCGAATGGCGCGGCTGGTCGACGATCTTCTGTCGCTGTCGCGCATCGAGCAGCACATGCATCTTCGGCCCGCGACGCCTGTCGATCTGACGCTGCTCGTCGCCCATATCGTCGATACGCTGTCGCAAATGGCCGAGGACAGGGGCGTCGCCATCAATCTCGATCTGCAACCGAACGTGATTGCGCCGGGCGATCGTGACGAACTTGCCCGCGTCATCGAGAATCTCGTCGAAAACGCCTTGAAATATGGATGCGCCGAGACCGGCGCCTGCAAACCCATCGACATTTCGCTCGTCCGCAAGGGCGCGCTCGTGGTTCTGTCGGTGCGCGACTACGGCGCCGGAGTCGCGCCGGAGCATATTCCGCGCCTGACGGAGCGCTTCTATCGCGTCGATGCGGGCAAGAGCCGCGCCAAGGGCGGCACCGGATTGGGGCTCGCCATCGTCAAGCATATCGTGCTGCGCCATCGCGGTCGGCTCGCGATCGAGTCCGCTCTCGGCGAAGGAACGCTGTTTCGCGTCATTCTGCCGGGAAGCGAGGCGACGTGAATTCATTTAAGCATATGATATTTTAGTAACATCATTGTCATACGACTGTAATCTTATTGTCACAAAAACCTATTGTCGGACCGATAGGTTCTCGCACGCGATGACGCGGGGGCGCATCGCAAATCCGTTCTCGAGCAAAAGAGACCTTCAAATGATCTCGACGATTTTCAAGCGCGGCGCTGGCGCAGCGCTGGCTCTCGCCGTCATGGCTGGGGCGGCAAGCGCGCTGGACATTTCCGGCGCCGGCGCCACCTTCCCCTATCCGATCTACGCCAAATGGGCCGAGGCATATAAGAAAGAGACCGGCAACGGGCTGAACTACCAGTCGATCGGTTCGGGCGGCGGCATCAAGCAGATCAAGGCGCGCACGGTCACTTTCGGCGCTTCCGACCAGCCGCTCAAGGCTGACGACCTCCAGTCTGCCGGCCTTAGTCAGTGGCCCCAGGTGATCGGCGGCATCGTGCCGGTGGTCAATTTGGAAGGCGTGAAGGGCGGCGAGCTTACGCTCGACGGCGATACGCTCGCCAAGATTTTCCTTGGCGAAATCACCAAATGGGACGACGCGCCGATCAAGAAGCTCAACCCGAAGGCGAAGCTGACGTCGGCGCCGATCGTCGTGGTCCATCGTTCGGACGGATCGGGCACGACCTTCAACTTCACCAATTATCTGTCGAAGGTTTCGCCGGACTGGAAGTCGAAAGTCGGCGAGAACGCCTCGGTCGAGTGGCCGGTCGGCATCGGCGCGAAGGGCAATGAAGGCGTCGCTAACAACGTCGCCAACACCAAGGGCGCGATCGGCTACGTCGAATACGCCTACGCCAAGCAAAATCAGCTGACCTTTACGAAGATGTTGAACAAGGACGGCAAGGTGGTCGCGCCGAACATGGAGTCCTTCCAGGCGGCAGCGGCCGGCGCCGACTGGGCCCACGCCAATGGATTCTATGAAATCCTGACCAATGAGCCGGGCGCAAAAGCCTGGCCGATTACGGCGGCGACCTTTATCCTGCTTCCCAAGGAGCCAAAGGACGACGCCGCTGCGGCCGAGGCGCTCAAATTCTTCTCCTGGGCTTTCGCGCATGGCGGCAAAATGGCCGAAGAGCTCGACTACATTCCGATGCCGAAAGCCGTCGTCGAACTCGTGAAGAAGAGCTGGGTCGATATCAAAGCGACCGATGGCAAGCCGCTGTCTCACTGACTCGGCATGATCCGCGCGCTTAAAAATCTCGACGGCCGCTCGCGGCGGCCGTCGGCGGAAATTGGGCCGCCATCGCAGAGGCGGCGGGAGTTGAGCGGATGTTCTCGATCGAGCCGAGCCGGCGAAGCGCGAACGGAGCCGGCGGGGAGGCGGGTTCGGAAATGTCGGAAGTAGTCTTGCAGCAGGCGGCGGCGCAGTCAGCTGTCGCCGATCGATCGCGCGCCCTCGGCAGGATGGCGCTTGTCGACCGGATTTTCCGCGAGGCGACGCGCGCCGCGGCCGTGATCGTTCTGGTGATCCTCGGCGGCGTCATCGTTTCGCTCGTCTACGGCTCGTGGCCGGCGATCAGGGCCTTCGGTTTTGGCTTCTTCGTCTCGCAGTCGTGGAATCCGGTCACCGAGAATTTCGGCGCGCTTCCGGCGATCTACGGCACGATCATGACCTCGACCATCGCCATGCTGATCGCCGTTCCCGTTGGACTCGGCATTGCGGTCTTCCTCACCGAGCTTTGCCCCTATGTTCTGCGCCGGCCGATCGGCACGGCGATCGAACTTCTGGCCGGCATCCCGTCGATCATCTACGGTATTTGGGGCCTCTTCGTGCTGGCCCCGTTTCTCCAGTCGCATGTGCAGCCGGCGCTGATTGCGGCCTTCGGCGACATTCCGGTGTTCTCGACGCTCTTCGCGGGCCCGCCTTACGGCATCGGCATGCTGACGGCGGGCTTCATTCTCGCGATCATGGTGCTGCCCTTCGTCGCTTCGATCTCCCGCGACGTTTTCGAGACGGTCCCACCGGTGTTGAAGGAAGCTGCGACCGGAATCGGCTGCACGACTTGGGAAGTGATGCGCTATGTCGTAATGCCGTATACGCGCGTCGGCGTGATCGGCGGCGTCATGCTCGGGCTCGGTCGAGCGCTTGGCGAAACGATGGCGGTCACTTTCGTCATCGGCAACGCGCATAAGATTTCCGGGTCTCTGCTCGCGCCCGGAACGACGATTTCGGCGACCATCGCCAATGAATTCACCGAGGCGGTCGGCGATCTCTATACGTCGGCGCTGATCGAACTGGGACTCATCCTCTTCCTCATCACCTTCATCGTCCTTGCGATCGCGCGGTATATGCTCATGCGCATCGAGCAGAGATCAGCGTAAGGGAAACCCTCATGTCGCTTTACGCAACTCGACGTAGCGCCAATTCGATCGCGACGACGCTCTGCTGGGTCGCGGCCATATTTGGACTGGCGTGGCTGTTCGTGATCCTCATTGCGCTTCTTTACGAAGGCCTGCGAGGACTCTCTCCCGCGGTCTTCACCGAGATGACGCCGCCCCCCGGCAGCGCCGGCGGATTGCTCAACGCCATTGCCGGCTCGCTCATCATGACCTTAATCGGCGTCGCGGTCGGCACGCCGCTCGGCATGCTGGCCGGAACCTACATGGCCGAATACGGCCGTCACTCGAAACTCACGATGATCGTGCGCTTCATCAACGACATTCTGCTTAGCGCGCCGTCGATCGTCGTCGGCCTGTTCGTTTACACGATGCTCGTGCATCCGATGGGCCACTTTTCGGCGATTTCGGGCGCGGTGGCCCTTGCGCTGCTCGTTGTTCCCGTCGTCGTGCGAACGACGGAGGACATGCTGCTGCTCGTGCCGGGATCGATGCGAGAGGCGGCTTCGGCGCTTGGCGCGCCTCGTGCTCATGTCGTCGGCAAGGTCGCCTATCGCGCCGCCAAGGCAGGGCTGATCACCGGCGTGCTGCTGGCCGTGGCGCGAGTCTCGGGCGAGACGGCGCCGCTTCTTTTCACAGCGCTCAATAACCAATTCTGGAGCACCGATCTTAGCGCGCCGATGGCGAGCCTGCCGGTGGTCATCTTCCAGTTCGCGCTGTCGCCTTACAAGGACTGGCAGCAACTCGCCTGGACAGGCGCGCTGCTGATTACCGTCGCAGTTCTCGCCCTGTCGATCGCCGCGCGCATGTTGAGCGCCGGCCGGAGGAAATCGAAATGAACGCCGCCGTCCATGCCCCGAAAGAGCCACCGACAAAAGTCGCGGTGCGCAGCCTTGATTTCTATTACGGCGCGGATCGTTCGCTCAAGAACGTCAGCCTGCCGCTGCACGCCAACAAGGTGACGGCGTTCATCGGTCCCTCGGGCTGCGGCAAGTCGACCTTGCTGCGCGTGTTGAACCGGATGTACGACCTCTACCCCGGACAGCGGGCGGAGGGCGAGGTGCTCCTCGACGGCGAAAACATTCTGGACCCTGCGATCGACCTCAACGCTTTGCGGTCGCGGGTCGGCATGATCTTCCAGAAGCCCACGCCTTTCCCCATGTCGATCTATGAAAACATCGCCTTCGGCATTCGGCTCTACGAGAAACTGTCGCGCGCCGATCTCGACGAGCGCGTCGAAACGGCGCTGCGCGGCGCCGCGCTTTGGGACGAGGTCAAGGATAAGCTTCAGACGAGCGGCCTCGGTCTTTCGGGCGGGCAGCAGCAGCGCCTCTGCATTGCGCGCAGCGTCGCCGTGCAGCCGGAAGTTATCCTGTTCGACGAGCCCTGTTCCGCGCTCGATCCGATCTCGACGGCGAAAGTCGAGGAGCTGATCGACGAGCTCACGAACCGCTACACGATCGCGATCGTCACACACAATATGCAGCAGGCGGTTCGCGTCTCCGATTACACCGCCTTCATGTATCTCGGCGAACTCGTCGAGTTCGGCGAGACGGACGACGTGTTCAACAAGCCGAAAGAGAAGCGAACGCTCGACTATATCACCGGCCGTTTCGGCTAACAGCTATTCAAGGACGGCGCTCATGAGCGATCACATTGTCAAATCCTACGACCGGGACCTTGAATCTCTCGGACGCCGCATCGCCGAAATGGGCGGCGTCGCCGAAAAAATGCTGGCGGAGGCGATGGACGCCCTGTCGAGCTTCGACGTCGACCTTGCCCACCGCGTCGTCTCCAGCGATCCGCGGCTCGACGCGCTGCAACGTGAAATCGAGGAGAACGCCATTCTCACCATTGCGCGCAGACAGCCGCTCGCCGTCGATCTGCGCGAATGCATCGCCGCGATCCGCATCTCCGGCGATATCGAGCGCGTCGGCGATCTCGCAAAGAACATCGCCAAGCGAACGCTCAAGATCGTGTCGGAAGCCCGCGTCCCGCGCGCCATCGTCGGGCTCAAGTCGATGCATGAAGTCGCCGCGATGCAACTTAAGGACGCGCTCGACGCTTACGCCTTGCGCGATACCGAGCGCGCCCACGCGGTGTGGCAGAATGATTCCGATCTCGACGCGCTGGAGGATTCCGTCTTTCGCGATCTTCTCACTTTCATGATGGAGGATCCGCGCAACATCTCCTTCTGCACGCATCTCCTGTTCTGCTCGAAGAATCTGGAGCGGATCGGCGATCACACGACCAACATTTCGGAAACGGTCATTTATCTCGTCACGGGCGAGGCGATGCCCATCGAGCGGCCGAAGTCGCGCGCTCCCGACTTCGGCGTGAAGGATGAGGCGGCGCAATGAACGAGGTGACTGCCGTCGTACAGCGCAGCGTGAAAAGCGATCGCGCCCCGCGAATCCTCGTCGTCGAGGACGAAACGTCGCTCGCGACGCTGCTCGTCTATAATCTCGAAGCCGAGGGCTATCAGGTCGAGCATGTCGACAACGGCGACGAAGCCGAGCTGCGGCTCGCGGAGTCGCCGCCCGATCTCGTCATTCTCGACTGGATGCTGCCGGGCGTTTCCGGGCTTGAAATCTGCCGCCGCCTGCGCGCGCGCGACAGCGCCAAGGACATGCCGGTGATCATGCTGACCGCGCGCGGCGAGGAAGGCGAGCGCGTGCGCGGCCTTTCGGTCGGCGCCGACGATTATGTCGTCAAGCCGTTTTCGACGCCTGAGCTGATGGCGCGGGTGCGCGCGCTGCTGCGGCGGGCGCGGCCCGAGCGCGTCGCCTCGCGGCTGACCCTCGGCGACATCGATCTCGACCGCGACACCCGTCGCGTGCGGCGCTCAGGCCGCGAAATTCACCTTGGTCCGACGGAGTTCCGGCTGCTCGAATATTTCATGGAGAAGCCGGGACGCGTGTTCACGCGCGCGCAACTGCTCGACAGCGTCTGGGGCATGTCGGCGGAAATCGACGAGCGCACCGTGGACGTCCATGTCGGACGGCTGCGCAAGGCCATGATCCGCGGCCGCGAGAAGGATCCGATCCGCACGGTGCGCGGAGCCGGCTATTCCTTCGACGAGACTTTCGGTCACGAATGACCGCGTCACAGCCTACGCGTAGCGCTGCGCCCTGAACTGATCGCGCGCGCGGCGGCGATCCTGGGCCGGCTGATAGGCGACGCGCGCATGATAGGCGCAATACGGCCCGCCGCCGACGGTTGACTTGCCGCCGCAGAAGCGGAATTCCGCAGATGTCGGATCGCCCATCGGCCAGCGGCACATGGATTCGCGCAGCTCCATGAGCGTGACGCGTTCCGACATCGGAATCACCACTTCTTCTTCCGGCGCATGGCGCGGCGCCGCATGCGGCGCGAAGGCGAGAGCGAGATTGCCATGCGAGGCGGCGCCGTTCATGCGCGGCGGCGCCGGGCGAGGAGCCTTGGCGACCCGCGGTCGCTGTGCGCTGATCGTTTTGGCGCGCTCGGCGAGCCCGAGCCGGTGAATTTTGCCAATGACGGCGTTGCGCGTGATGCCCGGTCCGAGTTCGGCCGCCACTTGGCTGGCGCTCAGCCCCTCGCTCCACAGCTTGCGGAGCAGTTCGACGCGTTCGTCGGTCCATGACATTAGGCTTCTCCATTCTTTCGGGTCGAGCGCGGATCGGAGTCTGCCTCCGACCGCAGCGCAGGCCTGAAGCCCAGCGGCGATGTGACGCGCATCAACACTCGAGAGAACGCGCCCGAACAAACGATGCGGGCGCCCACTAGAAACTTACTGTTTACTTTGAATCACGCGCGAGTCGCGCTGGCAAGCGCGCGCTGGCGTTCTCAACAGCCTTTCACGGAGAGTGTTGCTCGAAGGACTCACCCTTGCGCGGCGGCCCGACGCCAATGATCCTGCGGCATCATGGATTTGACCGCGTAGGGCGGCGCGCTTAAAATCCCCATCGAACTGCCGCCCTCAAAAGGGCGGCGCTTTGTTTTTCGAGCTCCTCTGGCCAAATCCAGTGACGGGAGCATGGAGCAGGGCTTTTGACGTCAGCGCTTTATCCGACCTATCCGCGGGCCGATCTCGCGTTCAAACATGGAGAAGGCGCGTGGTTGATCGCGGACAACGGCGATCGCTATCTCGACTTCAGCGCAGGCGTCGCCGTGCTGTCGCTCGGCCACAATCATCCGCATCTTGTCGAGACGTTGAAGCGCGCCGCTGACGCGCCCTGGCATGTCTCCAATTTGTTCCGCATCCCTCTAGCCGAGCGCCTCGCCGAGCGGCTCTGCGACGTGACATTCGCCGAACTGGTCTTTTTCACCAATTCCGGCGCGGAGGCGGTGGAATGCGCAATCAAGACCGTGCGCAAGTTCCACGCAGTGAATGGGCAGCCGGAGCGCTATCGGCTGATCACCTTCGAAGGCGCCTTCCACGGCCGCACGCTCGCGACCATCGCCGCCGGCGGCAACGCAAAATATCTTGACGGCTTCGGACCACCCGTCGAGGGCTTCGATCAGGTTCCCTTTGGGGACTACGACGCCGTCGAGGCGGCGATCACGCAAGAAACGGCGGGCGTGCTGCTCGAACCGATTCAGGGAGAAGGCGGCCTGCGCGTTTTTTCGCCGTTGTTCCTCGCGCGGTTGCGCGCGCTCTGTGACGCCCGCGGCCTGTTGCTCCTGTTTGACGAAGTGCAGTGCGGCGTCGGCCGCACCGGCAAATTTCTCGCCTGCGAACACGCCGGCGTCGCGCCCGACATCGCGGCGCTCGCCAAGGGGCTTGGCGGCGGCTTTCCGCTCGGCGCCTGTCTGGCGACGCGCGAGGCCGCCAAAGGCATGACGCTTGGCGCGCATGGCTCGACATTCGGCGGCAACCCGCTGGCGACGGCGGTGGGCGGCGCGGTTCTCGACGTCGTGCTCGCCGACGGCTTCATGGCGCGCGTCGCGCGTCTCGGCGCGCTGCTGCGCCAGCGGCTGGCGGAACTCGAGGATCGCTATCCGTCGCTGATCGAAGAGATTCGCGGCGAAGGACTGATGTTCGGCCTTAAGACGAAAATTCCCAATGCCGACTTCGCCTCCGCCGCCCGCACCGAAGGCCTGTTGACGGTGCTGGCCGGGGACAATGTCGTGCGGCTGGTGCCGCCGCTCGTCGTCGACGAGAGCGACATCGCGGCTGCGGCGTCGTGCCTCGCCGCCGCATGCGCCCGGATCGCCGCGCCCGCCGAAAAGCTCGGAGTCGCGTGATGACCGCCCATTCGCTGACGCGGCCGCGCAGCTTTCTCGATCTTTCCGATCACTCCGGCGAAGAGCTGCGCCGCATTCTCGATCTCGCCAAATCGCTCAAGGCGCGCCGCGTGAAAGGCGTGGAGCCGACCGACCGGCCGCTCGCCGGCAAATATCTCGGCATGGTGTTCGACAAGCCGTCGACCCGCACGCGCGTCTCCTTCGATATCGCGATGCGTGAACTCGGCGGCGAGACGATTATGCTGACCGGCGCCGAAATGCAGTTGGGCCGAGGCGAGACCATCGCCGATACAGCGCGCGTTCTGGCGCGGTTTCTCGACGCCGTGATGGTGCGCATTCTCTCCCATCCCGATCTCATGGAGCTGGCGCGCTACGGCAATCTGCCGGTCATCAACGGGCTGACTAAACAGTCGCATCCCTGTCAGGTCATGGCCGACGTCATGACCTTCGAGGAGCATCTGGGTCCGATCGAAGGGCGCACGGTCGCCTGGAGCGGCGACGCCAACAATGTGCTGACAAGCTGGGTGCATGCGGCCGGCCGGCTGGGCTTCGCCATCAATGTCGCGACGCCGAAAGATTTTGCGCCGTCGGAAGAACTCGTCGCCTGGGCGAAAGCCAATGGCGCGAAGATCAATCTGACGAGCGACGCGTATGAAGCGGTCGCGGGCGCCGACGCTGTGATCACCGATTGCTGGGTATCGATGGGCGACGCCGACGAGGATCAACGCCGCGCCGCGCTCGCGCCCTATCAGGTCGACGCGAAACTGATGCGCGCG
Organism: Methylocystis sp.; assembly: GCF_021731785.1. Classification (GTDB taxonomy): domain Bacteria; phylum Pseudomonadota; class Alphaproteobacteria; order Rhizobiales; family Beijerinckiaceae; genus Methylocystis. Next base: position 25,251 of record NZ_JAKFWS010000004.1, read on the forward strand.
GCGGCGAAGCATGCGCTGTTCATGCACTGCCTGCCGGCGCATCGCGGCGAGGAAGTCGCCGCGGAGGTGATCGACGGACCGCAGTCGGTCGTCTTCGACGAAGCGGAGAACCGCCTCCACGCCCAGAAGGGGGTGCTGTGCTGGTGTCTCGCGCCGGGGCAGGTCTGATGCCGCAAGGCGGCGACCCGGCGCCGAGCCGGCCAGTTGCGCTTCATTCCCAGGACGACCGGGTCTTGCCCTTCGCGGTCGAAGCGCTCGATCTGCGCGGCCGAATCGTGCGCCTCGGTCCCACGGTCGATTCGATCCTCAATCATTACGCCTATCCGCCGCAGGTCGCCCGCCTGCTCGGCGAGGCGGTGGCGCTTGCCGCGCTGCTCGGCTCGATTCTCGAATCGCATGGCCGCTTTCAGCTGCAGACGCGCAGCGATGGCCCCGTCGACATGCTCGTCGTCGACTATGACGCGCCGGGAAAGCTGCGGGGCTTCGCCCGTTTCGACGCCGAGCGGGTCGCCGAAATCCGCGACGCTGCGCCGGCCGCGCTGTTTGGGCGCGGTCATCTGGCGCTGACCATCGAGCGCGAGGAAGACGCGGCGCGCTATCAAGGCGTCGTGCCGCTCGAGGGCGAGAGCCTCGCCGAGGCGGCGCATCTCTATTTTCAGCAGTCGGAGCAAATTCCGTCTTTCGTCAGACTGGCTGTTGCGGAAAGCCTTACCCCGCAGGGTCATAGCTGGCGCGCCGGCGGACTGCTCCTGCAATATCTGCCGCCCGGCGGCGCGCGCGCCCGCGATCTTCCGCCCGGCGACGCGCCCGAGGGCGAGGATGATCTGTCGGAAGACGACAATGATCATTGGACCGAGGGCCAGGCGCTGGCCGCGACTCTCGAAGACCACGAACTCGTCGATCCGGCGCTGTCGGGCGAGCGATTGCTTTATCGCCTGTTCCATGAGCGCGGCGTCAAAGTCTTCTCCGAACGCGCGCTCGAGGAATTCTGCCGCTGTTCGCATGAGCGCATCGACAGATTGTTGAAGAGCTTCTCGCCGCAAGAGCGCGCCGACATGATCGGCGACGACGGCCGCATCGGCGTCACCTGCGAATTCTGCGGCGCGCAGCGCAGCTTCGATCCCGCCGATTACGATTGACCGGGAGGCGGAAGCAAAGACATGTCCGCTGCATTCATCTTCCCGCCGCCGCTGTGGCCAAGCGTCGCTATCGCGCATGACCCACGGCGATTTCCCGTGCGCAGAATTTTCTGCATCGCGCTGAACTATGCCGCCCACGCGCGCGAGATGGGGAAGGAGCCGGCGAAAGACGCAAGCGCAGAGCCGCCCGTGTTCTTCACCAAGCCCGCCGACGCCGTCGTCGAGAGCGGCGCGACGATTCCCTATCCGACGCTGACGAACGACTTTCACCATGAGATCGAACTGGTTGCGGCGCTGGGCAGCGGCGGCGCGGACATTCCTGCCGGCCAGGCGCTGAACTGCGTCTTCGGTTATGCCGCCGGAATCGACCTGACCCGGCGCGACCTGCAAGCGACGGCGCGCAACGCCGGCCGTCCCTGGGACATGTCAAAAGGCTTCGATTATTCCGCGCCGATCGGCACCATCCGTCCTGTCGCCGCGATCGGTCATCCGGCGCGCGGGCGCATCGCGCTCTCCGTCAATGGCGTCGTTCGACAGGCCGGCGATCTTAGCGATCTCATTTGGAGCGTTGCCGACATCATCGCGGCGCTGTCGCGCAATGTCGCGCTCGCGCCTGGCGATCTCATCTTCACCGGCACGCCTTCGGGCGTCGGGCCGCTTCTCCCTGGCGACCGGGTCGAAGGCGAGGTCGAGCATGTCGGAACAGTGGCCGTAAGCATCGGAAAATAAGTCAGGTTGCGCGGGATAGGGAAACCCGGCTATTTGCAGAAGCGTGAAACGCCTTCGCGCGATCCATCGCAACCGCCGTTGCGCCTCCACTGAGCGGCCGGCGCGCGAGGCTCTGGACATGCCGGTCAATCTCGACCCCGAAGATTGGGACGAATTTCGCGCCGAGAGCCATCGCGCCCTCGATATGATGCTCGACCATCTGCGCGACTTGCGCGAACGCCCGGTCTGGACGGAGCCCCGCGAAGCGGCGCGGACGCGCTTCAAGCGCGAGCTTCCGCAGGAGGGGCGCAATTTCTCCGCCGTCCTCGAGGATTTCGACCGCTTCATCAAACCCTTCGCGACCGGCAACACCCATCCGATGTTCATGGGCTGGGCGCAGGGCGCTGGAACGCCGGCCGGCATGATCGCGGAAATGCTCGCCGCCGGCATGAATTCCAATTGCGGCGGACGCAATCACATCGCCATCGACGTCGAGCGCCAGATCGCCGCCTGGATGGCGCAGGCCTTCGGCTTTCCGGCCGACGCGAGCGGCATTTTCGTCACCGGCACCTCGATCGCCAACTTCCTCTGCCTGCTCGTCGCGCGTGACCAGGCCTATGGCGACAAGGACGTGCGGCTCAACGGCCTCTGCGCGCTTTCCGGCCAGCTCATCGCCTATGCGTCACGGGAGGCGCATAATTGCGTCCGCCAAGCGATGGAGCTGGCGGGGCTCGGCGCAAGGCATCTTCGCCTCATTCCCTCGGACGAGCGCCGGGCCATGAAAGTGCGCGATCTGCGCCGCGCCATCGCCGCCGACCGCGCCGCGGGCTTCAGACCGTTTCTGATCGTCGGCACGGCGGGAACCGTCGATACCGGCGCGATCGATCCGCTTGACCGGCTCGCCGACGTCGCGCACAGCGAGGACATGTGGTTCCACGTCGACGGGGCTTTCGGCGCGCTGGCCGCGCTGTCGCCGACGCTCAAGCCGATGGTCAAAGGGCTGGAGCGCGCCGACAGCGTCGCCTTCGACTTCCATAAATGGTTGCACGTCCCTTACGACGCCGGCTTCTTTCTGGTGCGTGATCCTGAGGCCCACAAGCGCGCCTTCGCCGCCAACGCCGCCTATCTGACGCGGGCGCCGCGCGGCCTTGCGGCGGGAGACGCCTGGCCCTGCGATCTCGGACCCGATCTTTCGCGCGGCTTTCGCGCGCTCAAAGCCTGGTTCACGATCGAAACCTTCGGCGCCAGGCGTCTTGGCCAATGCATCGAGCAGACCTGCCGCATGGCGAAACGTCTTGAGGCCTGGATTGTCCAGTCGGACGCCTTCGTGCTGCGGGCGCCGGTGACGCTCAATATCGTCTGCTTCGGCGTCAAGGACGATGACGACGGTTCGCTCGCCCGCGAGATCGTCATGGAGCTGCATGAGCGCGGCGAGGCGGCGCCTTCGCTGACCATCCTCGACGGGATTCCGGCGATCCGCGCCGCGATCATCAACCATCGGACCGAAGCGCGCGACATCGACGCCTTCATCGGATTTCTCGAGGCTGCGCTTCGACGCGCCCGCAAGGAGCCGCATGACTTCGGCGCGCTTGTCGAACCGCATGGGCCAGGCAAGACCCGGCTGTCCGAGGATTGACGCCGCGCTCGTCGTAAGCCTGTCATGTTTCGCCGAGCTCTGTTTTTGAGCCGTCCCGTGAGCCAGCTATGATCCCACACCGCCTCGCACAAGCGCCGCGCGCCGACATTCCCGGGTGTCTTTGGTTCGTGCGGTTCGGCGCGAACGGCGCAGCCGAGCCGGGAACGGCCGAAGATTTCGAATCCCTCGGCGCGCCGCGCGAAGGATTCTTATGGCTGCACATGGATCTCGCCGACGTGCGCACACGACCGCTGCTCGCGCGGATTGAAGCGCTTCCCGAACACGCGCGGGATTCGCTGTGCGATCCGGTCGACCACCAGCATCTCGAATATTCGGAAGGAATCGTCAGCGGCGCGCTGCTCGATTACGAACGCGATCTCGGCGGTCCGACGTCGCGCACCGACTATGTCCGCTTCGCCTCGGGCGCGAGCTTTTTCATCAGCGCGCGACGGCTGCCGATGGATAGCGTCGAGCAGACGCGCATCGCCGTCGATCGCGGCGCTTGCTTGACGTCGCCGATCGATCTTTTCGAAATGCTGACGGATGCGCTGATCGACGGGCTGGCGCGTAAGGCCGCCGAACTCGGCGCGGCCTTCGATCGCGTCGAGGACCGCATCATCGATCAACGCGGCCGCCAGGCGCGGCCGGCTTTGAGCGCCGCACGCCGTGACGCGGTGCGTCTGGCGCGCCAGATCAGCGGGCTTTCAGCGACGATCGCGCGGCTCGAAACGATCGAGGAGGAGCTCGGCGAGCAGCGGGACGACGATTTGCGTGAGGCTGCCGCGCGACTCGTTCAACACGCCGGCGCCCTGACCCAGGATGTGACGAGCCTTCAGGAGCGCGCCCGCCTCCTGCAGGACGAACTCAACGCCCTGCTGAGCCTCGAGACCAACGACCGGCTCTATGTGTTGACCTTGACTACGATGCTGCTGCTGCCGGCGACCTTCGTCACCGGCTATTTCGGCATGAACACCAAGAATCTGCTGTTTTCGGAAGACGACAACGGCACGCTCTACGCGACAATTCTTTGCGTCCTTGCTTCGGCGACGGCGCTTTTTCTGATGCGTCGCTGGGGTCTCGCCGGCGCGCCCGAAAGCGAGGATCAGAAGCCGGCCGCCCGGGAGCGACGCGATCGGCCGGCGGACAGGAGTTATTGACGTTAGCGGCGTGAGTTGCGGGGTTTACAGGCGTGCGCCCGCCGCCTAATTTCCGCGCCAACAGCGGCGATCCCGCCCGCCAAATGCAACTGGACAGAACATGCGCGCCGAACCGCTTGCGCTCAAAGCCGACATCGAGCAGTCCATCGGGCTGCTGAGGAGGCATCTTTGACGTCGACACGTCGCAACGGCGTCTCGCCGAACTGAACGTCCGCGCGGAAGACCCCGCGCTCTGGAACGACCCCGAAGCCGCGCAGAAGCTGATGCGCGAGCGCACCCAGCTCGAAGAGCAAATGGGCGCGCTCGGCAGCCTCGAACGCGAGCTCGATGACGCGCTGACGCTCGTCGAACTCGGCGAGTCGGAAGGCGACGCGGAAACTGAAAAAGAGGGCGTCGCAGCGCTGAAAGCCATCCTAAGGACGGCGCGCGCCCGCCAGACCGAGGCGCTGTTTTCCGGCGAGGCCGACGCCAACGACACCTTCATCGAGGTTCACTCGGGGGCCGGCGGGACGGAGAGCCAGGATTGGGCGCGCATGCTGTTTCGCATGTACGCCCGCTGGGGCGAGCGTCACAAATTCAAGGTCGAGGTGATTGAAGAGACGCCCGGCGAAGAGGCGGGAATCAAATCGGGGACGATTCTCGTCAAGGGCCATAACGCCCATGGCTGGGCGAAGACCGAATCCGGCGTGCATCGCCTCGTGCGCATCTCGCCCTTCGATTCGAACGCGCGGCGCCATACGAGCTTCGCCTCGGTCTGGGTCTATCCGGTGGTCGACGACCGGATCGAAGTGAACGTCAATGAATCCGATTGCCGTATAGATACGTATAGATCGTCAGGCGCGGGCGGTCAGCACGTCAACACGACCGACTCGGCGATCCGCATCACCCATCTTCCGACCGGCATCGTCGTCGCTTGTCAGGCCGAGCGCTCACAGCACAAGAACCGCGCCACCGCCTGGAACATGCTGCGCGCAAGGCTGTACGAACGCGAGCTCGAAATGCGCGAAGCCGAGGCGAACAAGGTCGCGGCCTCAAAGACCGAGATCGGCTGGGGCCATCAGATCCGCAGCTATGTGCTGCAGCCCTATCAGCTGGTGAAGGATCTGCGCACCGGCTTCACCTCCGGGACGCCATCCGAGGTCCTCGATGGCGAACTCGACGACTTCATGCAGGCCTCTCTGGCGCAACGTATATACGGCGGCGGTCCGGAGGCGGTCGAGGACGCCGACTAACCCGTTTCACGCCCATTTCTCGACGGTCAGGCCGGGGATGTCGTCGAAATCGTCGGTGTTGGCCGCGACGAGCGTCAGGCCAAGGTCGAGCGCCTGCGCGGCGATCATCCGGTCGAGCGTTCGTCGGCGCTTCTGGTCGACCTTGCCGAGCAGCGCGCCATAGGCGGCGGCGGCGGCGCGATCGAAGGGAAGGACATCGATGTTTTCGGAGATCAGCGCTACATTCTCTGCGAGCCGTCGTTGATGTTCGGCGCCGCCCGCGCCGCCCATGGTCTCGGCAAGACTGATCGCCGAGATCGCCACGTCGCCGATTTCTAGCGCGGAGAGCCGGTCGAGCACGCCGGGAAGCCCGTTCGCCGCGGCGATGACGATATTGGTGTCGAGCAGATAGCGGGCCATGCGTGCTAGCGCGCCTCGAACAGCCGCCTGGGCGGCTTGAACTCGGGGCGCGTCATGGCTACCGAAGGCGGCGCCGCCCTCAGGCGCGCCACGAGTTCGGCCATGTCGAGCCGGAGCGGCGTCACCACGAGACTTCCGCCCTGCCGGCGCACGACCACTTCGGCGCCTTCGTCGAAAGCGATTCCGCGCGGAATTCTGACCGCGAGACTATTGCCGGACTTAAATATGCGAGTCGCGCTCATGACAGGAGCGTGACAGCAGTTTTCCAGGATGTCAATCCATGTATATATAATTTTCGCGGATTAGGTAGTGCCGCCCGTCGACCGACCGGAGACGCGAGGTTTGCCGTCGGTGGCGAGCGACAGGGATATTTGATTGACTCGCACCTGCTAAAAACTTAATACCCGCAGCAAATCTCGAAAGAGAGACCGATACCGGCCGAGCCGCCCCAGAGGCGGCAGGCGAACGCCCGGCAGCGCGATGCGCCCCCGGGCGCATTTTGCTTTGGAGCGTTCGCGCTCGCAGGAGAACCTCATATGTTCGAGAGCCTTTCCGACAAGCTCTCCGGCATTTTCGACAAGCTCACGCGGCGCGGCGCGCTCTCGGAAGCCGACGTCAACGAGGCGCTGCGCGAAATCCGCCGCGCGCTGCTCGACGCCGACGTCGCGCTCGACGTCGTGCGCTCCTTCACCGACAAGGTCCGCGACCGTGCGGTCGGCGCCGGCGTCGTCAAATCGGTGACGCCCGGCCAGATGGTCGTCAAGATCGTCAATGACGTGCTGATCGAGACGCTTGGCCAGGACGCGCAGCCGATCGATCTCGCCGCCACGCCGCCGGTCGCGATCATGATGGTCGGCCTGCAGGGGGCCGGCAAAACCACGACCGCGGCCAAAATCGCCAAGCGCTTGAAAGAGCGCTACGGCAAGCGCGTCCTGATGGCGTCGCTCGACGTGAAGCGCCCGGCGGCCCAAGAACAGCTCGCCGTGCTTGGCCGGCAGGTCGAGGTCGACACGCTGCCGATCGTGGCCGGCCAGACCCCGGTGCAGATCGCCAAGCGCGCCATGGAAGCGGCGCGACTGCAGGGCTTTGACGTCGTTCTGCTCGACACCGCCGGCCGCACCCATATCGACGAGCCGTTGATGGCCGAGATGGCGGAGATCAAGACCTCCGCCAAGCCGCATGAAATCCTGCTTGTCGCCGACGCTCTGACCGGACAGGACGCCGTCAATCTCGCCCAGAATTTCGACGAGCGTGTCGGGCTGACCGGCATTGTTTTGACGCGTATGGACGGCGATGGCCGGGGCGGGGCGGCGCTCTCCATGCGCTACGTCACCGGCAAGCCGATCAAGCTCATCGGCGTCGGCGAAAAGATGGACGCGCTCGACGAATTCTCGCCGACGCGCATCGCCAATCGCATTCTCGGCATGGGCGACATCGTCGCGCTGGTCGAAAAGGCCGCGCAGGCGATCGACGCCGAGCAGGCCCGCAAGGCTGCCGAGCGCATGGCCAAGGGCAAGTTCGATCTGCAGGACCTCTGCGATCAGCTCGCCCAGGTGGAAAAGATTGGCGGATTGGGCGGCATCATGGGGCTCCTCCCCGGCGTTGCCAAGATGAAGGATCAGATCGCCGCGTCGGGTTTCGACGATAAAATGGTGAGGCGCCAGCGCGCCATCATCCTCTCGATGACGCCAAGGGAGCGGCGCAATCCCGACCTGCTGAAGGCCTCTCGCAAGAAGCGCATCGCCGCGGGCTCCGGCGCCAAGGTCGAGGAGGTCAACAAGCTTTTGAAGCAGCATCGGCAGATGGCCGATCTGATGAAGTCATTTGGCGCCGGCAAGCGCGGCGGGATGATGGGCAAGGCCGCGCAAATGATGGGGCTCGGCCCCGGCATGCAGATGCCGTCGCAGGAAGAGCTGCAGAAGCTGCAGGAAAAGCTCGGCGTGCAACAGCCGAAGGGCGCCCCCGGCGGCATTCCGGCGGCGCCGCCTCCCGACCTTTTCAGTAAACCGAGCCTGCCGGGGCTCGGCGGCGGGCTGCTGAGCGGACTGAACCCTTTCGGAAAGAAGAAGTAACGGCGGTCGGGCTTAGGCAATCGCCGAAATCCGACCGCCTCGTGCAAACAAACAAAAAGGAAATGAAAACATGTCGCTTAAAATTCGTCTCGCCCGCGGCGGCGCCAAGAAACGTCCGTTCTATCGCGTCGTCGTCGCCGATTCGCGCGCGCCGCGCGACGGCCGCTATATCGAAAAGATCGGCTATTTCGATCCCTTGAAGGAAAAGGACGCCGCCGACCGTCTGGTGCTCGACGCCGAGAAGGCGAAGGCCTGGCTCACTAAGGGCGCCCAGCCGACCGATCGCGTCGCGCGACTGCTCGACGGTCTTGGCCTGATGACGCGCGAGGCGCGCAGCAACCCGCAGAAGGCGCAACCCAAGAAAAAGGCGCAGGAGCGCGCCGCCGCAGCGGCCGAAGCCGCAGGCAAGGCCGCGGAAGCGCCGGCGGCGTAAGGCATGCGTGGCGTTTGCATTCGCCCTCATGCTGAGGAGGCTCCGCAGGAGCCGTCTCGAAGCGCGAGGGCGGCGGCGCGCTGTGCGATTTCCTCGTCCTTCGAGGCGCGAGGATCGATCTCGGGCCTGCCCGAGATCGACGTTTGTTTGCGCAAGTCGGGGATACCCGACTTGCGACGCGTTCCTCAGGATGAGGAAATCGAATGAAAGGGACCGCTGAAGGGCTCGTGCTGCTTGGCCGCTTCGGGGCGCCGCACGGGGTGCGCGGCGAAGTCCGGCTGCAGAGTTTCACTGCCGATCCTTTGGCGATCGCAACTTACGACAGCCTCACCGACAAGAACGGGGCGCGCAATTTCAAGCTGCTGTCCGTGCGTCCGCAGGGCAAGGATATGTTCGTCGCCAAAGTCGAAGGCGTCGACGACCGCGCCGGCGCCGAGGCCTTAAACGGCGTCGAAATCTATCTGCCGCGCGAAAGACTGCCGGCGCCGGAAGAGGACGAATTCTATATCGCCGACCTGATCGGACTACGCGCCGAAACGCGCGAGGGCGCGGAAATCGGCATGATCGTCGCCGTGCGCAATTTCGGCGCTGGCGACATTCTGGAGATCGCGCCCGGCCATGGCGGCGAGATGCTGATGCTTCCCTTCACGAAAGCTGTAGTTCCAACCGTGGACCTTTCCACCGGGCGCGTCGTCATTGCGCCGCCGGCGGAAGTTGAAGACGACGAGGAAGAAAGAAGCGCTTAACCCGCCCGCTTCTTGGCGCCACGCTTCACTGGCGCCGGCTGCGGTTCAACGAGTCTGCCGGTCACATATTTGTGCAGCACGCTCGACATTAACGACTGATAGGCGACGCCCTCGGCGGCCGCCTTCGCCTGCAAATCTTCCAGGTCCCTCAAGGAAATTCTTATGTTCACGCGCTTGTCTTTCGCAAGCGCAGCCTTCGCGTAAGCCGTGTGACGGTCGATTTCGGACCGCACATTCTTGACCTGGCGCCACTCGCCGCGCTCGAATGATGCGAGAATTTCTTCATCGAGCTGTCGCTCGTCATCCATCTGATTCACTCCGACGCGATATAGTCTCGGGTCGCTTTGCGACTCGGTATGATCGTCTTGAGGAAGACGTCGTTATTCGTTTCGACAAAGGGCACGAGATAAACGTAGCCCCGAGCGCGAACGACGAACAGCCGCTGATGGGCGTAGCGCGACTTATTTGGGTGTTCGAGTTCGTCGAGCAAGCCTCCGTGGGCCATCGCCGAAACAACCTCTTCGAAGGAAATGCCCCTCTCGGCGATGAGCTTTCGGTTCTTGTCAGCGCTCCACCGAAAGGGCTTCATCCCTGCTAATCTAATTCGTGTGCAGATTGTCATCAAACGAATCCTCACCGCTTGGAGAATTCGAGTTGAAGCGAGGCCTGAACCCGTCAATTTAGCGCAACCTCGCTCGTTGGCCTCCAATGTCAGCAACTTACTGATTTAACGTATATATTTCCCCTATGGGCCAATCTCTTAGTGAAATCCGCCTTTTCAGGCGGTCCCACTTAATCCTAAGCTTATCAAGGCCCTACCCCGCTCCGGTTCGCAGCCTCAATTGACAATGCACTATTGCACTTTGACGCCGCTAGGACGGTAATTGCCCTTAAGTTGTATCGTTCGGCTTCGTCCTCCTCCGGCCGCATGCCATAACCACCGTCATGTTCCGCGCGACGGTCCTGACCCTCTTTCCCGAAATGTTTCCAGGTCCCTTGGGCCTGTCGCTCGCCGGCGACGCGCTGTCGCGCGGCGTTTGGGCGCTGGAGACGAAACAGATCCGAGAGCATGGGCTCGGCCGCCATCGCGCCGTCGACGACACGCCAGCCGGCGGCGGCCCCGGCATGGTGATGCGCGCCGACGTGCTGGCGGCGGCCATCGACGCGGCGGCGCCTAAAGACGATCCGCGCCCGCGCCTGCTGATGACGCCGCGCGGCGCGCCGCTGACCCAGGCGCGCGCCCGCGAACTCGCCCAAGGCCCCGGCGCGATTATCCTGTGCGCGCGGTTCGAGGGCGTCGATGAGCGCATTATCGACGCCCGCGCGCTCGAAGAAATGTCAATTGGCGATTTCGTGCTTTCGGGCGGCGAGATCGCAGCGCTGGCGCTGATCGACGCCTGCGTCCGGCTGATACCCGGCGTGATGGGCGAAGAAGCGTCCGGCGTCGCAGAAAGTTTCGAATCCGGAATGCTCGAATATCCCCATTACACGCGGCCGCGCGACTTCGAAGGACGCGACATCCCGGACGTGCTGCTTTCCGGCGATCACGCGAAGATCGCCAAATGGCGCCATGAGCAGGCCTTGGCGCTCACCCGCGCGCGGCGCCCCGACCTCTTGGCGCCGCAGCTCGGCGAACCTTCCCGCCGCCGCTGAATCTCTGCGCCCTGCTCTATTTTTCATCTGGTCCGCCAGCGCGCGCGATCTAGCTAATGTGCAGCTCACCCGAGCTTGAGCCTAGAGCCAGTGCGCGAGGAGGCCTGCACATGCAGCAGAAAGCAAAAACGCCGATCAATCCCGACACAGACCGTTCGGCGCTCCATACGCCGACAGATCTCGAAAAACAGTCGACGATGAAGGTCGCGGCTGAAATCAACAAGCTCGTCGCCGACGCCTTGACGCTCTATCTCAAGACGAAGAATTTTCACTGGCACATGAGCGGTCCGCATTTCCGCGACTATCATCTGCTGCTCGACGAGCAGGCGAGCCAGATCTACGCCACTGTCGACCCGCTAGCGGAGCGCGTGCGCAAACTCGGTCAGCCGACGCTGCGCTCGATCGGGCACATCGCCAAACTGTCGCGGGTCAAGGACAATGATAAGGAATTCGTTTCGCCATACGACATGCTGTGCGAATTGCTCGAAGACAACAAGGCGATGGCCGAATCGCTGCGAAACGCTCATAAGGTCTGCGACGACAATGAAGACATCGCGACGGCCAGTCTGCTCGAAGTCTATGTCGATGAGACCGAGAAGCGCACCTGGTTCCTGTTCGAGGCGGCGCGCGGCGCCGGTCTCGGCGGCCACTGAGCGGAGGTCGCCTCGTGGGCGCTATCGCGTCGGCACCGGCGTGCCGCTGCGATAATCGTAAAAGCCGCGCTGGGTCTTTTTGCCGAGCCAGCCGGCTTCGACATATTTCACCAGCAGCGGGCAGGGGCGGTATTTTGAATCCGCCAGGCCCTCGTGCAGCACCTGCATGACCGAAAGACAAGTGTCGAGACCGATGAAATCAGCGAGTTGCAGCGGTCCCATCGGATGGTTGGCGCCGAGCTTCATCGCCGTATCGATCGCCTCGACCGAGCCCACGCCTTCGTAAAGCGTATAAATCGCCTCATTGATCATCGGCAGCAGAATGCGGTTGACGATGAAGGCGGGAAAGTCCTCCGAGACGCTGATCGTCTTGCCGAGCTTGGCGACAAACGCCTTCGTCTCCTCGAAAGTGACGTCATCGGTCGCAATGCCGCGAATGAGTTCGACGAGCTGCATGCGCGGCACCGGATTCATGAAATGAATGCCGATGAAGCGTTCGGGCCGGCCGGTGACCGACGCAAGACGCGTGATCGAAATCGACGAGGTGTTGGAGCTGATGATCGCGCCGGGCTTCGCGAACTGCGCGAGTTCGGTCAGGATCTTTCGCTTCACCTCCTCGACTTCGGTCGCCGCCTCGATGATGATGTCGGCGTCGGCGAAGTCGGCCATTTTTGGGGCGCCGGAGATATGCGCGAGCGCCGGCTCGACGGCCGAAGCTTCGAGTTGACCGCGCTCGACGGCACGTCGCATCTGCGCCGCGACATCGGCCACGCCCGCGTCGATGCGCTCCTGCGAAATGTCGTTCAGGGCGACGTCATAGCCGGCGAGCGCGCAGACATGCGCGATCCCCTTCCCCATCTGGCCCGCGCCGATGACGCCGATCTTGCGAATCTCGAAGCCCATGTTGTGACCACCGTCAGCCAAGCCAGCGCCGGACAACTCGCGACGCGCCGCGCTGAAGCGTGCCGCAGTGCAATATAACTTGCGTTCCTGTGCAAGGAAAACAAAGAAAAAGCAACTGCGGAGCCCCCGAGACCGAGCGCTTCGCCCATTTCACGGCCGCCGCGCCGGCCATCGGCGCCGTCGCGGCGGGCGCCTTTTTTCCGATCAGCGGCCGATTTTCGCCAACTCCGCCTCTAGCTCGGGCAGAGCCGTGAAGAGGTCGGCGACAAGGCCGTAGTCGGCGACCTGGAAGATCGGCGCCTCCTCGTCCTTGTTGATCGCGACAATGACCTTCGAATCCTTCATGCCCGCGAGGTGCTGGATCGCGCCGGAAATGCCGGCGGCGATATAGAGATCCGGCGCGACCGCCTTTCCGGTCTGGCCGACCTGCAGGTCGTTTGGCGCATAGCCGGCGTCGACGGCGGCGCGCGAGGCGCCGATCGCGGCGTTAAGCCGCGTCGCGACGGGATCGAGCACTTTCTGAAAATTCTCCGCCGAGCCGAGCGCGCGGCCGCCGGAAAGGATGACGCGGGCCGAGGTGAGTTCGGGACGCTCCGACTTCGCCAGCTCTTCGCGCGTGAAGGCGGAAACGCCGGGGTCGGTCGCGGCGGCGATCGCCTCGACCGGCGCCGACCCGCCTTCGGGCGCGGGCGCAAAGGCGGTGGTGCGCACGGTGATGACTTTCTTTGCGTCCTTCGCCCGCACCGTCTGGATGGCGTTGCCGGCGTAGATCGGGCGTTCGAAGGTGTCGGCGGATGCGACTTTCACGATGTCGGAGACCTGCATGACGTCGAGCAGCGCCGCGACCCGCGGCAGCACGTTCTTGGTCGCAGAGGTCGACGGCGCGATAATCACGTCATAGCCGCCAGCGAGCGAGACGATCAGCGCCGCGACCGTCTCGGCGAGAACATGATTGAGCGAGGCGTCTTCGGCGTAGAGAACCTTCTCGACGCCAGCGAGCTTTGCCGCCTGCTCGGCGGCGCCCTTCAGGCCCGGCCCGGCGACAAGAATGTGAATGGGGCCGCCAATCTCCTTGGCGGCGGTGAGCGCTTTAGAGGTCGCGGGCGCAAGCGCGTCGCCGGCGGTTTCGGCGAGAAGCAGAATCGTCATCTTTACAGCACTCCCGCTTCCTTGAGCTTGCCGACGAGTTCGACCACCGAGCCGACCTTGACGCCAGCCTTGCGCTTCGCGGGCTCGGCGGTCTTTAAGACTTCGAGGCGCGGCGAAATATCGACGCCGTAGTCGGCGGGCGATTTCACCGCGACCTCTTTCTTTTTCGCCTTGATGATATTTGGCAGCGAGGCGTAGCGCGGCTCGTTCAGCCGCAAATCGGTGGTGACGACCGCCGGCAGTTTCAGGCTGACGGTCTGCAGCCCGCCGTCGATCTCGCGCGTCACGTCGACGGTGCCCTCAGTCATCTCGACCTTCGACGCGAACGTGCCCTGGCCCCAGCCAAGCAACGCCGCGAGCATCTGGCCGGTCTGATTGCAGTCGTCGTCGATCGCCTGCTTGCCCATGATGACGAGCTGCGGCTGTTCCTCCGCAACGATCTTGGCGATGATCTTGGCGACCGCGAGCGGCTCGACGGTCTCGTCGGTCTTGACCAGAATTCCGCGGTCGGCGCCCATGGCGAGCCCGGAGCGCAAGGTTTCGTCGGCCTTGGCCGGTCCGATCGTGACCAGGACGACTTCCGTCGCTTTGCCGGCTTCCTTTAAGCGCAGCGCTTCTTCGACGGCGATCTCGTCGAACGGGTTCATCGACATTTTCACATTGGCGAGATCGACGCCGGAACCGTCCGCCTTGACCCTGATCTTGACGTTGTAATCGACGACCCGTTTGACGGGCACGAGAATCTTCATCGCGCGACCCCTTGGTCTCCCTTGACCCTTTGGCGAGACGGTTCAGGAGCGCCGCCTGCGCGCGCTCCATTCTGGCTAAAGCCGTTGCGCGGTCTGGTAGCGGGGGCGCGCGCCCAAGTCAAACCAAGGGGCCGGCGATCGCGGCTCCGGGTTTGAACTTTGCGAAGAGTCTCGCCAAATGACCCCAATTTTCCCATCTCAAGAAAGGACGAGAGACTGGGACTAGCCATTCCCGTTATTTACAGCATCTTGCCATTGATACTTCGGCATGGTCGCTTGGACGTGGTTCAATCGGCGCTGCCGTGGCGGCGCCCAGCACCACGTCGGCAGCGGCGGTTTCGAGCGATGCATCGCCCTGCCCGCGGTGATCGAGGTCTGACGAGAGCAGTCGAGGCGTTCATTAAGTGTAGGCCTGGCTTTTTAAGCGCCGCGCGTCCGCCGCCGCAGGTAGGGCAAACAAAGCGGTTCGGCCTCGCCCCGCCAGAGGAGCATCGCCGCAGGACGCGGTTTCCATGAGTTTGCCCGTCCGCAGAAAGATTGATAACTAGCGGTCAGCTGAAATTGCTTTACGGGCGGTCGCCAATTACGGAGCTGGCGCGTTGTCGCGGATTGCAGAAAATCTGTTGCTTGCGCTGGTTTCGACGATCCTCACTTTGGCGGTCCTAGAAGGAACGTTTCGCCTCCGTGGCGATGCTCCCCCAGCGAGCGGCTGGCGCTCGTTGTGCCCCACGGCGCAAATGAATGAGTTCGGCTATCGCGGACGGCGAGTGAGCTATTCCGACGATGATTATGTGATCGTCCTGCTCGGCGACTCGCAGCTCGAAACCTGCGGCCTCCCGGACGATCCGATGCCCGAGATCCTGCTGGAAAAGAGCCTCGGCGCCTTGGGGCGCAAAACGAGAGTCATAGGATTGGGCGCGAGCGGCTATGGACAGGATCAGGAATTATTGGCGCTCGAAGAATACCTTCAAAAATATCGCGCCGATCTCGTCATCGTATGGCTGATGCCCGGCAACGACATTTGGAACAATACCTTCCGCACCCATACCGTCTCTCGAACCGACGGGCCGCCGAAACCCGCGTTCTGGCTCGAAAATCACGTGTTGAAGGGTCCGACCGAACGGATCGGGGAGCGAACGTCCAGCCTTTACCTATTGCAGTTGCTCCGGAACGCGTTTGGAGGGTTCGAGGCCGCCTGGTCGCGGCGGCTGCCACCTGCGGACAAAGGCATGGCCGCCATTCCCCCGGAGTTTGCCACGACCACGGCGGCCACCCAAGAAGCCATTGAAACTCAACAAAGCCATTGGAGCATGTTTCTCACGCCGACGCCGCCCCGGGTCCAATACGGCATCGAGCTAACCCGGGCGCTCCTAACGAGGATCCAAAATACGGCGGCGCGTCACGGCGCTCGGTTCGCGACGATGGCCGAAGACAGGACGACGGCGGCGGCGCGAGCCGCTTGGACGGGGGGCGCGAACCCGTTCTTCGAACCGCCCCAGCCCAAAGCGGTCGAGCGTGACCGCCGCTATTGGATTGCGGATTTAGAAGCTTATAAAAACAACGTAAGCGAGACGACGAAAGGGTTTCCGCTTTTTCTCATTCCCATCAGGATAATCGACCACCATAAAGAGGGCGACGCTCACCTAAACGTCGGCGGCAATACTCAGATCATGACTGATTTCGCGGCTCGACTGGTCGAAAGCGGCTTTGTCGACCGACAAACAGATGGTTAGACCCATCCAATGATGTCCCGCTGTCCCAGGTTCGTCCATATGTATGGGGCTGCGGCGGGTGGCGAGGTGATTCGAGCGCTGGTCACTCGTTGCGCGTGCGCCGTCCTGTCGCATCCGGCAGCTGTCTTCCTTTGGCGCGTCGCCTTCCCAAAAAGGGATTTCCGCCTGATCGACCTTGACGACCCCTTTGAGGGGCTCTCGGTTCGGGTCGATCATCGATCGCCGCAGCTTCTGCGCCAGCAGCCACTCAGGGCGCGTCCTCGCCGGCGTCCTGCGCGCGCGGCGGGGAGGCGAGCGGACCGCCGCGGTCGAAAAGCCTGTGCCGGCGGCGCTTGAACAGCGGCGTCAGCACCAGGCCTGCGGCAATCCCTCCGACATGCGCCATCCAGGCGACCGCGCCGCCCTCGCCCATAGAGGCATTGATAAGCTGCATCAAAATCCAGACGCCGACGAAGAGCCAGCCCGAGGCGACGAAGGAGAAGAGCGGCGCCCGCAGCCCCAGAATCGACTTCAGGCGCGTCCCCGAGAGCCAGGCTCCAAGCCAGATCGGCGCAAGCGCCAAGGAGAGCGGCGGAAAGATTCCGGCGACCGTCGCGCGCGGATGGAGCAGCAGAAAGGCGGCGCAGACGCCCGAGATCGCGCCGGACGCGCCGATCAGCGGCGTGATCGAATGCGGCGTGGCGTAAATGTAAAATACGCCTGAGGCGACGCCGCAGGAAAGGTAGAACAGCAGATAATGGAGCGAACCCATCGCGTCTTCGACATTGTCGCCGAAGACATAGAGGAACAGCATGTTCGAGCTGAGGTGCACCACCGACGAGTGAAAGAACAGCGCGGTGACGAGAGTGGCCGCCGCCGGCGGTCCGACGATCCAATCAGCGAGTTCGGCTTCGCCAAACAGCACGCGCGGGATGATGGCGAAGCCGCGGACGACGGTCAGCGGATCGCCGAACAGTTCGCTTTGCACGACAAGGAAGACGATGACGTTGAGTGCGATCAGCGTCCAATTCACGATCGGCCGGCGCAGGTAACGCAGCGGCGCATCGTCATAGATCGGCATCACCATCGGCGCGCTCCTATCAATCGCAAGCCTAACATATGGCGACCCCAATAGGCCGCGTCACGGCCGGACGAAGCGACGGCCGAGCCAAGTCGCGGCGAGATCGCCCAGCCCGGCGATGTCGAAGGCGACAGTCAGGAGCCCGTAGACCGAAGCGCCGACCAGAATTTGCGCGATCAGCGTCAGGATGCCGGGCGTCATTTCGCGCAGAGGCGTGAGCGCGAGCGACATCGCGCCCGTCGCCACCAGCGCGGCGAACATGTCCCAGAACGACGGCCAGACCGGCTGCGTGCGCAGCGCGAAATAGACCGTCGCGACAAGCGCGGCGACATAGGCGCCGCCCTGCGCGATGGCGAGATTGGAGGCGTCCTCGCCCCACGGCAGGATAAAGAGCAGCGCGAGGCCGAAGACGACAGCGGCAAGCGCCGCGACGATGAGCGGCGTCGTCTTCTTTTCAATCTGAAACACCGGATTGAGGCCGAAGAGAATGACGCCCATCGCGAACAGTCCCGGCAGCAGCAGGCCGAGATAGTGGCCGAACGGACCGCGATATTGCGCGGGCACGATCAGCGCTTCGATCGAGGGCATGACGAACCAGAGTCCGGCGCAGGCCGGCAACAGAAAGGCGACGATGACTCCCAGATTGCGCGCGACCTGCGCCTTCGCGCGGTCGACGCCATGGCGCTCATGCGCGGCGACGGCGATCTGAAAAAGAAGCACGTCGAGCGCGGACCCGAGCGCCTGCACCGCGCGCACGCCGAGATCGTAGGCGAGCGCGAACTGGCCGGTCTCGGCGAAGCCGAACACGCTCGCGACGATGGAGCGAGCGGCGAGCGGCATCGCCTGATAGAGAAGATGCGCGGCGACGATCGGCGCGCTATAGGCTGCAAGCGCGCGCGCATTCTGACTGGACGCAGCGCGAATGTCGGCGCCCGGATCGAGCAGCGCGCCGCGCCCGAGAACGACCGTGCCGAACAGGCTTGCGACGCCGCCGGCGAGGGCCACCGCAGCCGACTGAAAGACAAAGGCGCCGCCGCCGATCAGGACGAGCGCCAGCGCATTTTTTGCGAGCATCAATCGCACATAGGCGCGGTCGTGAAAGCGTGCGCGCACCAGCGCGGTGCAATAGTCGAACAATCCGTTGGCGACTGCTGTCAGCAGCGCGAGCAGAATAAGGTTGGTTTCGAAATCGAGCGGCGGGCCGACGAGCGCGTAAATCCCTGTCGCCGCGCCAAGGAACAGCGTGACGGCGATGAAGGACGCATCGAGAGTGGAGCGCACGACGGGCTCCTTGTCGCGCGTGCGCTTGGAGTAGAAGCGCGTCGCCGACAGGCGCAACCAGTCATAGAGTGCGGTCTGCACGACGACCGCGATCGAGAAGGCGAGCGCGAAACGGCCGTATTCTTCGGGGCCGAGAAATTTCGCCACCGTCAGGCCGATAACGAAATTGACGATCGTATTGGCGAGAAAGGCGAGGAGGACGTTCAAGAGGCGCGATCCTTTCGCGGCGCCTTCGCGCGGGGCCCGGGATTTAGTCGGATGGAATCTTGCGTCATCCGCCTCTCGCTGCCTTTCAACTGCATTTGCGACATAGGCAGGCCGCTCACGCGCTCGCGCCCAAGCGGCCGAGCGCGACAAGTTCTCGCAACGCCTGCGCGTCGCGCGGCGTCACGTCGGGATAGTCCGGGTCCGCCGTCGCGGGATCGAAGTATTTCCACGAGCGCGCGCATTTGACGCCGAGCGCGCGTTGCGGAACCACCGCGACGCCGGGCGCTTCCGGCAGGCGGAACGCCGCCGCCGGACCTTCTTCCGGCACAACCCGAATGTCGGACGCAATGCAGATTTCGGCGAAATCGACGCCCTCTAACGCCGCGCGCAGCGCGTCATCCGTAATGTAAACGATCGGCGCCGCCTCTAACGAAGAACCAATGCGCTTTTGCGCGCGCTCGATTTCCAGCGCGCCGGTGACGACCGAACGCAGTTTGCGAATCTTCTCCCATTTGGCGGCAAGCGCGTCGTCACGCCATCCATCGGGAATCGTCGGAAAATGCTCCAGATGCGCGGACTGCGCATCCGGATAGCGAGACAGCCACGCCTCTTCCGCGGTGAAGACGAGAATCGGCGCGAGCCATGCAGTGACGCTGCGAAAAATCCGGTCGATGGTCGCGAGCGCCGCCTTGCGTTTGACGCTCGACGGCGGGTCGCAGTAGAGCGCGTCCTTACGCACGTCGAAATAGAAGGCCGAAAGCTCGCTCGTCATGAAATGCGTGAGCAGCGCGACGACCCGCTTATAATCATAGGCCGCATAAGCGGCGCGGATCGACTCGTCGAGCTGATGCAGGCGATGCAGCATGAGCCGTTCGAGTTCTCCCGCCTCGCGCATCGCCGCATCGTCATTGGGGTGATAATGCGCAAGCGCGCCGATCATCCAGCGCAGCGTGTTGCGCAGCTTGCGATAAAGCTCGACAAAGGTTTTTAGGATTTCCGGACCGACGCGCAGATCGTCGGCGTAATCGGACGCCGCGACCCACAGTCGCATGATGTCGGCGCCCGAATCAGCGATGATTTTTTGCGGCGCGACGACATTGCCGAGCGACTTCGACATTTTTCGCCCTCGCTCGTCGAGCACGAAGCCGTGCGTCAGCACGGAATCATAGGGCGCGCGACCACGCGTGCCGCAGCTTTCAAGCAGCGAGGAATGAAACCAGCCGCGATGCTGATCGGAGCCTTCGAGATACATGATCTCGTCTTCGCCGCCGTCGCGCTTGCGGCGGATGCCGGCGAGCATCGGGAAATGCTGCGGGTCTTCGAGCGTGAAGGCGTGAGTCGAGCCTGAATCGAACCACACGTCGAGAACGTCGGAGATTTTCTCGTAATCCTGCGCCTTGTAATCGGGCGAAAGAAAACGTTCCGCCGCATTCGCTTCGTACCAGGCGTCGGCGCCCTCCTTCTCGAACGCGTCGATGATGCGGGAGTTGACGCGCGCGTCGACAAGCGGCTCGTGCGTTCCTTTCTTGACGAAGACCGCGATCGGCACGCCCCAGGCGCGCTGGCGCGACACGACCCAGTCGGGACGATTTTGAATCATGCCGCGGATGCGGTTCTCTCCCGCCGCAGGCGTCCATGTCGTGCGCGCGATTTCTTCAAGCGCGATGTCGCGCAGCGTCGATTGATTTCCGCGAACCTCATCCTGAGGAGCGTGCGAAGCACGCGTCTCGAATGATGCGGCCGCCGCCGAACCCTCGTCCTTCGAGACGGCGCTACGCGCCTCCTCAGGATGAGGGTTCGACTGAGAGAAGGGTCGGTCCATCGCGATGAACCATTGCGGCGTGTTGCGGAAGATCACCGGCTTCTTCGAGCGCCAGCTATGCGGATATTGATGCTTGAGCTTTCCGCGCGCGATGAGATTGCCAGCTTGAATCAGCGCGGCGATCACAGCGTCGTTGGCGTCGCCTTTCTCGCCCTTGTCGGTGATGACGCGCTTTCCTTCAAAACCGGGCGCGTCCTTCGTATAGAAGCCGTCCTCTTCGACCGTATAGGGAATACGCGTATCGATTCCGCGCGACTGCAGCGGGCGCGCATGCGCCATCCAGATGTCGAAGTCCTCGCGGCCGTGGCCCGGCGCCGTATGCACGAAGCCAGTGCCAGTATCGTCGGTGACATGCTCGCCGTCGAAGAGCGGCACGTCGAAATCGTAACCAAGATGCGCGAGTGGATGGGCGCAGATCAGTTCGCCGAGCATCGACGCGGGCACGTCGTGAAGCCGCTCATAGCCATCGACCTTCGCCGCCTTGAACGCGTCGCTCGCGAGCTTGTCGGCGATGACGAAGCTTGCGCCGGGAAGCGCCCAATTTCCATCCGGCGCATGGGTGACGCGATAGAGTCCGTAATCGATCTTCGACGAGAAGGAGATCGCGCGATTGCCGGGAAGCGTCCAGGGCGTCGTCGTCCAGATCATGATGCGCGCTTCGCTCAGCTCGCCCTCTGCGCCGCGCGGGATCGGAAACGCCACCCATACCTGGTCGCTCGTATAATCCTCGTATTCGACTTCCGCTTCCGCAAGCGCCGTCTTTTCGACGACGCTCCACATCACCGGCTTCGAGCCGCGATAGAGCAGGCCATTGGCGGCGAATTTCATGATCTCGCGGGCGATCGTCGCTTCCGCCGCGAAAGCCATCGTCGAATAAGGATGGCCCCATTCGCCGGCTACCCCTAAGCGCTTGAATTCCTCGCGCTGCACCGAGAGCCAATGTTCCGCATAGGCGCGGCATTCGCGCCGGAAGGCGATCATCGCGTCGGGATGGGCGAAATCGGGCTTCTGCTTGCCCTTGGCGCGGTAGTTCTCTTCCTCGATCTTCCATTCGATCGGCAGGCCATGGCAGTCCCAGCCCGGCACGTAGACGCAGTCCTTGCCCGTCATGCGCTGGCTGCGCGTCACCAGATCCTTGAGGATCTTATTGAGCGCATGGCCGATATGAATATTGCCGTTGGCGTAGGGCGGCCCGTCATGCAGCGTGAATTTCGGCCGGCCGGCGGCGGCCTCGCGCATTTTCTGCTCCAGGCCGATCGTTTCCCACCGCTTGAGAATTTCCGGCTCGCGCTGCGGCAGGCCGGCGCGCATCGGAAAATCCGTGGCCGGCAGATAGAGGCTTTTCGAATAATCCGGCCCCTTGGGGGTGTCGTCGTTCATCGTCGTGAAAACCGCCTCGGGCGATGCGGCGCGCTATAACCGCCGCCGTCGCCGCGCTGATTAGAGGATTTGGGAAAGAGCGCCAATCGCGCCGCACCCGGACCTTGCGAGCGTCAGCTCCAAGCGCGGTCCGGGCCGGTAATTCGATGGGCGGTCAAGAAAAGCATCCGGTCCTCATTAGCAGCGCAAACCCAACTGGAAAAGGGGGTTGAGCCTAGCGCGGCCGTCTCAGTCCCAGCAGGCCGGCGAGATAAGCAAAGCCGGCCGCCACGACGGCGATCACCAGCAACACCAGAAACGCCCCGGAAAGCAGGGTAAAGCCGATGAACAGAAACAGCAGCAGCGCCGCCGTGACGAGCAGGCTCTGCCACGGCGACAACTTGACGACCTTGACCCGGCCGGCGCCGGTCGCGACCCAGATTCGCGAGGCGTCCGTTTCCTCGCCCGGCAAGATGATTTCGACCCGTCCCTTGGGCTCTTCGTTCATGGCGCATTCCCTCCCGTCGAGGATGATGTCTCCAAGCTAGATCGCGCGCAAATTATGGCAACACGTCATGGACTCGGCCCCGCCGCGCCGCTTTCGGCCAATCCTCTTCGCGCTTCTGCGACGTCAACGCGCATTCTTGCAACGAGCGCTTCGACACTGTCGAATTTCGCTTCGGCGCGTATGAAGCCATAAAAGGCGACTTCGACTTCCTTGCCGTAGAGATCGCCGTCGAAATCGAAGACGAAGACTTCAAGGAGCGGCGCGCCATTGTCAAAGGTCGGCCGCCGGCCGAAGCTCGCGACGCCCTGATGAATCCTTCCGTCGATTTCGATCGTCACGGCATAAATGCCATGCTTGAGCCGATTGGCGGGATCGAGCGCAATATTGGCGGTGGGAAAGCCGAGCGCGCGCCCGCGCTTGTCGCCGTGGCGCACCACGCCCCGAACGAAATAAGGATGGCCGAGAAGGCGGCGCGCCAGCGCCGCATCGCCCCGTTCGAGCGCTTCCCGCGTCGCCGTTGAGGAGACAGCCTCTAAGCTGCCCTCTTCGTCCTGGGTGATGCGGTCGACGATTTCGACGATCATGCCGAGCCGCGCGCCTTCCGCGCGCAAGAACTCCGGTCCGCCCTCGCGGCCGGCGCCGAAGCGGAAATCATAGCCGGCGACCACGGCCGAAAGCCGCAGCCGCTCGTGCAGGATTTTCTCGGTGAAGACGCGCGCCGGGCTTTGCGCGAAGTCCTTGTCGAAGGTGAGCACGACCATGCCGTCGAGCCCCAGTCGCGACGCTTGCGCCGCTTTGGCGTCGGGCGGCGTGAGCCGGAAAATCACCGGTTGTCCAGCGAAGAAATCAGCCGGATGAGGCTCGAAGGTCAAGAGAATACAGGGGCGCGAGAGTCTTGCGGCGAGCGCCTGGGCGCGGGCGACGACGCCGCGGTGGCCCCTGTGCAACCCGTCGAAATTGCCAATCGCCGCGACCGCGCCTTCCAAGCCCGGCGGCGGCGCCTGAGGATCGCGCGCGACGATGAAGGGTGCGGACAAGGCGCGGGCCTGGAATTCAAGCTGAGGCCGGCCTCTCCTCCGCCGGCGCTGGCGTTGCGGCGCGCATCGCCTGCTCGCGGCTCGGCACCATCACGAAGGCCTCGCCGTCGAGCACGACCTTGCCGTCAACAAGACATTCGCATTTAAGCTTCGCGCGCCGGCCTTTTTCGATCAGCTCGACGACCTCGACAATGACGGTGATGACGTCGCCGATCTTCACGGGGGCGCGAAAATTCAGGGTCTGCGACAGATAGACGGCGCCGGGGCCGGGCAGATACATGCCGATGACCGTCGAAATCAGAGAGGCCGTATAAAGCCCGTGGACAATGCGCTCGCCAAAGCGCGTCTTTGACGCGAAGTGGTCGGAGAGATGAATCGGATTGCGGTCGCCCGAAAGATCGGCGAAGGCGATGACGTCGTCGTCCATCACCGCCTTCATCAGCGTCTCGCGCATGCCGACGCTCAGATCTTCGAAATAATAGATTTTGAACGGCGTCGACATGGAGGCACCGGAAGGTTGCGTCGCTGAGCGTAACCGCAGGAACGAGGCCCGCGCAGCCCCTTTTACCAGAAAAGCTCGCGAGCCAAAGCCTTGGGACGCGCGCCGGCGCGCAGGAAGAGCGATTCGAGCGCCGTTTCGTCGAGCGCGCCGCCTTCTGGATACAGCGCTTGGCGGTGCACCCCATGGATGATGAAGAGGCAATCGAACCCGGCGCGGCCGGCGCCGGCGAGATCGGTGAAGGCACCGTCGCCAATCGCCAAAATGCGCGATTTATCGATATCGCCGCGCAGGTTTTTCAGCCGCTCGCAGGCCGCGGCGTAAATTGGCGCATGGGGCTTGCCGAGGGTCAGGACGCGCCCGCCGATCGCCGCGTAACGCTCCGCCAGGGCACCGGCGCAGTAGACGAGATCATTGCCGATCGCGACGACGATGTCGGGATTGGCGCACAGCATGGTCAGGTCGCGCGCTTTCAGCGTCTCCAACTGTGCGTCGTAGTCCGCGGGCGTTTCGTTGCGCTCGTTCAGGAGGCCGGTGCAGACGACATAATCGGCGGCTTCCGGTCCAACTCGCATGACCGGCGCGCCAAGGCGACGCGCCGCCTCGCGGAACAGACCGTCGTCGCGCGCCGGTCCAAGGTGATAGACCGCCTGCCCGTCGCGCGTGACGATTTCGCGCAGCGCGAGCTCCCCCGCCGACACTAGATCGTCGAAACAATCCTGCGGAACGCCGAGGCCCAGGAGCTGGCGGCGGACCTCGTCGTCAGGGCGCGAGGCGTTGGTGATCAGCACGACCACGCCGCCCGTGGCGCGAAACCGCCGCAGGGCCTCTGCAGCTTCCGGGAAGTGGCGCCGACCGTCGATCAGCACGCCCCAGCCGTCGCATAGGATCGCGTCGTAGCCGCCGGCGAGTTCATGGAGACCAGCGATGAAAGGCACGCGGCTCTCGTCGAATGCGCCCGCCGTCAAAAGCGCGCCTCAGCGAACGCGGCCGCATAGGCCCCTTCGCAGACGGGATTGAAGTCCCCGGTCGATTCGTCCAGCCAGAACAATCGCCCGTCCATGATTCGAAACAAGGCGCCGTGCAGCCGCAGATGCCGGTGATGTTCGAGCACCTGGATCATCGGAAAGGAGCGTAGATTGCACAGCGTCTGCTTCACCGACTCGAACTCCAGGCGCTCCACATAGGCCGCGTCTTTGGGGTTGGGCCGAACGCCGAGGCGATCAGCCGCTGGGCCAAGCATTTTGATCCAATCGCCGATGAAGTCGCTGTGGCTCAGCCGCGGCGCCTCAGGGTTCGCGGCGATTTCCGCATAGGCTTTAACCCCGCCGCACTGGCCGTGGCCGAGCACGACGATGTCGGAAACTTTCAAGGCCATGACGGCGTATTCGAGCGCCGCCGACGCCCCGTGATAATGATCGTCGGGCTCATAGGGCGGCACCAGCGCGGCGACGTTTCGCAGCACGAAAAGCTCGCCGGGGCCGGCGTTGAATATAGCTTCCGGGGCCACGCGCGAGTCGCAACAGCTGATGATCATCGTTTTGGGCGTCTGGCCCCTGACCGCCAACTCTTCAAATCGGTCGTGATCGGCCAGGAAACGCCCGCTGATGAAGGCTTCGTAGCCCTCGATGAGCGCTTCCGGCAGACCGGTCGCGCCGGACGACGGCTCGTCATCTGCCATTTTACGTATCCTTCTTGCGCGTTGCCGGGGCGGATGGCGGACGCCGCGGTTATTGTGTAGATCACGCAGCGGGGTCAAGCGAGCCAAACCGTCTCGACGTTGGAGTTTTGAATGATTTCGCGACTGAAGCGCAGCGTGCTGGCCATGCCGGGCTCGAACGCCCGAGCGCTGGAGAAAGGCAAGACGCTTTCCGCCGACGTCCTGATGTTTGAACTCGAAGACGGCGTGGCGGAATCCGCCAAGGCGGCGGCCCGCGAGCAGGTTGCGGCGGCGGTGGCGGACGGCGGCTATGGCGCGCGCCAACTTGTCGTGCGCGCCAACGCCCGCGGCTCCGCGTGGTATAAGCCCGACCTGGCCGCTATCGCGCCGCTCGGACCGGACGCCATCGTCATTCCCAAGGTCAATTCGCGCGACGAGATCCTGAAGGCGGCCGCAGATATCGTCGCCGCGGGCGCGCCGCGCAAGACGCGTCTTTGGGCGATGATCGAGACTCCGCGCGCGGTGCTTGACATCGAAAAGATCGCGAGCGCCGCGGACGATCCGGCTTCGCGCCTGGAAGTTCTGATCCTTGGGCCCAACGACATCGCCAAATCGACGCGCGCGCGACTGACGCCGGGCCGGCAGGCGCTGCTCTCCTGGCTTTCGGCGGGCGTGCTCGCGGCGCGGGTCCACAACATCGAGATCATCGACGGCATCTACAATGACTTCAACGACCTTGACGGTCTGCGCCGCGAGGCCGAACAGGGCCGCGACTTCGGCTTTGACGGGAAAATGTTGATTCATCCAAGCCAGATCGCTCCCGTGAACGAAATTTTCGCGCCCAGCGCCGAAGAGGTCGATTTCGCTCGCCGGATCATCGCGGTGTTTGACGAGCCGGACAACGCCGACAAGGGCGTGGTGCAGATCGACGGCAAAATGGTGGAGCGTCTGCATCTCGACATCGCCCGGCGCACATTGCAGCTTGTCGAGGCGGCGAGCTGACGCGGCCGCCTGTTTTGCGGGCGCCGAACGCATCAACTATAAGAGGCCGGGAAGTCAAGGATTAGCCAATGGTCTCGCCGGACGACGAAGAACCAAACCGCATCGAACTCTCGGAAGCGCCGGTCGATCCGGTGGAAATCCCCCCTGATCCGCCGCCCGTGACACGCAAGCGCCGCTCCGTTTTCGCCTCGCTGTTGTCGACGCTGCTGCTTATCGCCGTCCTCGCAGGCGCCGCTCTTTATGCGGCGATCGCGTTCAAGGACAGAGACGAGCGGTTGAAGGCCGTCGCCGATTATGCGGAGCCTTATGTCGATCAGGCGAGCGCCGCCTTCGACGAACTGAAGAACCGGCTCGGCGCGCTGCTTGGCGAGAAAGCGTCGACGCAAACCACTGCGGTCGCGCCCGAGCCAGCTCAAATCGCGCCGGCAAAACCCGCCGAAAAAGAGCAAACGACTGCGGTCGCGCCTGAGGCTCCGCCCGCCGCGCCGCCCGAACCCGTCCAACTCGCCCCGGCAAAACCCGCCGAAACGGCGGCCAGGCCGATGCCGAACGAGCCGCGCCCGGACTCCGTGGCCAACGCCGCGGTCGAGGCGCAGAACGCGGCCGTCGCGGCGTTACAGAGTCGCGTCGATGCAGCCGAAGCATTGGCGCAGCGGGCCTTGCGCGCCGCCGAGGCGGCGGAAGAAGCCGCCAACGCCGCACGGACGGCCGCGGAAGCGGCGGCGAAGGCGCGCCCGGCGGCCGATCCCGCTGGTGGCGGCCAGGGAGCCGCGCTCACCGCCAGCGATCAACTGACCGCGCTGGAAGGCCGCATCGACGAGCTCGGCGATGAAATGAAAGCGGTGCGCGGACGGCTCGAGTCGCCCAAAAACGAAACGCGCGCGGCGCCGGAAGCTTCCGCGGCCAAGACGCCCGAGGGACCTGCCGCCCTCGTCGTCGTCGCCTATGCGCTACAGCGCGAGTTCGAGGCGGGCCGGCCCTACTCCGTGGAGGCGAAGGCGCTGGCGCGACTCGGCGCCGATCCCGCTGCGCTGGCGGCGCTTTCGCCCTTTGCCGAAAAAGGCGCGCCGACCGCGGCGCAATTGAAAGCCGACTTCGCGCCAGCCGCAAAACGCATTCACGCGCTCGAGGGCGGAGACTCCGGGGATATCGCGCAGCATTTGATGAAAGGCGCGAGCAAGCTCGTGCGCGTTCGTCCGTCCGGCGCGCCAACTGGCGAGGCTCAGTCGGTCGAAGAAAAAGTCGTTCACATCGACGCCGCGCTTGCGCATGGCGATCTTGCTCAGGCCGCGGCGCTTTTCGCGGCGCTTCCCGAAGCGGCGCAGAACGAGGCCAAGGACTTCGGCGCCGCGCTGCGGGCGCGCATCGACGCGGCGAAGTCGGCTGAAAATCTCTTGCATGGCGCGATCGCCGCGCTCGTCGCAACGAAGGAATGAGCGGGATCAATCGCCATGCTGTTTCTCCTCTTTTTCATCATTGCGCTTGCGGCGGTCGCATATGGCCTTGAATGGCTGATCGAACAGCCAGGATCGCTGACGCTGGATTTCGCCGGCTATCAGTTCGAGGCGTCGATACCGGTGGCGGTCGCGGGCCTGCTGCTGATCGTCGCCGCGACGATCGTGCTTTGGGCGATCGTCATGGCGGCGCTGCGCATGCCCGGCCGCTGGAGCGGCGGGGCGCGGACGAAACGCCGGGATCAGGGATTCGACGCGCTGTCGCAGGGCCTGATCGCGGTGGGGACAGGCGACGCCGCCCGCGCCCGCAAGGCCGCGCTCGTCGCGGAGCGGCTGCTGCCGAACGAGCCGCTGACGCAATTTTTAAAGGCCCAGGCGGCGCAGCTGATCGGCGACCGACGGCTGGCGGAAGAGACCTTTCATAAGATGACGCTGACGCCGGAAACGAAGCTTCTCGGCCTGCGCGGACTGCATATCGAGGCGCGCCGACGCGAGGACGTCGACGCGGCGCACCATTTCGCCAAGGAGGCGCACGCCATCGCGCCGGTGCCCTGGGCGGGGTCCGCCATGCTCGAACATCTCGCCGCGCAGGGCGACTGGGAGAAAGCGCGCGAGACGATCGAAGCCAGTCTCGCCGCCAAGGCGATCGACGCGCCGTCGGCGCAGAACCTGCGCGCCGTCGTCGAAACCGCGATGGCGATGGAGAAGGAGCGCGATCATCCCCATGACGCGCTGCATCTCGCGCGCCAGGCGCTGAAGCGCCGGCCGGGTTTCGCCCCCGCTGCCGTCGCCGCGGCGCGCGTGCTCGTCCGCCATGGCGACCGCAAGCAGGCGCTAAAGCTGATCGAAACGGTATGGGCGACGAAGCCCCATCCAGATCTCGCCGCCGCCTATCTCGAGGCGCTCTCGGGCGAATCGAACGCCGCCAGACTCGCGCGGGTGGAAAAGCTGGCGCGGACGGCGCCTAATGCGCCGGAGAGCCGGCATATCGTCGCCGAGGTCGCGCTGTCGGCCCGCAATTTCGCCAAGGCCCGCGAGGCGCTGGCGCCGCTCATCGCTAGCGGGCGACACCCGACCGCCCACACCTGCCTGTTGATGGCGGAGATCGAGGACGGCGCACAGGGCCCTTCGGGGCCGGTGCGCGAATGGCTCGCCCGCGGATCGCGCGCGCCGCGCGATCCGGTCTGGATCGCCGACGGCGTCGTCTCGAAAAACTGGCTGCCGATGTCGCCGGTCACCGGCAGGCTTGACGCCTTCGAATGGAAGCCGCCGCCGGACTCCGCGCAACATTTGACTGAGGAAGGCAAGCCCAATATTCCGGCCGCCTTTTTGACCCGTCCCGCCGAACCCGTCGCGCTGCCGTCGGGCGATGCCTCAGGGGAAGCGGCGACGAGCTAGCTCGCCTGCGTTCAAACTAATTGTCCGAAAAGGAAAAGGACCTACCGCGCGCGGTCGGCGCGGCGAATGCGCACGTAAAGCGCGCCTTCGCCGCCGTGATGGCGCGCGGCTTCGCCAAAGCCCACTACCACGTCGCGCAGATTCGGCGCTTCGAGCCACATCGGCACCACGCGGCGCAGCACGCCGCCCTCATCGCGTGTCAGCCCCTTACCTGTCACGATGACGGCGATGCGCGCGCCATTCGACTGACATCGGCGCAGGAAAGCCGTCAAAGAGCGCTGCGCCTCGGCCTGTCGCAGGCCGTGAAGATCGAGCTTCGCGTCGACCTCCAGCCGCCCGCGTTTGAGCTTGGCGAAGGTGCGCGGGTCTATGTCGATCGGCCGCGGCGGAGATTTCGGCGGTGGCGGGCGGTCGCTGACAACGGAAGAGGCGGGCGGCGTGCGCGCCTCGACGGCAGGCGGCGCCGCCGGCAGTTTTTTCGCGCGCGCGCGCGACGGCCGAACGTCGGCGGTCGCCATCATCCACAGCTCGGCTTCGGCCTGCGACAGCCGGCGGGCGTATCGGCGAGAATTTTCCTCGCTCACGGATCGTCTCCAACGTCCTTCGGCAGCAGCACGAACATTTGGGCGGCGTGCCGGATGTCGCCGGCTCGTCGGCCCGCCGCTTCCCCCGCGCCGAAAAAAAGATCGGCGCGGGCAGGCCCTATTATGGCGGATCCGGTGTCTTGCGCGATCATCAGGCGGCGAAATTCCGTTTCGGCCCGGTCTTGCCAGGGGATGCGCGCCGCAATCCAGAACGGCAGGCCGTAGCACCAGATCGAGCGATCGACGGCGATCGATCGAAACGGCGTCAGCGGCGCGCCCTGACCGCCGATGGGGCCAATCCTGCGTTGTTCCGATCCGTCGATCTCAAAGAATACATAGGAACGATTTTCCTGCATCAGGCGTCGGCCAGCTTCGCCAGGCCCGGCTCCAAGGCGTCGCAGCGTCTCCTTCATTATATCGAGCGACATTTCCGTTTTCGTCGCGAGGCCTCGTTCGACCAGCAGACGGCCGACGGACGTATAAGGCCAGCCGTTGCGCCCGGCATAGGTCAGCGCCATGACGCCGCCGTCTCGCAGCCGCAGCCGCGCCGAACCCTGCACCTGAATGAGGAACAACTCGACCGGATCGCGGACATAGGCGAGCGGATGCGCGCTTGGCGCCGCGCCTTCCTCTTCGATCGCGCGCCGGTCGGGATAGGGCACGAGCGCGCCATCGGCCTGACGTCGCGCGCTCGTCAGTTTTTCTCTGGAAGGAAGTACGAGCGGCGCCTCGTTCAGAGTGACGAGATCGAGCGGTCGCGACAGGACCGGGGTCGTAAAACCGGGCTCCGGCGACAGTCTGGCGTCGACCTCAACCTCGTAATAGGCGGTGACGAAGCCTTGGGCCTTGATCAGGCGAGGGTGGAACCATCGGCGAAAGAAATCGGCGGCATCGTCGACGCTCGCACGCGCCGCGCGCGCGGCCAAGATCAGCGATGGCGGCGGCGGAACGGCGCTGCGCTGCTCTTGCGCATCGGCAGCGATGATCTTTGCGGAGCGGCGGAAGGCTTCGAAAGCCGCCGCAAGATCGTCGGCGAAAAAGCCGTCGATCTCGTCAAAGCCTATGCTTTGCTGCAAATCGGAAGCTAAAAAATGCGGCGCATCCTTGCGCGACATGCTCAGTCTTCGGCTTGCGTCGCGACGAGCTTCCAGTTCGGATCGTTTGCCTTCGGATCGCGCGCGAAGGTCCAGCGCTCGATGACCTTACGCGTCTGCCCGCCGTCGATGGTTTCGCCATCGCGGTCGCGGCGCACGCTCATCAGTCGGACGACGAAGCGCACCGTCACTTCATTGCGGCCGTCAATGGCGCGGGCGGCGTCGACCGTCGCCAAATCGATCGCGACGACGGCGGTCTCCATGGTCTCGCCTTGCTGCTCGCGCCGCGCGATGTCCGCACAGAAGCCATCAAAGACGTCCTGCGACAGGAGCGGTTTCAGCGTCTCGCGATCCCCCTTGGCGAAGGCGGTGACGATCAGGTCGTACGCGCGCCGCGCGCCGTTCAGGAAAGCTTTGCCGTCGAAGCTGGGGTCGGACGCCGCGACGGCGTCGAGACCGCTCCAGGCCGAAGCGACGCCCTTTTCAGCGACGCCCTCCCAGCGCTCCTCCCCGCTGGGGCGCGCCGGCGCCTCCGTGACGGGCGCAGCGCTCGGCAGAGGCGCGAGTGCGGCGGGAGCCGGGCGGCGAGGCCCGAAACGCCCCGCCGGCGGCGTATCGCGATCCACCCGCATTCCGAGCACCGAGCGCAGCTTCCAGATGACGAAAACCGCGAGCGCCGCGAAAACGATAAGGGTCGGATCAAAGAGGTCGCCGGACGCCGGCATTAGCAACTCCCGAATAATTATATGGTCGGCTATCATGTCGCCGCGGATATGTCACGAATCAAGGGGCGGGCGCATTGCCGCGGGCGGAGCGCGCGAAGAAACGCCAAAAAAGCGGATGAATCGGTGAAATCGAAGCTTGTCGGCGTAACCCTTGCAGCCTGGATCGTGCTGGAGGTTCTCTCTTTTGCGCTGGTCGTAAGGGCCGTCGGGCTTGTCGTGGCGATCGTGCTCGCGATCGGCGCTTCGCTCCTCGGTCTTGCCGACGTGAGGCGCCTCCTCGACTTTTTTCGCGCCAGAGTCGCCGCGAAGGCGAAGGGCGAAAGCGCCGCCTTCGCCGACGGCGCGATGCTTGACGGCGCGATGCAGGCGCTCGCCTCGATCCTTCTCATTCTGCCCGGTTTCGCCTCCGATTTTGTCGGACTGGCGCTCAAATCGCCTTCGGTGCGGCAATATCTGGCGCGGCGGATACGGTCGCGCTCCGAAGCCGCCGATCCGCGCCTCATCGACCTCGACCCCCGCGAATGGCGGCGGGAAGCGCGCCGGCCGCGGCGTGGCGTGGCGAGTTAGCGGCGAAGGGCGCGCCTTGTTAGCGTCTGTGAGACGTGTTAGGCGGGCGCGAATTCTCACCGCTACGGCTTTGCTGGAGGCCTTACATGACCGATACGAATGGCAACGGCGCGCAAGGAGCGCCGGACGGCGCTCCGGCCCTTAACTCGCTCGCTCAATATCTGAAGGATTTCTCCTTCGAGAATCCCAATGCGCCGCGTTCGCTCGGTCCGCAGGATAAGGCGCCCAACATTTCAATCCAGGTCAACGTCAACGCCAAGCAGCTGGCGCCGACCGACTTTGAAGTGAGCTTGACGCTCGACTGCAAGGCCGGCGAGGGAGAGGCGCTCCTCTTTAAGCTCGACCTCGAATATGGCGGCGTGTTCAGACTATTGAACATTCCCGAAGATCAGGTGCATCCGATCGTCATGATCGAGTGCCCACGCATGCTGTTTCCCTTCGTGCGCCAGATCGTCGCCGACGCGACGAGCAAGGGCGGCTATCCGCCGCTCTATATCGACCCGATCGACTTCGTCGCGCTCTATCAGCAAAAGGCCGCCGAAGCGGGCGGCCAGGCGTCGGCTCAGGCAAATTAGCCGCAGACAGGCGCCGGCGCGTCTTCGTCGCTTGCGAGATATCGATCCCAGATCGGCGATTTGATCGTCGTGACAAAAGCGAGGTGCGCCGATACTTCTTCGGCGCTCAGTCGCGGCGCGAGAGGCTGGGAGCGGTGGCGCAGCAGGTCATCGAACGCGCCGACGCGCACGGCGTGAATCGTTGGAAGCGACAACGCCGCCTGGCGCCCGCCGCAAAGCTCAGCGTAGACCTCCGCGAGAAGATTGGCGTCGACCAGGGCGCCGTGCTTGTCGCGCCGCGAAAGATCAATCGCGTAGCGCTGGCAGAGAGCATCGAGAGAATTGGGACCGCCCGGGTGACGGCGACGCGCCATGGCGAGCGTGTCGACAATGCGCGCGCCGCTCAACGGGGGCAATTTCATCAGCGCGAATTCAGCGTTGAGAAAGCGTGTATCGAATTCGGCGTTGTGAATGACGAGCGGAACATCCTCGATAAAGTCGAGGAACTCGGCGGCGATCTCCTTGAAGGCCCTGTGCTGCGCAAGAAATTCGTAAGAGAGCCCGTGCACGCGGAACGCCTCTTCCGGCATGTCGCGCTCTGGATTGAGATAACAATGGAAGTGACGGCCGGTGGGGATCAGATTGGAGATCTCGACGGCGCCGATCTCGACGACGCGATGGCCGCTCGATGGATCGAGCCCCGTGGTTTCAGTATCGAGAACGATCTCGCGCACGTTATGCGAACCCCAGCTGATCCATTGGCTTAAGCTGTATCATATCTCCAAACGCGCCTTTAAAGCTTTCAATATGTTGCGGACCTCGTCGCGGGCGGCCTCAAGACCCTTGTCGGTATGGACCACGAAATCGGCGCGGGCGCGCTTTTCAGAATCAGGCGTCTGCTTTAAGAGAATGGACGCAAATTTCTCGCGCGTCATGCCGTCTCGCCCGAGCACGCGCGCCTTTTGCACATCTTCCGGCGCGGTGACGACGACGATGGCGTCAAAATCCTTTTCGGCGCCGGTTTCGAACAGCAACGGAATATCGAAGACGACAATGCGGTCGCCCTTCTGTCGTCGCTCCTCGATCAACGCGTCGCGCGCCGCCCAAACCATCGGATGCACGATGGTTTCGAGACGTTTGAGCGCTGCCGGATCGTCAAGAACATGTTTGGCGAGACGCTGACGATCGACGACGCCGTCGATGACGACGCCAGGAAAGGCGCGTTCGATTTCCGCCGCAGCCGGTCCTTGGTAGAGATCGTGCACGAGACGATCCGAATCGAGCACAGCAACGCCTTCGGCGCGGAACATCTGGGCCGTCGTCGACTTGCCCATGCCGATCGAGCCCGTCAGGCCGACGCGTAGCATCTTGTGTTCGCTCACGAGAGGAGCGCTCCTTCCCGCCGAAGCGCCGCGAGAAGCTCGAGAAGCGGCAGGCCCATGATGGTCCAGTGATCGCCCTCAACTTTCGAGAAGAGTTGCGCGCCCAAACCTTCGATCTGATAGGCGCCGGCTGACGTCAGCGCGTTGTCGCCCACCACCGTCAGATAGGCCGCGATGAACGCGTCGCTTAACCCGCGCATCGTCAGATCGGCGACTGCGACAGTCTCAAAAATGACCGCGCCGTCACGCACGAGCGCGATCGCCGAATGCAGACGATGCCGCCTTCCGGAAAGAAAGCGCAGCAGCGCGTCGGCTTCGCGCATATCCGCCGGCTTGCCGAAAATCCTGCCTTCGCAGCTCGCCACCTGATCCGCGCCAAGCACAAGCCGACCTTCGGCGGAGCACGCCAGCGCCTTGGCGCGCGCGAGCGTCGACGCGATCGCGTCGGCGTCGGCTCCTGCGAGCTGTGATTCGATCGCCCGTTCGTCGAGATCCGCCGGAATCGATTCGAACGGGACGCCCGAATGCGCCAGCGCCTGACGACGACCAGCGCTTTTCGATGCGAGAATTAGCGGCGCCGATTCGCGCCAGAAGGGCGACGTCGAACCGATGGTCACGTCCATAGCCCTCGCGTGAAAGCCGAAGAGCGGGGATAAAGCGGCGCCGAAAACCGCTCCGTTTTTGTTAGCGGGCATAGACCGGCCGATCGCTCAACAGGCAAAACCCTGTCGAACAGATTCTCTGACCGACCGGTACAGAAGGGATTCACAGCTCATCCACAGGCCGTTGCGCCGAGAAAATCCGATATACCCATGATTCCATTCCCTGTCTTGATTTCTCCCGCAGGCGCCGCTGACCTTAGCCTTTTGCCGCTTGCCTGTGGGCGACTGGTTAATAAAAATTAACCTTTGTGTCTTCCAAGCCGTAATTAAAGAATCAATTCTTATTAAAATGAATTTTGTTTTAATGGCGTTTCGCGCTACCCCGATCTTCGACGCATGACATGGACGGATCGAACGCAATGGCGGAGGAAAAAACGCTTCTCTCGGTCCTGCGCGGAGCGGCTAAAAGCGTTCCGCCGTTGTGGCTGATGCGTCAGGCCGGCCGCTACCTGCCCGAATATCGCGACGTGCGGGCGACCACGAAAAGCTTTCTCGATTTCTGCTATTCGCCACAGAAAGCCGCGGAAGTGACGCTGCAGCCGATCCGGCGCTTTCACTTCGACGCGGCGATTCTCTTTTCCGACATTCTCGTCGTGCCGGACGCCATGGGCCAGCGGGTCTCATTCGAGAGCGGCGCAGGGCCGCGGCTGGAGCCGATCGAGACGCCGGAGCAGGCGGAGCGGCTCGGCGACTTCAAGATCAAACATCTGGCGCCGGTGTTCGAGACGATCGATCTCGTTAAAGCGGCGCTGCCATCCGATGTCGCCTTCATCGGCTTTTGCGGCGCGCCGTTTACTGTCGCAAGCTACATGATCGGCGGGCAGGGCACGCCCGATCAGGCGCCGGCGCGTCTCTTCGCCTACCGTTTTCCCGACGCTTTCGCGACGCTCATCGATCGTGTTGTCGAGGCGTCGATCGATTATCTCGCGCGCCAGATCGAGGCGGGAGTCGACGTCGTCCAGATTTTCGACAGCTGGGCCGGCGTCTTGCCGGCCAATGAATTTATGCGCTGGTCGGCGGCGCCGGTTCGCCGCATTGTCGAGGGCGTCAAGGCGCGCCATCCGCAAACGCCAGTGATCGCCTTCGTGCGCGGGGCCGACGCGCATCTGCCAATGCTCACGCGCACGATCGGGGCCGAGGCTTACGGGATCGATACGGCGCTCGACCCCGCTTGGGCGGTGGCGCAAACGGCAGCCGACGTTGTTCTGCAAGGCAATCTCGATCCGCTGGCGCTTGTCGCCGGCGGCGAAGCGCTCGACCGAGAAGTCGATTCGATTCTCGCCGCGTTCAGAGGCCGGCCGCATATTTTCAATCTCGGCCACGGCATTTTGCAGCAAACGCCGATCGAAAATGTCGTGCGGCTTGTCGCGCGCGTGCGACGGACGCGGGCCTGAGCATGTACGTCTGGATCAAAGCGCTGCATGTCATCGCCATCATCTCGTGGATGGCGGGGCTTCTCTATCTGCCGCGACTCTTCGTCTATCACGCCAGCGCCGGAGACGGCGCGCTCTCCGATACGTTCAAAATCATGGAGCGGCGGCTCTATCGCTATATCATGACGCCGGCGATGCTCGTCGCCTGGATGACGGGAATTTATCTTGCAGTCGAAGGCGGGGCGCTGTCGGCAGGATGGTTTCACGTCAAACTGACGCTGGTCGTGCTGCTCACCGCGGCGCATCTCCATGACGGCGCGCTGATGCGCCGTTTCGCGCAAGACGCCAATGTTCATTCGCCGCGCTACTATCGCATCTTCAATGAGCTCCCAACCGTGCTGATGATCAGCGTCGTCATTCTGGTCATCGTCAAGCCGTTCTGACTCTAGGCGATGATCTTTTCCCAATCGGGCGGGGATGGCCGGGCGACGCCATTCACCTTGCCCTTGTTGTCTCCATAGATGCGCTCCGCGGTCCGCCAGCAGAGATCTGCGCAGGCCTTTTCACTCAGATGGTCGAGAAAAACGTCGTAGCGCTGGAGTTCTGGTCCCAAGCGTTCGAACTTGGCGACGAGGTCGGAGCCCAAACAAATTCGCTCGCTATGTCGTTCGGTGAGCGCCAGCCAATTTTCGTCAGGCACGCCATCTGGGCAGATGGCGACGTCGTAGATGACCCATGAATAATCGACGCAAACATTTGGATATTGATCGAATAGCCGCTCGACCATCTGATAATAAAAAGGCGCGTTCACGCGTCGCGACATGCCGCAATGCGCGAAGATGAAGCGCGTGCGCGGAAATTCGCGCAGAGCCTCTTCGAGTTCGAAGAGATAAACGGGATGATCGCCCTTGGAAACGGCGGTGATGTTTTGGTGCAACAGCACCGGAAGCTCGTAGTGGCCTGCGAATTCGTAGATTGGGTGAAGCGCGCGATGATTGGCGCGCGCATTTTCGCCGAAGGTGAAGGCGGTGAGATCGTCGTGGCGCAACAGCATTTCGCCGATGCCGCTCCACACGTCGGGATATTGCTCATATAGCCGCTCGACGTGACGAATGGCGTAGCGATCGACCGGATTGAAGCCGCAGATCAGCGGATACAGGCGGTTCTGATGCTCGGCGGGGAGAGCGCGCACCATTTCGGCGACGATGACGTCGGTATAGGCGTAATAATAGCAGTGCGCGTCATTCGCGAGATAATAGTCCGGCGGCTCGCGGTCGTACTCGTTCCACAGTTTCCGCACGGGCAGTCCGAAGATCACCGCCTTATCGACATTGGCGCGATCCATGTAATCGATGAGCGCCGTTCCGCCTGGGGTCTCCTGAACGAAGTCGACGACGTGAAGATGCGCGTCGATCATCCGGCGTTTGCTACCGCGAAGCCGCGCAAGCGAACCGACGTCTTGCAGTTTGCGGCGCAAGGTCCGCGACCGTTCATAGGGCATTGTCCGCTCCAAGCCTGGCGAGCAATTGGACGGCCTCGTCGGGCCTAATTCGATTGTAGAGGTAAAGCCAGGCCCTGCGGTCGCCGATGATCTCGATGAGCTCTTGGCGATCGAATCGATCGAGCAGGGTCAGGCTGATGGTGGGCGGGAGCGCGCGCAGCAGCAGCGCCAGATCGCGGGCGTTGCGCGTGAGCTCCGCGACGCGCGCGAATCCGATGCTGTCGAGCAGCGCGTCTAGAGCATCGTCGGCAAGCGCGTTTAGCGCGAGCGCCAGATCGTCGCCATGGCGGATGAGGCGACGCAAATAGTCGGCGCCGAGAAGTTCGAGAAGCCGTCGGCTGCGTTGCGCATAGGTCCATTCCAGAGCGCCTGACAGGTCCCGCGCGGTGACGATGAGCTTTCGCAATCCTGGTCCGCCAAGAGTGTCGATGACGCTCAATCTGACTTGCGGCTCCGCGATTGTCGCGAGCAGCTCGCGCAGGTGACGCGCCGTCTGCAGAGTATCGGCCAAGGAGTCGCCCATCGCCTCGACGAGAAAGATCTGGTCGTCGCGACCGAGTCCCCGGATCAGCAGCGGCAGGTCAGAAGGCTTGCGGATGATCCGCGGCAAATGCGGGCGCAGCTGCGTGAGAACGTCCCGGTCGCGCCGGCCGTTGAGAACGTCGAGAAGCACGACAAGCTCCTCGGCGTCGCCGACGTCGGCGCTTTCGCCGTCCAATCGGACTGAATAGCGAGCAGGATTGAGGGCGGCCATCTGAAGTCCCATGAGAAAAGAAGGGGAAGATGAGGAAAGAGGGGAAAGATTATGCCGCGCCTCCATCCGGATGCGCCAGCGGCGCGGACCCGATCGGCGCGTTAAGGCCGCTTTAACGGAACTCTTGATTCATGTCTGGAAATTGTCTAATGGAGCTTCATCCCTCTGAGGCCCGTGTCTGCTTATAGCGGCTCGCCGGAATTTCCCCCGGCGCTCGGGAAGGCCATCTCCCCCCGCCCTTACCGCTTATCCCCCCGGCTCCTCTCCACCTGCGCGCAAAACCCCAAGGTTCACCCTGAATGCGGGAAATTAAACTTTCGGACTTGAAGGCCAAGTCCGCCGCCGAACTCCTCGCTTTCGCCGAAGAGCATGAAGTCGAAAACGCCTCTCTTTTGCGCAAGCAGGAGCTGCTTTTCGCCATTTTGAAACAATTCGCCAGCCGCGATGTCGAGATCGTCGGCGAAGGCGTCGTCGAAGTGCTGCAGGACGGCTTCGGCTTTCTGCGCTCGCCCGACGCGAACTATCTTGCCGGACCCGACGACATTTACGTCTCGCCTTCGCAGATCCGGAAATTCGGCCTGCGCACCGGCGACACGGTCGAAGGCATGATCCGCAGCCCGAAGGAAGGCGAACGCTATTTCGCGCTCTTAAAAGTCAACAGCATCAATTTCGAAGATCCCGAGAAGGTGCGCCACAAGGTGCCCTTCGACAATCTGACGCCGCTCTATCCGGACGAGCGCCTCAAGCTCGAAATCGAAGACCCGACCCGCAAGGATCTCTCGTCGCGCATCATCGATCTCGTTGCGCCGATCGGCAAGGGGCAGCGCGCGCTGGTCGTGGCGCCGCCGCGCACCGGCAAGACCGTGCTCCTGCAGAATATCGCGCAGTCGATCACGACCAATCATCCCGAGTGCTATCTCATCGTGCTGCTCATCGACGAGCGGCCTGAAGAAGTCACCGACATGCAGCGCTCGGTGAAGGGCGAGGTCGTTTCCTCGACCTTCGACGAGCCGGCGGTTCGCCACGTGCAGGTCGCCGAAATGGTGATCGAGAAGGCGAAGCGTCTCGTCGAACACGGTCGCGACGTGGTGATCCTGCTCGATTCAATCACCAGACTCGGGCGCGCTTACAACACCGTGGTGCCGTCTTCGGGCAAAGTGCTGACCGGCGGCGTCGACGCCAATGCGTTGCAGCGTCCCAAGCGCTTCTTCGGCGCGGCGCGCAATATCGAAGAGGGCGGTTCGCTCACCATCATTGCGACGGCCTTGATCGACACCGGCTCGCGCATGGACGAAGTCATCTTCGAGGAGTTCAAGGGCACCGGCAACAGCGAGATCATTCTCGACCGCAAGGTTTCCGACAAGCGCATATTCCCGGCGCTGGATATCACCCGTTCCGGCACCCGCAAGGAAGAGCTGCTCGTCGCCGGCGATATCCTCAAGAAGATGTATGTGCTGCGCCGTATCCTCAATCCGATGGGCACGGTCGACGCGATCGAATTCCTCTTGGGCAAGCTGCGCGAAACGAAGAACAATCTGGGCTTCTTCGATTCGATGAACACTTAACTAGCGAGAATACTGCACAGCCAAGGCGCGGTCGGCTCACTCCCGCCGCGCCTTTTTTGTTTTGTGAAATAATTGTACAATGCGCAAAATAGCTCGCATGCGGTCGCGCCATGACCAAGGCCGTATTCACGACAAAAAGCTCTTCTGCTTATGATGACTTGCCAGAAGTGCGATACCATTTTCCAAAGACGTATTTAAACCAAGTCTGCAAGGCTGTGGGCGATTGGGTCGTTTATTACGAACCTCGCCGCTCGACGATTGAACCTGGCAGTCGTGGTGGCGCTCAGGTCTATTTCGCTATGGCCCGACTCGATCGGATCATCGCTGACGGCTCGCGCGGAGACCATTATTTTGCTGAGATGTCGCAATTCCTTCAGTTTGTTAGACCGGTGCCATTTAAAGAGGGCGGCTTCTATTACGAAGCTGGCCTTGAGAAATCAGATGGGTCCACAAATAGAGGCGCGTTCGGTCGCGCAGTGCGAAATATAACGGACGCTGAATTTGATCGTATATGGCAGACCGGCTTCGGACATGTCATTGGTTTAGAACAGCGCCTTCGACCGGTGCGGGATATTCCGGAAGAGCCGATGCATCCCATAACCGGATTTTCCGAAAGCCAGTCGGCGTTCAGTTACCCCGACGAACCGTCGGAGCAAGATCGAAGGATTGTCGAACAGCTCATCTCGCGTCCCTTTCGAGACAGGGCGTTTTCTGCAGCGGTCAAGGATGCCTACAGCGATACATGCGCCATGTCCGGTATCAGAATTATCAATGGCGGTGGACGTTCTGAGGTGCAAGCGGCTCACATTCGGCCAGTCGAACATCTTGGTCCGGACAGCGTGCGCAATGGCATAGCGTTGTCCGGAACACTGCACTGGATGTTCGATAGAGGGCTGATCTCTGTTGATGACGATTATAGTCTGCTATTCGCAAAAGACAGATTGCCCGATTCGATCGACAGGTTGCTTGGCGGCAACAGCAAGCTGTTGTTGCCGAAACGAGCGGATTTGCGGCCTCACAGGCAGTTTCTGGCATGGCATCGTAATGAAGTCTTTAAGGGATAGTTTTTGCTCACTTTAGGCGAAGCGCCATCAGCGTTTCGTCGAGATAATCGCCTTCGCAAATCTTCGCTGAGCGCTCTTCAACGCATAGACGCGAAATCCCCATCGCTCGTAAAAGCGCAGCGCGCGCAAATTCGTTGAGACGACAGTGAGCGTCAAGATTTCGACGTTCTGTTTGGCTTCGTTGATCAGCCTCTTCATGATCTCGTCGGCGGCGCCCGATCTGCGATGAGTCGCCCTCACATACATGCCGTAGAGCAGCGCCTTGTGGCGCGTCTTGACGCCGCCGCCCCATGCGAGGCCGCCGACGCCGATCATTTGTGAGTCATCTGCATTGAAGGCGCCGATGACGAAGTCGCGCGTGAGGCGGGCGGCGACGGCGTCCGTCGCAATATGCGCCTCATCTGCAGGCGCGAAACGAAAGGCGCGGGGCT
Organism: Methylocystis sp.; assembly: GCF_021731785.1. GTDB lineage: Bacteria > Pseudomonadota > Alphaproteobacteria > Rhizobiales > Beijerinckiaceae > Methylocystis. The sequence continues at coordinate 67,156 of NZ_JAKFWS010000004.1, forward strand.
CCAATCGAAAGCTCTCAAGTCGCAACGCTTGAAAGAGGTCCGCGTCCGAGGCGTTGAGCCGGCGACATATCGCTCGCGTTCGCATATGTCTTTGTGCCGGAAGGCTCTTGCGAATTCCAGCGGCGAAAGGAATAAGCGGCGCGCATGTTCAAGAATTTTGCCAATGTGTGGACGATCGTCGGGGTTGCGCAGGATCTGAAGCGCGTGGCGCCGCTCGCGATGCGCGTCGCCGGCGAGCGGGTTGTGTTGTTTCGCGACGATGCCGGCAAGGCTTGCGCGCTGATCGATCAATGTCCTCATCGCGGTGTCGCCTTGTCGCTTGGTCGGGTCGAGTATGGCGTCATCGAATGCCCCTTCCACGGCTGGCGCTTCGACGGCGCAGGCCGCAACTGCCATGTCCCCTGGAACCCCGACGCCAAGCGCGAAAACCTTGCCGCCACGTCGCTGCCATGTCGCGAGGCCGGCGGATTGCTGTGGCTTTACACCGGCTTCGACCCGACAGAAGAACCTGAACCTTCTCAGACTCTTACGGCACAAGATCGCGTGGCCTTATGCGCACAATCCGTAACCTGGAAGGCGCATTGGACGCGGGTGATGGAAAACATGCTCGACAGTCCGCATCTGCCTTTTGTGCACCGCAGCACGATCGGACGGGACCTCGCCAAGCATGTCGGAGATGGCAGGCTGGAGATGGTTTTCGAGTCGAGGACCTATGGCGGGCGCATCTGCGCAAGCGTCGATGGGAGCCCACGCGCCGGCAATATGGATTACCGTTTTCCCAACGTGATGGAGCTTTTCATCGATCCGCCAGGGAAAACCTTCCGGCTGATGGTCGCCTGCATCCCCGAAGATGAGCAAACGACGCGCCTCTGGCTCTTGACCGTGCGCAGCTTCGCCCGCGCGCCGCTGTTTGACTTCGCTTTCCGCTGGATGAACCGGCGGATCGCCCGCGAGGATCAGGCGATCGTCGAATCCTCTCTGCCGGCGGAGGTCCCGCCGCCCGCCGAAGAGGCCTCTGTCCGCACCGATGCGCCGACCTTGGCGTTTCGCAAAATCTATCGCGAGCGGCTACTGGGAAGCTCCGCGTCTGCGCCGCGCCGCCGCGAGTGCTTCGCGCCGTGACGGCGCCCGACACGATTTTCGCGCTCGGCACCGGCGCCGGACGGGCGGCGATCGCGATCATCCGGATTTCCGGCCCGGGGGCGGGGCAGGCGCTGAGGAAGCTGGCGGGCAAGAGCCCCGAGCCCCGGCAGGCGACGTTCGCGATCCTGCGCGATCCTGCGACCGGTGAAATGCTCGACCGCGGCATGGCGTTGTTCTTTCCGGGCCCCGCGTCCTCGACCGGCGAAGATTACGCCGAGCTGCAACTTCATGGCGGCCGCGCGGTGGTCGAGGGGACGCTCGCCGCGTTGCAGCGGCTCCCGGGGCTGCGGCCTGCGGACCCCGGCGAATTCGCCCGGCGCGGCTTCGCTAATGGCAAGCTCGATCTCTCGCAGGCGGAGGCGCTCGCCGATCTCATTGACGCGCAAACCGAGGCGCAGCGCCGGCAGGCGTTGCGGATCGCCGGCGGCGCGCTGCGGCGCAAAGTCGAGGGCTGGCGCGGCGCGCTCATAGAGGCGCTGGCGCTTCTTGAAGCCGAGCTCGACTTCAGTGACGAGGGCGATGTCGGCGCTTTCTCGCCGACGCGGCTCTCTGCGCTGCTGGCGCCGCTTGTGGAAGACATGGGCGCGGCGCTGCGTCTCGCCCCCGCGTCCGAGCGGATGCGCGACGGCTTCCTCGTCATGATCTTGGGCCGGCCCAATGTCGGGAAATCCACGCTGATCAACGCGTTGACCCGGCGCGATCTCGCCATCGTTTCGGCGATTCCCGGCACGACGCGCGACATGATCGAGGCCCATCTCGACATTGGCGGCCTGCCGGTCACGCTGATCGACACCGCGGGCCTCCGAGAGGCGGCCGATGAGATCGAAAGGATCGGCGTCGATCGGACGATGGCGCGGATCGAAATGGCCGATCTGGCCCTGTGGCTGTCGGATTCGGGCGAGGCGCCGCCGCGCGGGGATGTCGAGATGATCCGCGTCGCGACCAAGACCGATCTGAGCCCGGCGCCCGAAGGCGCGATCGGAATCTGCGCGTTGAGCGGCGAAGGTCTCGAAGCTCTCGCCGCCGCGATCGAAGCCCGCGCCCGCGCGCGGCTGGGCGACGGGGCGTCGGCGCTGATCGTGAGGGAAAAGCATCGCCTTGCGCTGGAACAGGCGATAGAAAGCGTCGCAACCGTGATGGGCCTCAACTCGCCGCTGGAGCTTCAGGCCGAAGAGCTTCGCCGCGCCGCTCGCGCGCTCGGGCGGATCGTCGGCGCGATCGATGTCGAAGACGTGCTCGACGCGGTTTTTTCGCGATTCTGTATCGGCAAGTGATATATGTTTCACGTGAAACAGGCTTCCCTCATGAGACATTTCGACGTGATTGTGATCGGCGGCGGGCACGCCGGCTGCGAGGCTGGCGCCGCCGCGGCGCGAATCGGCGCGCGCACCGCGCTAATGACTCAGGACCGCGCCAAAATCGGTGAAATGTCGTGCAACCCGGCGATCGGAGGCCTTGGCAAGGGCCAGCTGGTACGGGAGATCGACGCCCTCGACGGTCTGATGGGGCGCGTCGCCGACGCCGCCGGCATTCAGTTTCGGGTGCTAAATCGCTCCAAGGGGCCGGCGGTGCGCGGTCCGCGCGCCCAGGCCGACCGCAGGCTCTACCGCGCGGCGATGCAGGCGGCGCTGGCCGCGACGGAAAATCTGACGATCATCGAAGGCTGCGTCGACGATCTGCTGATGGAAGGCGACGCGGTTCGCGGCATCGTCACCGCCGAGGGCGAAATTCGGGCGTCGAGCGTCGTCGTCGCCACCGGCACCTTTCTCGGCGGCGTGATCCATATCGGCGACGCGCGGACGCCGGCCGGCCGGATGGGCGACGCCCCCTCGAACGCGCTGAGCCGACGGTTGCGGGACGCGGGCTTTGCTGTCGCGCGGCTGAAAACTGGCACGCCGCCGCGGCTCGACGGCCGCACCATCCGCTGGGACAGGCTGGAACAGCAATGGGGCGATCCGACGCCAGAACCTTTCTCCTATCTGACGACGAAGATCGAAAATCGGCAGATCGCCTGCGGCGTCACCCGCACGACGCCGGCCGCGCATCGGATCATTCTCGACGACCTCCATCATTCGCCAATGCGCACCGGCGCGATCTCCGGTCCAGGGCCGCGCTATTGCCCGTCGATCGAGGACAAGGTCACGCGCTTCGCCGATCGCGACGCGCACCAGATCTTTCTCGAACCCGAAGGCCTAGACGACGACACCGTCTATCCGAACGGGATTTCGACCTCGCTGCCGCTCCCAACCCAGCAGGCGTTCATCAACGCCATTCCGGGCCTGGAAGAGGCGCGCATTCTGCGGCCTGGCTATGCGATCGAATATGATTATGTCGACCCGCGCGAACTGTCAGCGACGCTCGAAACCAAGCGGATTCAAGGGCTTTTCTTCGCAGGCCAGATCAACGGCACGACCGGCTATGAGGAGGCCGCGGCGCAAGGGTTGCTGGCCGGAATCAATGCCGCGCGCCATGCGGCGGGCAGTGCTGCGATCGTCTTCGATCGCGCCGAAGCCTATCTCGGCGTGATGGTCGACGATCTCGTGACCCGCGGGGTCAGCGAGCCCTATCGCATGTTCACCTCGCGCGCCGAATATCGCCTGTCGCTGCGCGCCGATAACGCCGACGAGCGCTTTACGCCGCGCGGGATCGAGATCGGCTGCGTCGGCGCAGGCCGCGCGTCACATTACGCCGCCCGCGCCTCGCGCCTCGCGGCCGCGCGAACGCTGCTTCAGTCGCGTGAATTGACCTCGGCGGCGGCGCTCCGACACGGTCTGGCGGTCAATCAGGACGGGCTGCGCCGTAGCGCCTATGCGCTGCTGTCCTTTCCCGACATCACGCTCGATCGCCTCGCGTCGATCTGGCCCGAGTTCAACGGGATCGATCCGGACACTGTGGAGCGTCTGGAGACGGAAGCGCGCTACGCCGTCTATCTCGACCGCCAGCAGGCCGATATTGACGCGTATCGACGCGACGAACGTCTGGCCTTGCCCGAGGGGCTGGACTATGCGGCGATCGCCGGCCTGTCGGCGGAATTGCGCGGCAAGCTCAGCTATTTGCGGCCGAGCACGATCGGCCAGGCGCAGCGCATCGACGGCATGACGCCTTCGGCGCTTACCTTGCTAGCCGCGCGGGCGCGCCGCGCGTGAAGGAAGTAGCCGACCGGCAAGAAGCGCTGAGGCTCTTTCCGGAACTCAAGTCGATTGAGGCGGAGCTTGAGATCTACGCGATATTGCTGAGACGCTGGCAAGCGAAGATCAATCTCGTATCGTCGGGTACCGTTGATGAAGTTTGGCTGCGCCATTTCGCCGATTCGGCGCAGGCCCTGGCGGCGGCGCCGCACATCTCGCGCTGGGCGGACATGGGCTCGGGCGCCGGCTTTCCCGGTCTGGTGACGGCGCTGCTGCTTAAATCGATGCCGGGCGCGGTGGTCCATTTGATTGAAAGCGACCAACGCAAGGCGAGCTTCCTACGCGCTGTTTCACGTGAAACAGCGGCGCCGGCGATCATCCATGCCGAGAGGATCGAAGCCGCTCTGCCCAAATTGGCCGGCCAAATCGACGGCGTCAGTGCCCGCGCGCTCGCGCCCTTGCCACGCCTCTTGGGGCTGGCCGAAAAGCCGCTGACGGCAGGCGGCATTGGCGTATTTTTAAAAGGGGAAGAATGGCGAGATGAATTGACCGCTGTCGAAGCGACCGGTAGTTTCACTTGCGAGTCGGCGGAAAGCCGCACCCGCAAGGGCGCGCGCATCGTCGTGATCAAGCGCAAGGCTTCCCCATCGTGACCGCTTCGACGTCGCCGCGCATCCTTGTGCTGGCCAATCAAAAGGGCGGCGTGGGCAAGACGACCACCGCCATCAATCTCGGCACCGCGCTCGCGGCGGTCGGCGAGGACGTTCTCGTCATCGACCTTGATCCGCAAGGCAACGCCTCGACCGGCCTCGGCGTCGACCGTCATCACCGCGCGATCTCGACCTATGACGTGTTGCTCGGCGAATCCAGCCTTGCCGATGCGATCATCGCCACGGCGGTGCCGCGGCTGTCGATCGCGCCGTCGACGCTCGATCTCCTCGGCGTAGAGCTCGAAATCGCCAATGACAAGGATCGCGCCTACAGGTTGAAGCGCGCCTTCGCCGAGCTTGCCGCCGAACATGACGCGGAGCGGCGATACAGCTATATTCTCATCGACTGCCCGCCATCGCTAAATCTCCTTACAATCAATGCGTTAGCCGGAGCAGACGCCGTCGTAGTGCCGCTGCAGTGCGAATTTTTCGCGCTCGAAGGCTTGTCGCAACTGCTGTCGACCGTCGAGCAGGTCAAGCAAACGCTCAACCATAAGTTGTCGATCCACGGCGTTGTTTTGACCATGTACGACCCGCGCAACAACCTCGCCAATCAGGTCGCCGCCGACGTGCGACGGTTCATGGGCGAGAAGGTCTATGACACGATGATTCCGCGCAACGTCAGGGTTTCCGAGGCGCCGTCGCATGGCAAGCCGGTGCTGCTCTATGACCTCAAATGCTCCGGCAGTCAGGCCTATCTCAAGCTCGCCTCGGAAGTGATCCAGCGCGAGAAGCGTCTGCGCGCGGCTTAACGGAAAGAGGAGCGTCTCGAAGATGGCGGAGGACTCACGGCGCCGGCTCGGCCGTGGATTGGCGGCGCTTCTCGGCGACGCCGCAGCGGATTCCGCTCCCGTAGAACGGCCGCGGGGTCCGCGAAAGGCGCCGATTGAATTCCTGCGCGCTAATCCGCGCAATCCACGCACGTCCTTTCGCGAAGAGGATCTCGCCGAACTGACCGCGTCGATCCGCGAAAAGGGCGTGATACAACCGATCGTCGTGCGCGCCATCGCCGGCGTCGCCGACGCTTATGAAATCATCGCCGGCGAGCGGCGTTGGCGCGCGGCGCAGATGGCGGGCCTGTCCGATGTGCCGGTCGTCATCCATGAGGCCGACGACAAGGAAGCGCTCGAACTCGCGATCATCGAAAATGTGCAACGCGCCGATCTCAACGCGATTGAGGAAGCGAAGGGCTATGAGCGGCTCGGCGCGGAGTTCGGCTATGCGCATGGCGAGATCGCCAAAATCATCGGCAAGAGCCGCTCTCACATCGCCAACACGATACGTTTGCTGAATTTGCCGGAAGCGGCGAAAAAGCTCGTGTGCGAAGGCGCGATTTCCGCCGGCCATGCGCGCGCGCTGCTTGCGGTCGCCGATCCCGCTGCAATCGCGCGGCGCATCGTCGAACAGGGGTTGACGGTTCGCGACGTCGAACGGCTGGCTCAAGAGCAGACCGAGAAGGTTCGCCCATCGAAACATTCTGCGCGCGTCGCCAAGGACGCCGATACGCGCGCGATCGAAAAGACCCTGAGCGACGCGCTCGGCTTGAACGTCGAATTGCGGCCGAACGGCGAAAAGGGCGAAGTGCGGATCAAATATCGCTCGCTCGATCAACTCGAGTCGATCTGCCGCCTTCTCAGCGAATAGGTTTTTGCGAGAAGGCTCGATTCTCGATCCCCATCCCATCCTTCACGCCGGCACTTGTCGCGGGCGTTCACGCGCCCGCAAGCCTTGCAGCTATTGCGCATCGTCCCGACGTGGATGGCAAGGACGAGCCCGGCCATGAAGGCTGAAAAACTACGCCGCAACGCGTTCCGCGTGCCGCCAGACGCGCGGTCTATTGTCGCCGAACGGACTGCGGCGCTTCCTCGTGCGGATTTGGCGACAGCATCCGATGGACACGGGTCATGAAGGCGACGGCGAAGAGCGGCGTCAACACATTCAGTCCAGGCGTCGCGACGAAGACGGCGATGAACAGTCCGGCGACGAACAGCCAAAGCGCATGGCGGCGGCGCAGCTCTTCCGACTCCTGCAGCGAACGAAAGCGCGTCGCCGCGAAAAGAAAATATTCGCGACCGAAAAGATAGGCGTTGGCGAGGAGAAAGGCCGCCGCATTGATGCCCGGCACGAAGAGCAGCAGCAGCGCGAAGAAGTTGACGATCGCCGAGATGCCGGCGAAGCGCAGCCCCATGAACACGGCCTGAGTCGCGGGAATGGCGCGCCCGCGCCGTTCCGGCGGATAGAGATCCGCTTCGACATGATCGGCGAGATCGTCAAGGAACAATCCCGACACCAGCACCGAGACGGGGGCAATGAGAAACGCCATCAGAAAGAACAGGCCCGCGCCGGTCGCATAAGCCAGCGCCGTCTGCAGCCACGGATGGTCGACCATTACGAACGACAGGGCGAGCTTGTCGAGACCGACCCAGGCCAGCGCAAGCAGCAGGAATGTCATGCCGAGACTTTTGACGAGAACCGCGCGAAACGGCGGCGTCATGATTTGCCGCAGCGCCGCCAAGGCGGACTCAAACATTTCGGTCATGGCGAGTTGATCATGGCGAGTTCATCATGGCGAGCGCATCTTGGCGACGCATGAGGCGCGTCGCAACCGTCATGCAGATGGCGTTTCGCATCGCGCGTCGCAAGAGCAACGCTCGGTCAGCGGTCCAACGCTATTTGCTAAAATGCGCGCCGAGATTTTCTAAACCCTTCTCGAACTGCTCGCCAATCATCCTGTTGCGACTGACGAAAATGTTCATCGCCCTGTTCAACAGGCTGGCGTTTCCGCACATGCTCCACACGACATGAGTCCTGCGCGCGGCGGAATCTCCGCCAAAACCAAAATTGCGCGCGAGCCATCCTCCTTGCGTCGCTTCGCCGTCGGGAGCAAGAAAAAAGGTCACGTCGTTGGTCGCGACAAAAGGCTTTCGCATATCGAGTTTGAGGTGGACGCGCTCGCCCGGCTCACTGTCCACGATGGTCATGCGCCCGGCGCCGATTGTCCTGTCGCCGGACCATTCGAAGACCGCGCCGGGGCCGGCCGCAGGTCCCTCGTAATGGGTCTCAGCGTTTGGATCGAGCTTTGCCCAAGGCGACCAGGACGGCCAATTGCGCAGATCGTTGATCGCGGCGAAAACCTGGCGCGGCGCCGCATCGATCACCGCCTCGCGCCGCACGACGAAGCGATCCGGCTCAAGGTAAACGGCCAATGCGAGCAAAGCGGCGCCGTAGCAAATCACGATAAACAGCAAGCCGATCATGACTCTCCTCCATTGCCCTGCGCCATGCGAGCCCGCGACTGAACTAGCGCGCTGGGCTGCGGCTTCAAATCGTTCCGCGTGCGTCAATCAGCGCGCCCGCATGCGCTTCCTCGAGGCGGAAACTGGCGCCGGCGCCACAGGCCGCCGCGGCGATGAAGAAACCGCCGCGCCGCCACTGCGCGACGCCATAGTTCTCGCCGGAGCCGCTGCTAATCGCGAGCGGCGACAGGTTCACGACAAAGCTGTCGAGCCCGCGCGCCAGGCCGCGCCCGTCGGCCTTCACGACGGCCTCTTTGAGAGTCCAGATCGCAAAAAAAAGTTCGGTCTGCACAAGCGGATCGGATTCGGCGCGCAACAGCGCAGCCTCTTCGGGTGCGAAGTAGCGCTCGGCGACGTTGACGGCCTTTCGACGCGTCCGAACAGACTCGACGTCGACGCCGACCTCACGCCCCGAGGCGATCGCCACAGCGGCCATGCCGCGCGTATGCGATAGGCTGACGTTGAAACCGGCGTGCGGGGCGCGCAGAACGGGCTTGCCGTGCGGCGTCGCGTCAAAACGCCATTCGGCGGGAGCTACCGATGTCGCGCGCTCTGAAAGGCGCGCGCGCAGCAGCGCATGGGCGGCGATATAGGCGCGGCGGTCGTCATCAAAAGCGAAACGCTGCGCCCGCGCTGATTCGGTTTCATCGAGAAGCGCTGCGAGCCTCGGCCATTCGTCGTCGGCGATCGCCGCGATGTCGATGAACGACACATCGACGATGGCGGACGTCTCGCAAGCAGCGTTAGCCGACGTCAGGAGACTCCGAGCTTCTTTTGGAGATTGGTTGAGGACGTCGTGTATTGGAAGAGAAGCTTCTTGTCGGGATATACGTAGCGATGCGCCTTCTGCGCGGCGAGCGCCGCCTCGTGGAAGCCTGAAAGGATGAGCTTCAATTTGCCCGGATAGGAATTGATGTCGCCGACGGCGAAAATGCCGGCATGACTCGTCTCGAATTTTTCGGTGTCGACGGGGATAAGGTTTTCATTGAGCTGAAGTCCCCAATCGGCGACGGGACCAAGCTTCATGGTGAGGCCGAAGAACGGCATCAATCGTTCGCAGGCGATCTGCTGCTCGACGCCGTCATTGCCTTTGAGCGTGGCGCGCATCAGCTCGCCGTCCTCGCCTTCGACGGCGGTGATCTGACCGAGCCGGAAATCGATCTTGCCTGCCGCGACAAGCTCCTGCATCGCCGAGACGGAATGCGGCGCGGCGCGGAATTGGTCGCGGCGATGGACAAGCGTGAGGCTCTTGGCGACCGGCTGCAGATTAAGCGTCCAGTCGAGCGCCGAATCGCCGCCGCCGACGATCACGACATTCTTGTCGCGGAAGTCCTCCATGCGGCGCACGGCGTAAAACACCGACTTGCCCTCATAGGCGTCGATCTTCGGAATCGGCGGCTTTTTGGGCTGGAACGATCCGCCGCCCGCGGCGATAACGACGACCCTGGCGTGAAAAATCTTGCCGGCATCCGTGCTGAGCCGGAATTCCGGTTTTTCGGGCGTACCGAGCGAGACCAGCGTTTCGACCATTTCATTGAAGTGAAAGGTCGGGCGAAAGGGTTCGATCTGCTTTAGCAGATTGTCGGTCAGCTCCTGGCCGGTGCAGATCGGCAGGCCGGGAATGTCGTAAATGGGCTTTTCGGGATAGAGCTCGGAGCATTGGCCGCCGGCGCGCGGCAAAATGTCGATCACATGCGCCTTGATGTCCAAGAGGCCAAGTTCGAACACGGAGAAAAGACCCGCGGGGCCGGCGCCGACAATGACGACATCGGTTTCGATCGCGGCTTCTTTAAGCTGGTTCATGGTCAATTCCCGGTAAAGGCCTCAAACCTTGATGAGGAAGGGCGCCGTTGGCGTAGCGTCGCGAATCCACACCGCTCGCGCGGGACGCATATGGGCGCGCCGACTTCGAAAAACGGCGCCGCCTTGTTCGTCTATCGCATTTGTCGAGAGATTCAAGCCCGCGCGGTTCGGGGCGTCAGCCCTGCTGGGCGGGCGTTGTGACGACGAGTCCTTCGAGTTCCGGCCTTACGGTTATCTGGCAGCACAGCCTCGAATTCGGCTTCACGTCAAAGGCGAAGTCGAGCATATCCTCTTCCATCTGCGACGCTTTGCCCGCCTTTTCCGTCCAGTTTTCATCGACATAGACGTGGCATGTGGCGCAGGCGCAGGCGCCGCCGCATTCGGCGGCGATTTCGGGAATGTCGTTGCGGCGCGCGGTCTCCATGACGGTGGAGCCGACCTCGCCCTCGACGGTGCGGGCTTGACCCTGCGAGTCGATGAAGGTGATCTTGACCTTTGTCGGCGCGCCGCCGCCAGGCTCGGCGCCATAGCGGGTCGCAGCATCCTCAAAGCTCATCTTCGCCATGACGCCTGTCTCTTTCTCATGCATGCTCAAAGTTCCCGGCGCTTCCGATGTCCGCAGGGCGGAAAGCCATGGTCTTTGTTCGTTCGCGCCGCGCGCGGTTCGCCGGCGGGCGCCTAAATCGTCGCCGTCCAGTTACCACCCGCCCGTTTGCGGCGCTAGCCCCTCCCAGGAGCGCGACCCTGGGTCCCCTTCCAACGATTTATCGGATTAAAGTCGCACGAGAGAGGCGCCGATGACGGACATCGCTTTGAGCTTCCGCCACGCCGACGGCGCAATGCGGTCCGATCTGACCCGCTGTCTCGATTTCATGAACGGGACGCCGTTTTTCAGGCGCTACAAGCAGGAGACCTGGGACGCCCTCCAGATATCGGGAAACAGCAGCATATTGGACGTGGCCTGCGGGGTCGGCTTTGACGTCATCGAATTGGCGCGGCGTTTCCCGCGCGCCAATGTCTATGGGCTCGACCCGTCGCAGGGTTTTCTCGGCCTTGCGCGGGAAAGGGCGCAGGGCCTTGCGAATGCGCGCTTCGTCGCTGGCGATTCCCGCCGCCTGCCGTTCAGCGACGGTTGCTTCGACGCGGTCCGGATCGACCGCTCGTTGCAGCACATCAGCGCCCCCATCGAGGCGTTGCGCGAAATGGTTCGGGTGACCCGCAAGGGCGGCAGAATCGTCCTCGCCGAGCCCGATTGGGGGACATTCTTCGTCTACAACGGCGATCTCGAAACCGGCGCCAAGATCGCTGGAGTCTGGGAGAAGTCTTTCGCCAATCCCTATATCGGCAGAGAAGCCGGCGTTCTGCTGCAGCAGTTCGGCGTCGAGAGCATCGGCTGCCGGGCGCATGCGCTCGTCGTCAGGAGCGTCGAGGCGGCTGACATCATCTTCGACCTCGGGCGCGTCACGGAAAACTGCGTTGCTGCAGGCGCGCTGACGCAAGACGAAGCGGAAGGCTGGCGCCAGGCGACGCAGGCGACCGGCCAAAGCGGCGCGTTTCTCGCCTGCCTCAATATCATGCTGTGGGAAGGGTCGAATCCCTGAACTGGGCGCTGCAGCGTCGGCGCGCTACAGCCGCGCCCGCGTCCATTGGCCGATGCGCAGCGCGACGCGCGACGCGGCGTCGCGCTGCGCATCGGCCAATGGACGCGGGCGCGGC
>NZ_JAKFWS010000007.1 GCF_021731785.1 Methylocystis sp.
GTCCGGCATGGGCAAGACGATGATCGTCGAAAAGTTCGCGCGCGATCACCCCGCCTATTTCGACGCCGTCAATGGGCTCAAGCGCATGCCGGTCGTGCTCGTCCAGATGGTCTCGGGGCCGGATGAAACGCGATTTTACAAGCGGCTGCTCGCGGCGATCGGCGCGCCGGAGCCGTCCCGGCCGACGCTCGGCGCGCTGGAGAATGTGGCGTTGCGCGTGCTGGAGCAGGCGCAGCCGGGCATGCTGGTCATTGACGAGGTGCATAGTCTGCGGGCGGGGACGGTGCGCGAGCAGGCGCGGTTTCTCAACATGCTGCGGTTTTTGGGCAACGAGCTGCGCATCCCGCTCGTCTGCGTCGGCACCCAGCAAGCCCGAAATTCACTCAGGACGGACGAACAACTCGTGCGCCGCTTCGAGGCCATCGCGCTCCCGCCCTGGCGAAACGACCAGGATTTCGCGGCGTTGATCGGAAGTTTGCAGCGCACGCTGCCGTTGCGCCGGCAAAGCGAGATCGGCGAGCGGGCGCTCAAAAGCATCCTCGAGACGACGGGCGGCGTCACGGCGGCGATCTTCTCGCTGATGACGCGATTGGCCGTCGCCGCCATCGTGAGCGGTGAGGAGCGGATCATGGGATCCGATTTCGAGGACGCCAAGACGACCTCGTTGCTCGGGGAGGCGGTGTGAACGCGGAGGCGCTCGCCTCGCTCTTGCCTGTCGCGCCGCGACCGGCGCCCGAAGAGCGCCTGTCGTCATGGCTGTCGCGGGTCGCGGAGATATACGGCATGTCAGCGAACGCGCTGCTCGCCCATTTCAGGCTCGCGGGATTTTCGGCGCTGAAGCTCGAACAGGGTTTATCGCCGGGGCAGGGGGCCTTGATCGCGACGCGCGCCGGGTTGAGCGCGCGGACGATCGACAACATGACATTCGCTGCTTTGGCGCCGCACGCCCGTGTCATGATCGCGCCGAGCGCCAGATATTTTTGCCCGAGTTGCGCTCAAACCCCCGCGATCGGCCGCAAGGATGCGGCGCTGCCCTGGACGTTTTGGTGTTCCGTGCACGGCGTTCGGCTGTGGGCGCGCGACAAGCGGCCGATGAAAAGCTTTCTGCCCGAAAGTGTTCTCGAACGTCTCGATCGACTGGCGCGCCGCGGCGCCGCCCGCTTGGCGGCCTGGGCCGAGGATTGCGACGCCGTGGGCGAGATCGACCCGCCAACGGTTCCGGAGCTGCTGCGGTTCCTGACCACACCCTATCGTCGCCCGTCGCCGCCATCCCTGGCGGAGCAGCCGCGACTCTCACTCGAAGCGCGCCGCGCCAACCACGCGTTTCTGACCCGACCGATCGTCCGCCAGGCCCTGCTTGTCGTCGCGCCGGAATATGATCGCTTCGCGCCCGTGCTCGCCAAGCCAGTTCGCCCGGGGCTCGCCGCTCTCGCGTGCGGCTCGCTCTTACAGAACTACGCTTTGGCGGTCGGCGTGGCGCGCCTGACCGAAAACCCCGTCGAGCGCGCCGCGGCGGCGCTGGCGGCCGCCGACGCCGAGGGGGAAACGAACTTACGCCGAGTTTTGGGGGCGTGGCCCTCTGCGACGCGTCGGCGCATCGACGTCGAGTTGCGACGCCTGACCGACGCGCAGCCGGCTGGAAAGGCTCCGCGACGGCGTCGATTGCAGCGCAGTTCCATAAATTATGCGCGAGTCCCACAAATTTCGGCGCGGCTTGTCCCATGAATTGTGAATCGGAATTCCGAAATTATGCGCGGTCCCGCCGCGCCGAGCGCCCAATCCCACAAATTATGGCTGTCCGACATCGGGCTCGAAAAATCCGACGCCTCGGAACGCGCGCAGCGCCCGATTTCGGATCCGAGCGCCCCGGGATCCGGGCGTCTCGAATCATGTCCGATAAGCCCACATTATCGGACATGGAAGAGAGAAGACAAGCGCGGCGGATTGGGCGCTAAATTTAACGATAAAGCGCCGCCGTGGCTTGCCGCCAGACTCGTTCGGGGGCTAGATTCCGCCCATGCTGCAGAGCGATTCGTGCGACTCATTTGAGCTTGATCCCCTCCCAACCGAGGGGCCGCCGCGTGGCCGTACCAGGCGGGATTCAGGGCCGTCGCTTTCACAAAATGTGAGAGAGATTCAGCCGCTGCCACGCTGGGCGCGGTTCGAAGCGAGCGCCCGTGATGACGCCAAAACGGCGGCCTTCCTCGCTGGCGCCAATCTTCTTGCTCTCGACCAGATTTTGCGATCCGGCGAAGCGGGCGGCGAACCCGTTTTCTCTGGCGCGTTGCGCCAGCGTCTGGCCCTCAAGGCCGCTGCGACGTGCGCGCGGCTCTCTCGATTTCGAGAGGACGAAACAGCATTACGAGACGCCGAGCATCTTGGCGGCGGCGGCGAGACAAGTCCTGCCGGACGCGTGCATCGCCTGTTTCGGCTCTTTGCGTCGCGCTGCGTGAGATTGGATGTGGCGACTCTATCACTTGCCGCCGAACATGTGGGAGCGCAAGATGCCGTGAACGTGCAGGAACTTGCCGACGCATTGCGCAAAGTCGTCGCAAACGCCAGCGACCCACTTGCCGCGGCGGCGGCCGCGAGCGAAGCGGCGACGTCTTACCTGGCGGCCGTCTCCCCGATTGACGGCGAAATCTTCGCCCTGTGGTTCGCCGACGTCGCTTTGGCGCAAAAGCTCGGCTGGCAGGCGCCGGTTCCGCTGCTTGCCACGGTGATCGCTCACCCCGCATTGCGCAGCGGCCCAAACGGCCGCCGCCCGCGTCCAGGCGACCGCGACTGGTCGAACGCGCTCGCCGGCGTCTACGCGCTCGCCGCGGGTGAGGCGATGGATCTCGCTGGCGCCTTGTCGCGACAAACACAAAAACTTTTCGATGCAGCGCCGAAACTGCGCGCCAAAGACGCGGCGCGCGTGATCGAAATGTTGCTCGATGACGACTGCGTTTCCGCGGCGCGCGTGGCGAAGAGGGCGAAGCTCTCCGACCGCAGCGCGCGACGGTTGTTTGATCGGCTGACTGAACTGGGGGCTGTGCGCGAGCTGACCGGGCGCGCCAATTTCCGCCTCTATGGGTTGTAGCCTTCTCGGGCGACGCGGGAATCAGATCGCATAAAGCAGGCGCGACAATGCAATGTGAGGCGCGGATCATGGGCCGTCCGAAAAAGCGCGAAGCATACGAGGATTTCGATCCCATTCTAGCCGACCTGCCGGAAGCGGCGCGCTGGCGTGAATGGATGGGGCGGGTCGAAGCGGTGATTTTTGCCGCGCGAAACCCCGTGCCGCGCGATGCGCTTGCAAGACTAGTCGGTTCATCCTGCAATCTCGACGACCTCATCGCTGACATCCGCGACGATTTGCGCGCGAGGCCCTATGAGCTCGTATTCGTCGCCGGCGGCTTTCAACTGCGCACCAAGCCGCGTTTCGCGCCAGCGATCCGGGCGGCGAGTGGCGAGGATTTGCGCTCTGCGGGCGCGCCCGAATTGACGCCAATAGAGCTTCTGGCCGTGACGGCCATCGCTTATCTGCAACCCGCGACCCGCAGCGACTTGTCCCGACTTGCCGGCCGGGAGATCAGCCGCGACGTGATCGGGGCGCTCAGGCGTCATGGGCTGATCGACGGCGCGCTTCGCGCGCCAGAACCCGGCGCGCCTTTCGCCTATGTGACGACGAGGAAGTTTCTGGAGGTGTTTGGGCTCGCCTCCTTGCGCCATCTCCCCGATATCGAGCGACTCGAGGACGAGGGGCTGCTGCAACGGCCTCAGTCGGACATTGATCTCGACGGGGCGATGGGCATTTTGCGAGAGAACGACCCGCTCTTCGTCGACGCCATGGAGCTAGGCGAGGCCGATGAGGGGTGAAATTCGCACCATGCGCGGCGGCTATGGCCGATATCGTCCCGGTTTCTTGCGGACAATCGGGGACCTTGCGCGCTTTGACGTCGAAGCGCCTTTGCGCTGCGTGTTAGGCAGAGGGATGAAATCGGCAAAAACTTCGCGCTGCTGATGCCGCGATCGCTGACATCCGTGCTGACGCCGCACGGCGTCTTGCGCCTGCAGCCGGGCGAGTCGGAGGCTCCCCTCGACGAAGCGGTTGCGGAGCGCCTTGTAGAGCATTTCGCCCGGGGGCCGGGACACGGCCTTTTGCAATTGGGGTTGAGCGAGACTGGAACTCTCCTGCCGCCGGCGCTGGCCTTTTGGCGCAGCTTCGCCATGCGCTTTGTCGCGGCGCTCTGTTCCCGCACGGAGGCGATAGCGGTTCCTCCGCCGTCATTGAATGAGCTGGGAGTGCTGATCGACGCCGCGCCGCCGATGCTGGGCGGCGAATATTTGCGCCCCGAAGTCCTGCTTCAGTTCTGGCGGGCCTTGCAGGAAGCGCTTCAAGGAGAGCTTTCGGCCGGCGGCGGGTCGCTGCAGGAGTTTCTCAAGAGCCGCGACAGCCGCTGGCGGTTGGTCGGGCGCGTGCACTTCAATCTCGCCGAAAATCGGCGCGACCCAGACTTCCCTTTCGCCTTCATGGCGACCTACGTCGCATCGCTCGCCGAACACGGCGCCTTGCGCCATTCACCGCTCGGCCAAGCGCTGCATGACTACGCCGGCGAAAAGAAAAAACTGCTCGACTTGCTCGAGCCGGTCAGCCGTGCCGCGGATCGCCTCGATTGGCTGAAGGAGATCGTCGACGCCGGCGAGATCTTCCATCCCTTGCGTTGGACGCCCAAGGACGCCGTGCGCTTCCTCAAAGACATCGAGGCGATGGAGCAGGCCGGGCTCATCGTGCGCATGCCGGCGAGCTGGCGCATGAATCGTCCGAGCCGTCCAAGCGTGGAGGCGACGGTCGGCTCCGCAACCCCTTCGATGGCCGGCGTCGCCGCGCTGCTCGACTTCGACCTGCGCGTTAGCCTCGACGGCGAGGCACTCACCGCCGAGGAAACCGAAGAGTTGTTGCGGACGACCGAGGGCCTCGCGCTGCTGCGGGGCAAATGGGTCGAGATCGACAGCGAGCGCCTGAAGGCGACCCTCGATCAATTCAAGGCGGTGGAGCGTCTTGCACGCAAGGAAGGCCTTCCCTTCGCACAGGCGATGCGGCTGCTCGCCGGCGCCGACCTGGGCGATGCGAGCCGCCCT
This sequence comes from Methylocystis sp., assembly GCF_021731785.1. Taxonomy (GTDB): domain Bacteria; phylum Pseudomonadota; class Alphaproteobacteria; order Rhizobiales; family Beijerinckiaceae; genus Methylocystis. Next base: position 5,125 of record NZ_JAKFWS010000007.1, read on the forward strand.
GCTACCGACGTCAAATGGGCGCGCGTCGAGGCCGGTCCCTGGCTCACTAAGACGCTGGAAGGGTGCCGGGATCCGCAGGCGCTGGCCGAGGCCGACCCGGGCGCGGCGCTGAAAGCGGAGCTACGGCAATACCAAGAAACCGGCGTGCGTTGGCTCGACTTTCTGACCCGGCTTCGGCTTGGCGCCTGCCTCGCCGACGATATGGGGCTCGGCAAGACGATCCAGGTGCTCGCCCTGTTGTTGACATTGCGGCGGCGGGAGCCGGCCGGCAGTCCAAGCCTCCTCGTCGCGCCGGCGTCGCTGCTTGCCAACTGGGCGTCGGAAGCGGCGCGTTTCGCCCCAAGCTTGCGGGTCATGCTGGCGCATCCCGCTTTCGCTCCCGCTGCCGAGCTGAGGGACTCGACGCCGGAACGCTTTGCGGCCTCCGATCTCGTCGTGACGAGCTATGGCTCGCTGCTGCGGATCGAGGCTCTCGCCAAGACGCCCTGGCGGCTCGTGGTGCTGGACGAGGCGCAGGCGATCAAGAACCCCAACGCCAAGCAGACGCGGGCGGTAAAGGCGCTGCAAGGCGAGGCTCGCATCGCACTGACCGGCACGCCGATCGAGAACAATCTGCGCGACCTCTGGTCGATCTTCGATTTCATCAACCCGGGTCTGATGGGATCGTCGAAAGCTTTCGCCGATTTCGTCAAGCGCCTCTCCGCGCAGGAGTCGCCCTCCTACGCGCCGCTGCGCAAGCTCGCCGCGCCTTACATCCTGCGCCGGCTCAAGACTGACAGAAACGTCATCGCCGATCTGCCGGACAAGACGGAGGTCAAGGCCTTTTGCTCGCTCAGCAAGCGACAGGCGGCGCTTTATCAGGCGACCGTGGCCGAGCTCGAGCAGAGGCTGAAGCAGGCCGAGGACGACATAGCGCGGCGCGGGCTGGTGCTCGCCATGCTCATGCGTCTCAAGCAAATCTGCAATCATCCGGCGCAATGGCTCGGCGACGGCTCCTATGTCGCCAAAGACAGCGGCAAGTTCGCCCGCCTCGTTGAAATCGCCGAGACGGTCGCCAGCCGCCAGGAGAAGCTCTTGGTTTTCACCCAGTTCAAGGAGATCATTCCGCCGCTGGAGCGACTGCTCTCCGGCGCCTTCTCGCGCCCGGGGCTGGTCCTGCATGGCGAGACCGCCGTCGGCAAGCGCAAGGAGCTCGTCAAGAAATTCCAAGAGGACGAGTCCGTTCCCTTCTTCGTCCTCTCGCTCAAGGCCGGCGGGACGGGCCTCAATCTGACCGCCGCGTCGCATGTCGCGCATTTCGACCGCTGGTGGAACCCCGCCGTCGAAAACCAGGCGACCGACCGCGCCTTCCGCATCGGGCAAAAGCGCAACGTTCTCGTGCACAAATTCGTTTGCCGTGGCACGATCGAGGAGCGAATCGACGCGTTGATCGAGACGAAGCAGCAACTGGCTCAGGACGTTCTTGGCGGCGGGCAGGAGGTAATCCTGACCGAGATGAGCGACCGGGACCTGCTGGCGCTCGTCAATCTCGATCTCGACGCTGCGATGAAGGAGGGGTGAGGCAGATGAGCTTCTGGAGCTACCGCCCCTATGTTCCCGTGGCCAAGCGCCGCGCGCAGGCGGCCAAGGAAGTTGATAGGCTAAAGAAGAAGGGCCGCGCCATCCTCCCTGTCGTCCTTGAAGGCCGCAAGATCGCGCAAAGTTTCTGGGGCAAGGCTTGGTGCGACAATCTCGAACGCTATTCGGATTTCGAGAATCGCCTGCCGCGCGGTCGAACCTATGTTCGCAACGGCTCGGTCGTCGATTTGCAAATCGCGCGCGGCGGTGTGCGGGCCTTGGTCAGTGGCTCCGATATCTATGAAGTGAAGATCGATATCGCGTTGGCTGCGCCAGAGCGATGGAAGGCGATCTGCCGGGACTGCGCCGGCTCCATCGGTTCGCTGGTCGAGCTGTTGAAGGGCAAGCTATCGAAGAACGTCATGGAACGCGTGTGCAGGGAGAATGACGGTCTATTCCCAGCGCCGCGCGAGATCAAAATGTCTTGCACCTGTCCGGACTGGGCCGATATGTGCAAGCATGTGGCGGCGACTCTTTACGGCGCTGGGGCGCGTCTCGATTCGGGGCCGGAGCTTCTGTTCACCTTACGGGGCGTCGACAGCGCCGAATTGATCGCATCGGCCGGCGCCGACGGCGCCCTCTCCGAAGCGGCCGCCTCGAGCCACCGCATTTTGGCGGATGAGGATGTTGCGGCGATGTTTGGAATCGAGATGGCGCCGCCGCCTCCCCGAGCCGCTCCGCCAAAGAAGAAAGCCGGCAAACGAGCCAAGGAAAAAACGCCCGCCACGAGCAAGCAAAGCAGCCAAGGAAACGCTGACGAAACCCTCGGCTCCGACAAGAAGCCGATGAAGGCGCCAAGCACGCGGAAAGTCGTGGCGAAGGCCGGGGCTCGGAGCAAAGCTCGCGAGCCGCGTCCTTCCGCGCCGACGGACGTAAAGAAGGGGAAATCCGCGGCGCCAAGGAAGGGCGCGATGCGTGCGAGAAAGATGGAAACACGAGAGCCGATCAATCTCCAGACTGTAGCCAGCGCGTCGATCGGCAAATCGCGCAAGAACGAGCAAGCTTCCGGACGCACTCGCGCGGCCAAATGGATCGGCGCCAAAAAGCGAAAATCGCGCGGTTAAGGTCTACCGTTGCGCCAGCCATCGGCCCTCTGCGCCCATAGGGGCATGATGGCGAGGTCGGGCAGAAGGGCAGGGGATGGCCGACATTATCGAAGCGATCGAACAGGTGCGGCACGTTTTGGGAGACATGCCGCTCGAAGCCTTCGAAGCGGAGTGGGAAAAGCAGTGGCTCGTCGAGCGCGGCGTCGAGATCATTTCCGAGGCCGGTCATCACTTGCCCGACGACCTGAAGATACGCAACCCGGAGATTCCCTGGAAGAAGGTCGCCGGCGTCGGCAACCTGCTGCGCCACGATTACGAGAGCATCGCGGCTCCCGTCATGTGGAAGCTGGCGCACGAAGATCTCTTTGATCTCGAGCGCGTGTGTGCCACGAACTGGAAGCCGAAGAGAAACGTAGGTGAAATGGATGTAGGGCAGGGGGACCGGTCGGGTCAGGAAGGGTAAAGGACATGGCATTGGACGATATCCCGGTGCGAGGAAGCCTTGCGGGTCAGCTTTAAAGACCTACAGGAAGCCTTCGAATTCGTGTCCGCGGGCGGCGGAGACGAGCACGGAGCGTTTCTGTGCAAAAAGACCGGCAAAATTTATTGCCATTCCGAGCTCGTCGACGATCTCGGCCCATTGCCCGACGACATCGGCGACAGTGACAAGTTCCTTCAAATCCCGGACAAACGCGAGCTCGATCTCGGCAAGCCTCTCGCCTTGGACTTCGCTCACGAATTCCTGGCCGATGACTTTGATGAGGTTCGGCGGTTCTTCGGCAAAAAGGGCGCATACGCCAGATTCAAGGAACTGCTGGAACGAAGAGGCTTACTCGATCAATGGTATGCCTTCGAGGCAGAAGCCGAGGAAAAAGCCCTGCGGGTGTGGTGCGAGCTCAATTCTATTGCAGTCGCTGATGAATAGCGGCCTGTGTTGGGAGCCATCTTGGCTGAGACTGGCAAAAAGCTGGGGGTCAGGCGGCTTGTCGAAACGCGTTGTCGTTGGGCCATGTCCATTCAACGTGCTGTGGCAGACCGCAGTGGCGTTTGAGGATTCCGTTGAGATGAGCAGTCCGGACGTGAAGCATCAGCTGAGCGCCTAGCCGAGGCCATCGCATCTGGCGCTTCTTGCACATGCGTTGATTGACCAATTGGTTCACCGTCGATTCGATGTTGGCGGTTGCGATCCGTTCGCCTTGGCGCCACGTCCTTCCATAGTCGGTTAGCGAACGGATGTTCGAATAAAGATAGCCTTCAAGTTCTTTGAAGCGCTTGTAAGCGGCTTCAATTTTCGAAAGATCGTCGCCAGCCGCGTCAATTTCATTGCGATGAGAAAGCAGCTGCGCACCTAATCGAGACAGCGTTATGATCCATCGCGCATGGCGTGATTTGCCGTAATGCCAAACATTCCAGCGCACGCTACGCAGATTGCGTCGGTAACGAGCAAGCCTTTCCTTGAAGGCGGGCTCGACATAATTTAGCGCCCAATAAATACTTCGCCAGAGCCATTGAATTCGGCGGCGCAGGTGAAACCAATCCAGCCGATGTTCAACGCGGCCGTTCAACCAATTTACCCGCCATCAGTCTCATGGCGTCCTCTCCGTCGGAAAGAACGGTGAGATTGGTGGCGGGCCCACGTCCGGCGCTGCGAAGAGCGAAGCGAACCCGTTCACGCGCGAGATCGTCGAGATCGCGGACGGCGGCTAAAATTTTGTCCTGGCGCCCGCAAGGTTCGATCCGGCCGAGCACGATCTCGAAATTCCTGCGTTGATTTTTCGAGCGCGTGGCTTTGACAAGCGCCCCATCAATGCCAACGATCAGATGCTCGACGGGCTTTTCGACGGTCGGCTTTCCCGCGATCTCGGCTCTCGTTTCTGTTTCGATCGCCTTTCCCACGGCGAGGACACGATTGCGTGTCGTCGCATGATTGAAACAAGAGAGATCTGGGAGAAATTCATTCAGAATATCGGCGGTTGCTGATAGGAAAACTTGCATCCAAGCTTGGTCTGCAAATATCTCAATTCCGGCGTAGAGCGATGCGGAAAGAGGACGGCCATGGGAGACGGCGCTGCGGAACCCCCGCAAGCACAGGCCTCGAAGCGAGGCGCATGAATGCGCAGATGTCCAAACACCGTGTCGATCCGCCGGCGCCGATGATCTTTGATGGAGCGGAGTCGACCACAGCAAGGACACGGCCGAATTTTCGAGATAAAGGCGCGAACCTGATCTTGGGCAATTTCCACCTAGACGCGCCGGATCAGGAATTTGCCGTCGTCATGGGTGAGACCAAGGTCGGACTCGGACGTCAGCTCGGGCCGCTCGATGTGGCCGACTGTTGCGGAATGAAAATTTTCAGCCTCGTCGATGCGCTCCAACTTCACCGTCCATTTCATGGAGAACTCCCTCAGGCAATTTCCCAAACGATATTCGTCCTTTATCTTTCGACCCCCAACTTCTTTCCGGTCTCGATACATCCGCAACCAGGAAGTCGAATATGCGCGTTTGGAGTAGTTGAACCTGTGGCGAGGACGCTGCGCCGCGGTTTTGCCGGGGGGATACTTACACGACCCCCCCACTTCTTTCCGGTTTCCCAAGCCACTCTTGTGCCATTGCAACAGAAGGAGCCCGAGGGATGCGATCCATTTGCCTTTCTTGGTTCGCGCTGAGCATCCTGCAGCTTTTCGCCACGCCTGGTCTGACGCAGACGACTAGCGGATATACCGCGCCCCCCGAATTCATGAATCTGTTTTTTGACTTCACCGGTAGTGAAGAACCTGACTATCCTGTCGGGCAACCCACTCTGGGTCAGATGCTCACACAGGCCATCGTAGCCAAAGAATCGGCAAGCGGCGCTCCCGGTCCACTAGTGCTCGTAGTCGGCTCCGATATCTACGTCTACGATTCGACCAGCCGGGCTCGGCTGAGCCAGGAACAGTTTCGCGCGGATCGCGGCAGCGGTTTCTATGAGCTGACGGCAATCAGCCATATTGGGCCGGCGCTCGCCTACTTGGCCCAGATCAAGGCCAACGGCGATATGCGCTGGAAGGCGCGCCTCGCTTCCTTGCAGACGCACGTTACGCAGGTGCGCGCGCTCAACCGGCGCGCGGCGAACAACTGGCTTGATCAGCTAAACCAACCCGCTTGGAGCGCGCGCAAGGCACAAATTCGCAACATGATCGATTATGCCTGCGCCCGCACGTTGGACTACATCGGCTCTCTCGGCAAGGGCGACCGCTTCACCGTCGACGGCGTGAATGACGATTTTTTCAACGGCGCGTCGGCCCGGTATCCGATCCCATACATCAATGTGATGATTGGCACTTTCATGCTCGAAGCGCTGCGCGGCGCTTCGAACGTCCATGACTCGTTGGCCCGCCTCAAACTCGACTGGCCGCATGCGATGGTCTTGGTGAGCAGCCGAGCCGGGACCAACGTCTCTTCAGGATTGACCGAAGGCACCAATTGGCTGCCGCTATTCCTGAAGGCGCTATCCGGTTTCACCTTGCCCGACGATCGGATCAAGATCGTCCCCTACGCTGAAGTAAGGCCTTCGCTCGGTGAAGCGCAGTTGGCGCCAGCGGATCTTAGTTATTATGTTCAGCGCGTTTGGGGCCCGTTGTTCTATCGCAAGGTCGTTTCCGATAAGGTGTTCGCGGGCATCTCAACAATCTACCTTCCTGACCGCCCGCCGTTGCCAGGCGATTATTTCGTGACCGAGAATGGCGCCATCGATCAGTTCATGATCCGCATGAAGCATTCGCTCCGCGATTCACGCGAGATGCTGTCGAATACCGTCGCGTTCTGGATGGTACAGGAACTCGCAAATAAGAACTGGGATCCGGGCGCGGTAAACATTCCCGGCCTGACCATTGGCTTCGCGGCCGGTGTCACGGGATACCCGCAGGTCCCCTAAAATAAGGGCTCCGAGTGAAACTCGAAAGAAAATTGTGCGTCCATTTGTGCATGCGGAGCGAACGCACGTTCGGTCACGCACGAGGTCAATGAAGCGCCAATGGCAGACATGTCTTTTTCATTGCGATTCACGTTGTTGCTCGCAGGAAAACCGGCAGCCACTACACATTCTCTGGCCGCTCGGTCAAGGCGGGGAGCAATGCACGTCAGAACGAAGCCTGCCGCGAGTTCTTCGTCGTCGAGGACGCAAACGGCGTCGCGCTCGCCTATCTCTATTTCGAGGACGATCCGACCCTGCGGGCGCCGACGCCAGAGGCCGTTGCGCAGATGATCGCCAGGGCGCTGACGGCGCGGAGCGAGACGGCGACCTGTTAACGAAAAAAGGGATTTGAGGAAAACCGACTTATGTCGCATCTTGCTCACGCCGCTTTTCCCTCAATGCTCCCGTTGCGTCGTGGACATCTTCGCGGTTTGCCGGCAGCTTTGTTGGAATTTCTGTTTTATTTGGGTCCAGCTTCACTGGAGTTCAGCGCATGAGCACCGCTTCAGAGTCCGCTCCTATTCTTGTGAGCCCGGTTCCGCTATTCAACTATCCCGATTTATCGGTCAGCGACTATCGTTTGGCAATTAGCCCGGACGGCTCGCAGGTCATTTTCGAGCGGAACGTTGAGGGCGCCCAAACGCAACTTTACATCGCCACACTCGGCGACACGGTGGCGCCAACTGTCTTCCCGCCAGTTAGCCCTTTTATTCCCTCCACGCGTCCTGATTGGTCCTGGACGAATGGTCAGGTCGCTTTCTGTGCCGGAAAAGGCGAAGAGATCGTGATCACGGACGCGGCGGGGACGAGTATCCGTGAACTGCAAGACACCGCCAAGATGATCTATCCAGCTTGGCTGCCGTCCGGTCTTTCTCTCGCCGTCATGAATCAAAACGCCCGCAATAAGAAAACGCACAAGAAATTTATCCACCCGCGAACGAGCATCATTGACAGCTTCGGAGACATAGAACTGAACATCGTCGCCAATCATACGGTCTGGGCAGGAATGCCTTGCGTCAATCCGGGGAACGCCAACCAGTTCGTCTTCGCCGGGCAGTGGCGGCAATCGGACGAAAAATACCATCAAGACAAAAATTACGTCTGGTTCGTGGACAGAAGCACCGATCCAATTACGCTTCGCCCGCTCGATCAGAAGGCCAATCAGGGTGGCGCTTATGAACCCAAATTCCAGGGGCGGGCGCCATGGTATTCGCCGGACGGCAATTGGGTGGCCTTCGAATCGAGTCGCGCCGATCCCAACGCCTATAAGAAAGGTGTCAAACTTAAAGATTTGCGTTATGCGATTTTCATACAGGATGCGGCGGGTGCCAGTCCTGCGATGCAAGTGACGGACATTGAATACAACGCCAACCATGCGAAGTGGTTTCCCAACGGCATCGAACTTGCCGCGACCTTATACCAGACGCCCTTTCAATCGCTTCAGCCCAAGAAGCGGGGCCTCTATCGCCTCGATGTGACGAGTTTTGTTAATCCGGCAGGCTAACGCTGCCGCGCCTCAAATCCTCGAGCATATCCGCCTGGCTCTTTGCCCCAATCATCGCAGCGCGTTCGTGTTGACGACGACCCCCGAACTTCCGAGCGATTCCGTTCTTTCACATCACCCCCATGGTCGCCCTCGATTGCATGTCGCCTTGCGGTGATAATCCTTCCTCGGACTCAGACTTCGACGCATAGGTTCGCCTTTCCCAAGGAGGCGACCTTAACCCTCGATAATGCACATACTGCCCACAACCTTGCATGCTCTCGACGCCCAATTGGGCGTCCATTTTGACGTCTCTCATCATACAGCCATCCTCGAAAGTAAGGTGACCCCAACGATTTTCGCGGCGGCAAACGCGCGCCCGCCCGCTTCGTCGACTGGCAGACTTTCTTCGATTTCGGCGATGGCAATGTGCGGCCGAACAAGAAGATCGACACCAAACTGTCGAGCCCGCTGTTCGACCTTCCGGGATTCCCGCCAGGCGATGTCCAATCGCTGGCGCAGCGCAACTTGCTACGCGCGCTCACTTTCAGCTTGCCGTCGGGCCAGAGCGTCGCCAAGGCCATGAGCCTACCGCCGCTCGACGCCATACATTTCGACGACCTGAAGCCGCTTCATCTGCACGTCCGCACGCCGCTCTGGTTCTATATCTTGCGTGAAGCCGATGTTCAGCAGGATGGAAAGCAACTGGGGGCGGTAGGCGGACGCATCGTCGCCGAAGTGTTCATCGGGCTGCTGCAAGGAGACGCGTTGTCGTATCTCGCGCAGGATCCTGCCTGGACGCCGACTCTGCCCGGCGCCGCCGCTGACGATTTTAAAGTTACGGATATGTTGAGATTCGCAGGCGTGGTGGCGACTCTGTAGCGTGGTCGGGCGCGGGGCAAAGAAGCTCCCATTAGGCATGGGTTCGAGGCTTCGCTCGACACCTGGACGCATCTTTGCCGCACTCAGCACGGCGAAAGCACAATCAGCGCCTCACCGGCGCGCTGCTCGACCGCCTCACGCTCATGTCCATATTCTGGAGATGAACGGCGAAAGCTATTGGCTCAGGCAATCGAAAACACGTCGTCGCAAAGACCCGGCGACGTCAGACGAGCCGTTCATCGATCCAGAGACCGGCTCGGCCCGCCGGTGCGTGTTGGCGATGTTGTCCTGCTGGCCCGGTTTTACTCCGCCGGTTGGAAATTGCTCCGCCGTTGACAAGCGTCATCTTGTCTTGGCCGAAATCGAGGGATTTTTGGCCTTGCGATCACTGAAATTGCGAGTGAGCATGGTTTGATCGATTGCGGTTGTATGGATAGGGACCGCCTAACTCTATCTGCGGGCACTCGTTCTTTAGCTGAGGTGGAAGAGCATTCATACTGAAATTGCAATGAGGAGAACACAAATGACAAGTCATTTAGAACCACCAACCAGGCTGCAGTCGTCGATCGACGAACCCGGCAACTATGACAACATTTATCGGCAGGCGTCGGATGCTTTCGAACGCCTGCTTAGGCAACAGGAAAAGCTTCAAATGAGGGTTTCGGATTCTGAAGAAATTTCAGATCATGAAGCAGAGGGAGCCATGCTCTATGTCATGTCGCGAGGTCGATGATCTGACCGATTGCATCGATGTTGATGCTGCGATGCGCCACAGCCCTCCGATGTGAGCCTGCACCTCCCGAGCCCCTTTTATCGCATGGGGGAAGCCATGAGAATTCTGACGGACTGCTCGTTTTTAACCAACAAGCAAATCAGAAAAATCGAGGAAAGATACGGCGCGAGGTATGTCTTTGAATCGCAGTTGAAGCTGCGGAGCGAAAAGTGGAGCGACTTTTCATCGGCGGTTTTTTATACGGATGAGCCTCATCCCGAAGGATCGAACTGGTTTGCCATATGGGATAATGATGGGCGTTTCATGATCTCCAATGCGATCTCCGCCGTCGAAGAACCGTTCTTTGGCGCCCTGGCGGAAAATGGGGACGTCATTTACTCCCGCCATTGTCGCGATTTCCGGGAAAGCGACGACAAAACGGTTTTCGTCGACGGTGGGAGGGACCGGCTTCGTCATGATCTAATTCATGAGATTCTCAAACTTAAGGTTCTGAGAGACAGGGTGGTCGTTGTGCCGCGGGAAAATAGGAGGCCTGGCTGCGAGGTGCCGTTCACGGCAGAATTAGATTGGGACATAAATCAACCTGAGTTCTCCTATTCTGGCGATCCCCTGCCAGTCGGTGCTTTGAGCAAGTAAGGGTTTTGGTTCTTGTGGCAAAAAATGCATTATCGAGGGTCACATTATGGACATGCAAATTTCAGAACGGGCCATGGAAAAGACCGGTCGCTTCCGTCGCGTTGGCTTTTTGATTTTCCCTGATTGCGAGATCCTCGACATTTGCGGTCCGCTTGAAGCGTTCTTCTTCGCAGACCATTGGTTGGGCCGCCTCGGGAAGACAAAGGAGCCGGGCTACCAATCCATCATCATGGCCGCGGCTCCAGGACCGGTCCAGACCATGTCCGGAACTCAGATCGTGGCCACGCACTGCTTCAGTGAGATAAGCGATGGCTTGGATACGCTGATCGTGGCTGGGGGAACGGGTGTTGAACAAGCGAGCAAGGATGAGAGGCTCGTAGAGTGGGTGCGATCGATGGCGCCAAGGGTACGGCGGGTGGCGTCGATTTGCTCAGGCGCGTTCATATTAGCCGCCGCTAAGCTTTTGCATGAAAGACGCGTCACCACGCATTGGATGTTCTCCGAGTTGCTTGCCCAGGAGTACTCGTCCATCGAGATAGACGCGAGCAAACTCTTCGTCCGCGACGGGAATATTTACACGTCGGGCGGGATCACGGCGGGCATCGATTTAGCGTTGGCTCTTGTGGAGGAAGATGTTGGGCCGGAAGTTATGCTTGCTGTCGCTCGGACAATGGTGGTCTTTCCACGGCGCCCCGGCGGCCAATCCCAATTCACTGCTCAAACGAGTTTGATGGAAAAGACGGACCGTCCAGACCTTGCGGAACTTCGAACATGGATGATGGCTCACCCCGAAGCGGATTTAAGCGTGCCTGCTTTGGCGGATCGCATGTCCATGAGCCTTCGCAACTTCTCGCGGCTTTTTCAAAATGAGGTCGGAGAAACGCCAGCGCATTTCGCCGAGAGAGTTCGAGCTGAAGCCGCGCGCTGCAAGCTTGAACAGACCACTCTGCCGATCGAGAGGATCGCAAGAGATTGCGGCTTTGGCGATCCGGAGCGTATGAGGCGAGCGTTCCTACGGCTTTATGACGCAAGCCCAGCCGATTACCGCGCGCGTTTCCGGTCGGCTCTACTCACTTAGGGAAATGAATAAGAAGCGCGGTACGAGATGGGGATTGCCGAGCAAAAATAATAATCGAAGGAGTAATGCCGTGGATATTCTGTTTTTGACTTCGGCCCATAACAGCCTCAGCCAACGACTTTTCATTGAGTTGTCTGAACGCGGCCATGAAATAAGAGTCTGCGTGGTGACGAGCGAGAAGGATATGATCGATGCGGTCTCAGAGCGAGCGCCTGATATGGTCATTGCGCCAATGCTGAAGAGCGCAATTCCGAGCGAAGTGTCGTCTCGTTGTCTCTGCCTAATTGTGCATCCAGGAATTAAAGGGGATCGAGGCCCGTCTTCGCTGGACTGGGCTATCGCCAATAACGAACGGACTTGGGGTGTATCAATCTTAGAGGCTGCACCGGAATTCGACGCAGGGCCGATTTGGGCGTCGCATGAGTTCCGCCTCGAAGCCGTTCCTCCGGCGAAGAGCAGCCTTTACCGTGGCCCGGTTACGGAAGCTGCCGTTCGCGGCGTCCTTGAGGCGGTGTCGCGAATTGAGTTGGGCGAGTTCAAGTCAGGAGCGTGGCGTCCCGAGGCGCTTTCCGATGCGTTATCCTATGCGCGCGGCCGCTTGCGCCCGGCGATGAAGCAGTTAGACCGGGCCATCGACTGGCGTCAGGATTGTACGGCGGCGATTATTAGAAAAGTCCGCGCGGCGGACAGCGCGCCTGGCGTTCTCACGACCCTCCTTGGAACGAGTTGCTTTCTTTATGGAGCGCACGCGGAGGACTGCATTAAGGGGCCCGCCGGGCAGATCCTTGCCAAGAGAAATGGCGCGATTTGCATCGGGACAATTGACGGCGCCGTTTGGATTTCCCATCTGAAAGCCAAGGGCGATCCCAAGGTAAACAGTGAAGCTTGCCAGAGCGCCCAAGCGGGCATCGCGTGTGACTTCTGTTACGTTGAATTCTGCGCCGTCGCTGGGGTCAAGTTGCCCGCTACCCAGGTATTAGGGCCGTTGCTTCGTGGAGTGCCTGAGGTGCCGCTCCCAGTAGACGCACCAACTGACCATCAGACCTTCCGTGAAATCGTCTATAGAGAGGAAGGGCAGGTCGGCTATCTTTCATTTGATTTTTACAATGGAGCAATGAGCGCAGACCAATGCCGCAGGCTGCGCGACGCCTTCCTGCATGCCCGTTCGCGTCCCACCAAAGTGATCGTGTTATTGGGCGGCAAAGATTTCTGGTCGAATGGCATCCATCTGAACACAATCGAAGCTAGCGCCGACGCGGCTGAAGAATCTTGGCGCAACATCAATGCCATCGACGATGTCGTCTACGAGATAATCAATACATTCTCCCACCTCGTCATTGCCGGACTGCGCGGCAACGCTGGCGCGGGCGGCGCGATCCTCGCTCTTGCAGCGGACCACGTGTATGCCAAGTCCGGGGTTGTCCTCAATCCTCACTACCGGAGCATGGGCGAGCTGTATGGCTCCGAGTATTGGACCTATCTGCTTCCGCGCCGTGTTGGGCAGGCCAAAGCTTTCGAATTGATGCAATCGTGCATGCCAATCGGCGCGAAGACTGCATGCACGATAGGATTTCTTGACGACGCCTTCGGCTGCGATGGCGAGATATTCGAGGCGGAGCTGCGGGACCGTGCGACGCGCTTGGCGCAAGACCCATGTTTGCGAGTTATGTTACAAAAAAAACATATGATGCGTCTCGACGATGAGGAATCCAAGCCTCTCGCATGCTATCGAGCTGAGGAACTCGAACGCATGAAGGCCAATTTTTTTGGCCCGGACCGTGCCTATCACGAGGCGCGTCGCCGCTTTGTCTTCAAGGGCAACGCACCAGCGAACGATACTCGTCGGGCCCTTGTTTCGCAGATCGACGTAGAATTTGGCGAACGGGCAAATAAAGCCTCACACCCCGTGTGCAACCAAGCCAGCTTAGTTTCTCGTGCTCGGCAAACCAATGGCGTCGAGCTTCCGGATATAGAGAAACCTGACTCGAGGGTCAAACTTTCGGGCGCTTTAGAGCTCCGGCTGATAAAGATGCTTCGGCAAGCTATGGTGCCGTTTAGACATGATTACTGATATTGTCACTTTCGCGTGTGTCGCGTTGCTCCGAGTCGGCGAGCGATATCGGCCGCGACGGCGTGTCGCTGCCGAAATCTAGATTCGAGCGTACTGATAATTTAGCCCGCCAAGGATTGGATGTGCAACGACGTCTCCGAACCGCTCAATCGGCCGTATGCGGGGCGCATCCTTCGCGAGCGAAACATGCGTTCGCGCCTTCTTATAATAGGCGGCGTATTTCGCGAGGATTCATGGAAGGTGCTGCGCGTTGAACGCGATCAAATGATCAGAGATCAATCAATGCAATCTCCGCCGCATGATTGCAAAGTTGCGGGGCCGCTCGAGCGGCAGCTGGTCGACAGTGACGTCGTAACGTCCGCGCCGCGGCCCGCGCCTTTCGTCGCGCAGACGCCGCTAGACGTCGACGACGTGGCCCTGGACATCGCCGGGGCCTGCAACATGGGCTGCACATACTGCTTCGAGTCGGACATCGGCGCCCGGCGCGGTCCCATGGACGACTCCACGCTCGACCTCATCTTCGCAGCTCTTCATAAAGCCTCATAAGCGTCAGCTGTTCCCGCGACACCTTTCCTTCTGAAGCCTTTTCGAACCGAAGTGGACGCCGGTTCGACGCGGGAAACGCGCTTTAAAGAAGCGCTTTTCAAAAGGTGGAGCCGGTTTGATGAAGCAAACGCGGCAGGAAGCAAGGTGAGGCGCAAACATGGGCCGCCCCAAGAAAAGCGAGCTGCATGACTCATTCGATCCCCTGCTTATGGAGTTGCCGGAAGCGGCGCGCTGGCGCGAGTGGATGGGACGCGTGGAAGCCGTCATCTTCGCAGCGCCAAGCCCCGTGCCGCGCGAGGCGCTCGCGCGGGTTGTCGGCTCGACCTGCAATCTCGACGATCTTATCGCCGACATCCGCGACGAATTGCGCGCGCGGCCCTATGAACTCGTCTTTGTCGCCGGCGGCTATCAACTCCGCACCAAGCCGCGCTTCGCGCCGGCGATCCGCGCGGCGGGCGGCGATTTGCGCGACGCCGGCACGCCCGAATTGACGCCGACCGAGATCTTGACGGTAACGGCGATCGCCTATCTGCAACCCGCCTCCCGCGCCGAACTCTCGCGACTCGCCGGCAAAGAGATCAGCCGCGACGTCATCGGCGCGCTCAGGCGCCATGGGTTGATTGACGGCGCCTTGCGCGCGCCGCAGCCCGGCGCGCCATTCGCCTATGTGACGATCAAGAAATTCCTGGAGGTCTTCGGGCTTGCGACCCTGCGCGATCTTCCTGACATCGAACGGCTTGAAGACGAGGGCTTGCTGCAACGAACTCCATCGGAAATCGATATCGACGCCGCCGTGGGGCTCGTTCAGGACGACCACATCGAATTTGACGACGTCGCGCTCGAGGACATCGTAAAGGCCTCTTGGAGACAGGCTCAAAACCCGTCATATTAGAGATTGGGAAATTTTTAATGAGATTATCGGCCCCCGTTGAGCTCCTGGTGAGTTGGGTGGGGCGCCGGCGATAAGATCGTTCGATAATGAGGGATATACTTTATGGACCGCATTAAAAGAAACGGGAACGGCGCCTCGCGGCCGCCTGGATTTGTTGAAGTCTTCGGCATGCTCGCGCTGGGGCTCGGCTTGGCGTTGGCGGCTTTGCCAGCTGCGGCGCAGCCCTTCGCCTATGTCACGAACTCCGAGTCCGAGGATGGCGCCGTTTCGGTGATCGACACAGCCACAAACACCGTGCTGACGGGGAAAGGGTTTCCGATCTTTGTTGAGTCTTCCCCAATTGGGGTCGCCGTCAGTCCGGATGGGAAACGCGCCTACGTTGCAAATCAGACCTCCAGCAGTGTTTCGGTGATTGATGCGGCCACTAACAAGGTGGTGGCCACGGTCGCGCTCCCGGTGGCTGGCGGCCCCTCTGGGGTCGCCGTCACCCCGGACGGGAAATACGTTTATGTAACGAATAGTTTCACCGATCATGGAAACACCGTCTCGGTGATCGACACGGCTACAAATACCGTGGTGGGCCATCCGATCCCGGTGGAGAGATCCCCATCCATGGTCGCTATCACGCCGGACGGGAAACGCGCCTATGTCACGAACCGGTTCTCCGACAACGTCTCGGTGATCGACACGGCCACCAGAACAGGGGTGGGGAGCCCAATCCCTGTGGGCCATTTCCCACGCTGTATATCGATTACCCCCGATGGGAACCATGCCTATGTCGCGAACCAAGACGGCACTGTTTCGGTGATCGACATCACCACCAACACGGTGGCGGCCACGATCCAGGTTGGCGCCAACTCAATTGGGGTCGCCATCACACCCGACGGGAAACGCGCCTATGTTACGAACTTCGGCGACGGCACTGTTTCGGTGATCGACACGGCCACCAAAACCGTGCTGACGGGAGCGGGGCTCCCGGTCCCGGTGGGGATCGGCCCCTTTGGGGTCGCCGTCGCCCCGGATGGGAAACGCGCCTACGTCGCGAATAGGCGCTCCAACAATGTTTCGGTAATTGACACGGCCACTAACACCGTAGTGGGAACTCCACTCCCGTTAGGGACTCTGCCCACTGCCGTGGGCATTATTCCGCCGGCGGGGGGTGCAATTCCTCGCCTTAACCACTAAGCCCAAGTGTAGGTGCGACGATTCAACCTACGCGCAAGCCCACGAGCGGCCAAGTCTTCGATATGCTGCCGGTGCTGATGCCTTTATCTTAGTGTCTGTCCGAGGGGAAGTTGAGTCGGATGAGTCTTTTATGATTCCATGGGCGGCCTGATTCTCGAAGGGGTCGCCGATGTGGACGAACGAAAATCGTGCTCGCTACGACCGTAGTGGTCTGCGCTATCCGAGCGATCTGACGGATGCGGAATGGGAACTGGTCAGCCCCTTGATCCCGCCGGCAAAGCGCGGCGGCGGCAAGCGCAAGGTGGACATGCGCCAGGTCGTGAACGGGCTGATGTATGTTCTCTCGACCGGCTGCCAGTGGCGCGCGATCCCGAAGGATTTGCCGCCCAGGAGCACGGTTTACGGCTATTTCGATCTTTGGACCTATGACGGCACGATCGATCGTCTCCACCATGCGCTTTACGTGAAGTGTCGCGAGGCCGCCGGGCGCGAAGCCAGCCCGACCGCCGCCGTCATCGACAGCCAGAGCGTGAAAGCGGCGGAAAAAGGGGGCGCTGCATTGATCCGCACGGCTATGATGCGGGCAAAAAGATCAACGGCAAGAAGCGGCATATTCTCGTCGATACGATAGGCCTGCTGCTGCATGCAATTGTTCATCCCGCCGACATCCAGGATCGGGACGGCGGCGTTCTCGTTCTGCGCACATTGTTCGGGAAATTTCCGTTTCTGCAAAAGCTATTCGCCGATGGCGGCTATCAGGGACCTATCTTTCGCAAGGCGCAGAAGAAAGCCTTGCCAGGCCTCGTGACGGAAATCGTCAAGCGTTCCGATGCGGCGAAAGGCTTCGAGGTCTTGCCGAGGCGGTGGGTCGTCGAACGAACTTTCTCCTGGCTCGGTCGGTGTCGAAGATTGGCCAAGGATTGGGAGTGCCTCAACCGAAAGGCGCTCGCTTTTCTGCGCATCGCATCCATCCGGCTCATGCTCAGAAAGCTATGCATTCCCGCATGATGTCTTCGGACAGACTCTTAGGTCCGCAATGGAGGCGGGTGAAGCCGCTACCTTGCTGATCGGTGACACGATATACCTCATCGCTCAAGACCGATCGAGCTGAGATGGAGAGCGTTCGAGGTGCGCGCGCCGCGCCACGAGCGCATCCCAGCAATCCCACTCCCAGTAGCTTCGCGAGGCGCCCGAGGGGTCCTTTGGACGCCCTTCCGCCTCGCGTTCGTGTTGCCATGCTTGGTCGTAGAGAGGTAGTGAGTCCGCGGCGAAATAGGCGGGCTTTTTTCCGTGAAGTGCAAGGCCGGCGGCATGAATGCTGCACGTCCAGCGCACCGGATCGAGAATGTTCTGGGCGAGAGGCTCGTCCTGCTGAATAATCTCCGCCACCTCCTGCTCGAACCAATATTCAGGGTCCGACGCTGGCGATCCATTGCGCTTTCGTCGAATGGCCATTTCTTTGGCGATGTTCGGGAAGTGACGCGCCACCCACGAGTGTTCGACGACGCGAGACGGTCCGGTGATCGTGATCGACGATAACGCGGTGTGGTCGTCCCAAATAACGATCGCTCCTCGCGGGTTCGACCAAAGCTTGGCCGCATGCCCGTGCACGGCGTTCCCGGAAAAATAGGGAACAAGCAGACGCGTCTTTTTCCCACGTCGCGCAATGAACGCCGCTTTGCCGATGTCGCCATTCCGAGGGGAAGCGCCAGGCAAGCCTGACGACGATGCGGTAACTTGGAAAAGCTCAAATTGCGATGCGACCAGTTGATCAAGCGGCTGGACGGGGCTCCAATTTGATCGCCGTGCTGCGCCGTGCCCAACAGCTGCCGCTTCGGCCGGTCGCTTTACGAAGAGATTTTGGGAGCACTGCGTGAAGGCTTCTTCGACGCCGCCGACGCAAAACCGAAGTAGGCAGTTTTGGCTCCAAGCGGCATACCGCCACGGGTATAAAGTGTCGGCATCCATAGCATAGTCGTGCTGCACGGTTTCGATCGTTAGCGCCTCAGTCCCAAAGAGCGTGAGGTGTAGCCCCATGGCGTCGGGGTCGTAAGGATGCAATGCAAGAACCGCGAGCTTGCCGGCGTTTCGAACCGCGTCGACAACTTCGATCAGAGCGCCTACGGCGGCGCGGCGGAGCGCGCGAGCGTAGGGCGTCGCGCAAGATACTATGTTGCCCTCAACGAGTTGCCGATAGGAAGGCGGCATTTGGCCGTCCCCCGCAAGCCAGCGATCGATAGCAACTATCTCCTCAGGAGTTGCGGGCATCGGCAAGAACAGGGGAACGGCGATTGTCTGATGGTCGAGAACAATGATCGGTGAGGCGCCCTCAGCTTCCTCGACCATGGCGGCATGCACCGGCCGATGACGACTCCACAACCTGCCCTTAGGGCGGCCTCCACAACCTAACAGCGCGAGCTTCGCGGTCATGGCGAAAACGCCCATGGTGGCGTTGAGAAATTGGCGATATTGGCGCTCGTAAAATAAGTCGGCGGCTTTTGTGACCAGCGCTTCTGCGGCCGTTGCTGGCGCCCGCTTGGAGTTCTTCGCGCTCAGCCTGTACTGAAAGACATGCTCGCTTGCCGGCCCCGGCGAACCTTTTCGGCGCAACCACCGCTCAGCAGCTGCTTCGCGCCAATGCGCCGGCGCCGCGTCGCTCGCCGCGTTAGCAAGATTTCGAAGTCGTGTCAGCCGATAACGATCGTCGCCAGTGTGGCGCGGCTGGGTAGTCGTTGTCGGCGACGCAACGAATTGTTGAATCTGCGCCATCGAAATTTCTCCTCGAAACAAAATGCACACGGCAATTTGCAAATTTTGACTCCCTTTATGGATCGAGGCAAGGAATTGTTATTAGACCAAAACAAGGAGGGGTCAGACTCGACGGTCGGATCTCCAATATTAGCGCGGGCGCTAGGAGACTTCACGCCATTTACAGCCCGGTTCGCGAACGACCGAGGAAAAGCGCTTTTGCGACGGCGACATCCCGTTTGGCGCGCAGAACAATCCGACGTCAATGCAGTCTTGTCGGCAGCGCCATGGAGATATGCCCGACGGCCGTTTAATCTTGACGTAGGTTTCGTCCCTGCGCCAGTGATGGTCGCGCGATCGAAATGCCGGCCCTGAAAAAGGATCATTGAGCTCAGCGTCGCGCTTGCCCCATCACCCGCTTGCCGACAATCTGTCTCGCTTCCGCCGTCCGCTGAAAAACGCGCCTCGCCGTTGCGCCGAACTTCGTCGAGCGAGAGAGCGTTGCGCATCTTCAAAAAACTCGATCCCAACGAAAAATTCTGTAAAGTGCGCCATGGCTCGCGCGACGGGAACAGCTTGCGAGACAGCGACATCTTGTTGCGCGACAAGCGTCGCAACCGCTGATTTCTGAGTTAACGTCTTATGTTTCACGACGCCGAGTTTATGCCATTTTCGCCGCGCGCTAAGCCGTCTCTGCGTGCGGCCGTCACCAATATGATCGAGAACTGGCCACCGGAGGCCTATAGAGAAGGCCACGCGGTGATGCGAGGCCTTTGGCCAATCCTACCTGCAACGGTCTTGCTGACCGATCCAGTCTTGATTGAAGAAGTGCTCATTGCCCGCGCGGAAGAATTCGTGCGCGATCGGTTCCAAACGCGAGCGCTCTCGAGCGCGTTCAGTCGCAAGAGCCTTTTCTTTGCGGAGGGAGCCGATTGGCGATGGCAGCGGCGCACTGCGGCGCCCGCCTTTCGTCATGAGAAGCTTATCGAGCTCGTTCCGACCTTCGCGCGCGGCGCTCATGCACAGGCCCAGGAGTGGCGGCGCACAGCAAATGGAGGCATCATCAACGTGGCGCCGGCCATGGCGCAGTTGACTTTTGCAATTATTCTTCGAGCGGTGCTTGGTCAGGGCGCGGAGACGCTGGATCAGAGAAAATTCCTTGCCGAGCTCCGTCCCAGAGTGTCGACCACCGCTTGGCGGTTTCTCTTCGCCAGGATGGGACTGCCCGAGGCGACGCCGTTTCCGGGCTCGCGCAAGGCGGCGGCCAGCGGTCGCTGGCTTAGCGACGCGATATCACGGCTCGTAGCGAACAGGCGGGCTGAAGGCCGGGAGTCGAAGGAC
The DNA here is from genome assembly GCF_021731785.1 of Methylocystis sp. Classification (GTDB taxonomy): domain Bacteria; phylum Pseudomonadota; class Alphaproteobacteria; order Rhizobiales; family Beijerinckiaceae; genus Methylocystis. The sequence goes on from NZ_JAKFWS010000007.1 coordinate 25,335, forward strand.
ATTCTGGCGCTGCTCCTTTCCGCGAAAGATCCGGAAACGGGACGCGCCATGAGCGACGCGGAATTGATCTCCAACTTATACATGTTCATGGTCGCCGGTCACGAGACAATGGCGACGGCGCTGGCATGGACTTTATGGCTCCTTGCGAAGGATCAGGCGACGCAGGAGCGACTGCGGGCTGAGATCCAAGCCGCTCTCGGCCAAAGGCCGATTGGTCCTGAGGACATCGACAGACTAACCTTTACGCGACAGGTACTTCAAGAATCGATGCGGCTCTTTCCGCCGGCCTTCGGCGTCGGCCGCGCGCCGCGCGAGGACGTCACGATCGGTCCACATAAGATCCGCGCTGGCGAGCTCGTGATCATTGCGATTTGGTGTGTGCATCGGCATGAGAAGTTGTGGGACGAGCCCTACGGTTTTGATCCTGATCGCTTTGCTTCTGAAAAGGTGAAAGCGCGCCATCGTTGCGCCTATATGCCCTTCGGCGCGGGGCCACGCATATGTATTGGATCGAATTTCGCCATGTTGGAGATGACAACCATTTTGGCGACGCTGGTGCGCGGTTTCCGTTTCAAACCCGCGCCAGGTCATCAAGTCGCTCTCGCATCGCATCTGACCCTGCGTGCCAAAAATGGACTGCCGCTTGTTATTGAAGTCCTGTGAGCAACAACAGTTCGGCGTTGACACGGTTACGCGCTGAGCTCGCCTGACGGGTCAGTCTTGTCGCAAACCCTAAATGAGCGCACGCTCTTTCGTGGAAATTGTTCACTTTGACGAATTTCGGCTTTGCGAGTTGCGAGTGTCGGAGGGAGCCGGCGACGAAAACCCGCCGGGACTCTGATTTTCCGAACCGATCACGTGCTCAGTGCGGCGCTAGTGCAGACCGCGCTTGCTCGCGCGTTGCCGTCCGATGCCTCAGTGGAGCTGGTACAGCCGATTGCCGTCCGAAACGATGCTTTCCGTGCGAATATTGTTATCCAGTCTTTGCCATCCGGGGCAGGAATCGCCGCTGCAGGGCGTTCCGGTGTAGCGCCAGATCCATCCGTCGTCGTGAAGCTGATATAGCTGACTCCCGGCCGCGATGATAGCGATCGTCTTGGGATTTCGATCGAGGCGCTGCCATCCGGGGCAGGAATCGCCGCTGCAGGGCGTTCCGGTGTAGCGCCAGATCCATCCGTCGTTGTGTAGTTGGTAAAGTTCGCTTCCTCCCGCGGCGATGGCGATGGTCTTGGCGTTGCGGTCCAGGCGCTGCCAACCGGGGCAGGAATCGCCGCTACAAGGCGTTCCAGTATAACGCCAAATCCATCCGTCATTGTGCAGTTGGTAGAGCTGCGTATCCGACGCGGCGATCGACGCAGTCTTGGGGTTGCGGTCCAAGCGTTGCCATCCGGGACAGGATTCGCCGCTGCAAGGCGTTCCGGTGTAGCGCCAGATCCATCCGTCGTTGTGCAGCTGATAGAGTTGGCTGCCCCCAGCGACGATGGCGATCGTCTTGGGGTTGCGGTCCAGGCGCTGCCAACCGGGGCAGGAATCGCCGCTGCAGGGCGCGCCGGTGTAGCGCCAAATCCATCCGTCATTGTGCAGCTGAAAGAGCTGATTCCCTCCGGCGGCGATGGCGACTGTCTTGAGATTTCGGTCCAGGCGCTGCCATCCGGGGCAGGAATCGCCGCTACAGGGCGTTCCGGTGTAGCGCCAAATCCATCCATCATGATGCAGCTGATAGAGCTCGGCGCCCGCCGCGGCGATCGCAGATGTTTTTGGATTATTATCGAGCCTTTGCCAGCCGGGGCATGAATTTCCGCTGCAGGGCGCGCCGGTGTAGCGCCATATCGCGCCCGTTGCGGGTCGAAAGGCCGCGACGGCCGCGCCCGTTTCATTCAGCACGCGGGCGTTGTTATGGGTTGCCGCCGTGCCCATGGCGGTTCCGTTGTAAGTGACGTTCGGGTTCGACCAATATTGAAGTCGGGAGCAGCTCGGCGAGCAGTCATAGGCCATGATCGTGCGCCAGCTGGAGCCGTTCCTGAACCCGTGACCATAGGCGAAAGGCGAGGTGTTCGGGTCGGCTTCGGGATTGTGCCTTGCTCCCTGAAGATGGCCGATCTCATGTCCGAATGAATAGTAGCCGGTGGCGCAATCATGGTGCACGAGGGCGAAACTGGAGACGGCCGCCGCCCGGATCGTGCGCGCCAGACCGCAATAGTCCGTCTTGTTGATGATGAGCACCGCGACGTCGGCCTGAAACTTCTGACGCAGGCCGTGGATCTCGTCCATCACGCCGTCGCCGACGCGCGAAAAATCGGCCATGATCATATCGAAGCTGCGGCCGGCTTCGTTGTAATTCACCTTTTGGGTGTGCGCCAGATGGACGCGCGGCGTAATTCCGCTGTTCTGGTAGCTTAGATTGGTCTCGTCGATGGCCAGCTGAATCAGCGCGGCGATACCGCCGCTCGCCGTTTCGGCCGAAGGGGTGTAGGCGACGAGCACTTCGACGATCGGATTGGCGGCGGCCGTCGGCGGTGCCCTCTCGAGCCCCTCCTGGGCCGATGAATCCTTGTTTTCCGGGAGACCATTCCGCTTCTCCAGCTTCTCGAAACTGGGCGGATCGTCGGGAGGGAACTTCGACTGGTCCACCTCGATCAGCGCATGAAGCCCCGAGCCGACTGGCCGAATTTTAAAGAGTTCCTTATCGCTTCTGACCGTCCCCGTGATGTTGCCGTCGCGGACGACCAAGGTCGCCGCTCCTGGGACTTCCGACAAAGTTCCGTACCAGGTGAAATCGGTCTCGGACCGCTTTTCCATATCCTTTTTGGCCGCCTGCACCGTCAGGCCGGCGCGAAGTCCCAGGGTGACGGTCGGCTCTTTGAGCGAATCGAGGTTAATGTTCACCAACCGCACGCTCTTGGTAGTCTTCTGCTTTTCAAGCGTTGTGAGCATCTGTCTTTGATCGGGCGCCATCGCCGCCACGCGAGTCTGAGGCACCGGAATAAACAAATCCGCCGCAAGCGTGGGACTGGAACACGCTAACATCAATGCGATGAGCCAGAAGCGTAGGGTCATTTGCTTGTCCCCATAATCTTTCGTTATGAAAACAGACATCACGGGTACCATCAGGCTTCGCGAAGTGTTTGCGGAGCAACGGCTACTCACACGATCGGCATGGAGATACAGCGCGACGGTATCCACGTGAAAAAGGGCTTGAACATACGACCTGAAACCGCGCGCCTGAAACTGAGAAAAGGCTACGCGCGATCCATCGCCAAGTAAAGCCTTAAGGTTTGGTTAATGCGGAAAGGCGTTGCTGCTGGTTAGCAAGAACCAGCCGGCAGCTCACGTATAATGTGCATTGGCAGAGCACAGGGCGGCCCAAACCGGGGTCATATCCAGCGAGCATTCGTGGTGAAGCAGACCGTCCAGAATATGCGCGGGCTCGCTGGCGTTGGCGGCGATGACCTTGGTGTGAAACGGCGCGTAACGATCGGAGACATGCGTATAAAACTTGACGCCCGGCTCCGAGCCATATTTGGCGTTGTAGTCGGCGCGCGCCTCTCCATGGCCGCCTGCCTTGAGAAATTGTCCATCCGACGATGACGTGCCGCCGTCGCCCCAGACCCTTGTGAATGGCTGCGCGTGGATTGCTTCGATCAGACACGCGAGCGCCGCCTGATAGGTTTCATCGCGAACATGCCATTCGGCGATCCAGAGCAATTTGGAATGGCTAAATATTTTGGAGCTGCGCGCCATTCGGGCGAGGCCGAGATTGGTGGCGTCTGCCAGCAACGCTGTCATCAGCCCTATATTTTCTGGCGGCGCGCCGGTTCGCAGATGGCCGAAGCGCTCGGCGAATCCCGTCCAACCATTGCCGGCCGACGCGAGCGTATCGATCTCATTGAGCCGCGATTCAAGCAAGGTCGTTCGCTCGGTTTGCCAGTCATCGAAGCGATCCTGGACAGCAAGTCCCAATTCGCCCTCTCGTCGCCGAGCGACAAAAGCCTCCGCCGGCAGAAGAAAGTCGCCGAAGACGCGGAACGCGCGGCTGCCTTCGACCCAAATGTCTCCGGACCGCAAACTGTCGCGTAGCGCCAGCATGACCGCGACCTCATATGCCCGACGATCAAATGTGGAGCCTCTTCCGAGCTTGCGCCACGTCGATTTTAGAAATGCTGTCGGCGGACGTTGAGGGAGTTGTCTCGGTCGCGCCGCATAAAGTCCACGCAACAGATCGAGCGCGTCGAGCAATGAGTCGTTTGGCTTCCATGAGCGGAATGCAAATGCATTGAGCAGGACCGAAATCATCCGGCGCACCGTCGGATACCTTTCGACGATTTCGGTCAAATTGTCTTCGCGCGTGTTGGCAACGACAATTTCTGTTTCCGCGACGAGCGCTTTCAAGCGTTCCCAACCGAGCGAACGTTCGAGGGCAGAGCCTTGATCCTCTCCAGATTCCTTCGCCGCCAACATGGCTTTCGCCATATGGAGAAGCGCTCGCGCCGATGCATCGAGCGCTTTTGCTCGATGAACAACATTTTCTCTGTAGGCGCGATCGGCGCGACGGTAGACACCGCCAAGCATCTTGTCGAACATGACGAGCGCCGTCCGTGAGGATCGCTTCCATCTCGCGGGCGAACACGACTAGAGTCGCCAGTCGGCGCGGCGTGTCGAACCGCGAAAGGTGCTGGGCGCTGAGAATAGCCGTTTCTTTGGCGATGGCCCTATAACGCGCGCGATGAATCCGTTGCTCGCGATCTGGCCCAACTTTCGACAACGACCACCATCCTGGCACGATGATGCCGCCCGCGGCGCCGTCCACTTGCGCGCGAGCTTGCGCGGCGCCATCATTGGCCTAATTTCTCGGCGACGCATTTCCTTCGAGTGTGCGGGTCCTTAAGGGAGCATGGCCGTGATGCGACCGCTATTTTTGTTTTTCATGCTGTCGGCGCTCGTCGCGCCAGCCCCTTCAACAGCGCAATATAATGAGCCGAAGCCCGTCAAGCGCATGGCGCTCGTCATTGGCAACGCCGAATACGACAACGCCGACAAACTTCCCGGCTCGCTTACCGATGCGCGTACCATGGCGCAGAATTTGCGGGACGCGGGTTTCGACGTGACGCTGTCCGAGAACGTCCGGACGCGCGACGATTTTCTCGGCCTGTACTTGCCGTTCGTGACGAAGATTGATCGCGGTTCCTTCGCGGTTTTTTACTACTCGGGTCATGGTTTCACCTATGGCGGAGAAGGCTTTCTGACGCCGACCACGTTTCCAAAAGTCATACCTTCCACCGAAGTGCAGGATGTCTTTTTATCGGTGTCGGGATTGCAGGATCTGGCTAATAGCCGGAACCCCGCGCTGCTTCTGCTGCTGCTCGACGCGTGCCGCAATATTCCCGATTTCATCGTTGAGCCAGGCGAAGGCCAGACGCGCGCGGAAATCAGCAAGGGGTTTCCCGAGTTCGCGCGCAATCCCAACAATGTGCTCGGCTACTCGTCGAGAGCGGGCACGAAATCGATCGGCGACGGCGCTGGCGGCCTCAGCAAATACACCGCGGCGCTCAACGAGCACTTGATGAAGACGGATGTCGAGTTACTCGAAGCGCATCGGCTGATTGCGCTGAAAGTCAAGCAGGACACGAACGACCGGCAGAGCCCATGGATGTCCACCAATGCGACGCCATACGTCTATTTCAAAATGTCGAAGGACAAAGAAGCGCAGGCGCTGACCGAGTGGATCGCGGCGCAGAAGATCGGCGAACCCTATGTGCGAAACTATGCCGAGCTATGGGGGCTCGGCCCCTATGCGGCCTCGGCGCGAAAGTGGCTTACGGACAACAGTCGTCGCGCGACCGTAAGCCGTGCATCACATGTTTCACCCGCGCAGGTCGATGCGAGCTGGGATGTCGCCAAATCGGCCCCCATCTCGATTCCGCAAGTCTCCGGACCGCTCGCCATGCCACGCATCGCCGCGGACACAAAAGCGGAGCCGCCGCCGGCGCCCCAAGCGACCGGCGGGCAAAATCCGCAATTTGTCGCCGAGGTGCTGGCGAGTTCGAAAACGGTCGTGGTTATGAAAGAACTCATCGCGCGTTTCGAACCTAAGGCCGGCGGCGGTGTTGCGGAGGACTTGAAGCCCGGCGCGAAAATTGAGGTGCAGTCGGTCGAGCAGGACGATTCCGGCGGCGTTTGGCTGCGCGGCAAGACCGCCGAAAGTGAGACGCCGGTCTATGTGCAGGTGCCGAAAAACGCCGGCACGCAGAATGTCGAGATCGGGCGCGCGCTGCGAGAATTTACGCTTGGAGACGCGCCGCTCGGAACGGCGCTTTTGGGCGACACCAAGCTCGTCGTCGAGGAACTGGCGCGGTTGAAACTCGCACGGGCAAAAATCAACTGGGTTTCGATCGCGACGCCGACGTCCGATCGCGAACGCTCCACGCGCGAAAAAGCGGCGATAAGAGCCCGCGCCTATTACGTCGCCTTTCTTATCGGAAAGACGGTCCCGCCCGAGAACATCACCATGGTCGAGGAGGCAGCCGATCTCCATGGTGAAAATCCCAGAATACGCATTTTTGGAAGCAACTAACCGCTAAGCAATTGGAGGAACACATGCGTAAATATCTTGCTCCCATCGCCGCCATCGCCGTCCTGCTTGGCGGCCCCGCATGCGCGGAAGCGCCGACCGCCCAAACCTTCAAAAAGACCGGCTCGGCTCCTTATGACGATACGGTGATGCGCTACATCAATAAGGAAAAGCCGAAGATTGTCGGCGGCGTGCCGGCGAAGGACGGCGCCTATCCCTGGCAGGTGTCGCTCGTCGTCGCCGACATTCCCGATCCCGGCGCCGGGCATTTTTGCGGCGGCTCGATCTACAGCGATAAATGGATCGTCACGGCTGCGCATTGCATGCCGGGCCTGACCCCCGACAGTCTCGACGTGATCGCCGGCACGAATACGCTGAAGAGCGGCGTGAAGCGGCACGACGTGAAACGCATCCTCGTTCATGGCGATTATGAAAAGCATGCGCCGCAGGACAGCGATATCGCGCTGATCGAACTGAAAGAGCCGCTTGCTCTCGGCCCGAAGATCAAGGCAGTTGCCGTGCTCGCGCCCGTCGATGAAGAGAAGACGCTGGTCGCCGGCAAAGAACTCGTCGTCACCGGCTGGGGCGCGATGGAGGAAGGCGGCGGCGTAACCCGCACGCTGCAGGAAGTCGCGGTGCCATTCGTCACCAAGAAATCCTGCGCCGATCCTCTCGCCTATGGCGATTCGATCACCGACAACATGATCTGCGCGGGCCTCACGGTCGGCGGCAAGGATTCATGTCAGGGTGACAGCGGCGGACCGCTGGTCAGGACCGCGGACCCGCTGCTGGTTGGCGTCGTGAGCTGGGGCGAAGGCTGCGCCCGGCCCGGCAAGCCGGGCGTCTACACGCGCATCTCGAATTTCAAGTCCTGGATCGAAGGCTGCGTCGCCGGAAAGAAGTGCAACGCGAAGTAACCCCGTAACCGTTTCGCGCATCCGATCGGCTCGCCGGCCGGATTCGCGAATCTAGAGCGTGATTGTGCACTGTGGATCATCAACTCTGCGGCGTGTCTGAGCGTGAAACATGCGAAGGCAACGACGTGGAGCCCTACGAAAGTCTGGGCATAACGCTCGTAGTCTTTGACGAGCCGCCTGCATCGAGTTGCCCAAGCGAATGATCGCTCGACCTTTGGGCAACAAAACGAAGCCTTTCTTCGCTTCGGCGAGTTTGACAACGCAAAGCTCGGCGCCTTGCGCCTTGGCTGCGTTCTCGCCAGTGTAGCCCTGATCGACATAATACCAACGGCTCTGATGGCTGACTCACGTGGGTGTCAGAAGCCATCTTGGATTGAGAATATCGGCTGCGCATTGCCAAAGCGGAGCTTGGCACCTCAATAGCGCATGACGAAGAAAACGAATTTAGCTTTTGGACCCGGAGTGGTTGTGCGCAGCGTTGTATTTCGGGAGAACCGGTGGTGCGTATCGGCGGACCGAGCCGGGCCGCGGTCGTGTCCCGCATGCGGAGGAGCGTCAGCATCGCGTCATAGTTGGAGGCGCCCCTGTCGTTCTCGAGTTGCGTCGCCCGATCGGGGCAGATATCGCGCAAAACGGCCGAAGCGTCACAAAAATAGGGAAGACAGCGCCGACAATGCATGATCCGCGGGTTGCTGACTTCGACACGTCCATAGACCGTCCGGATCTTGCGCTTGCCATAATCCTTGATGCGCCGGAACGTCTGACAATCGGTGCAATACCGGCTCGTCAGGACGTAGGCATCGCATTGCTGCTTCACCACAAGCTGCTGCAATAACGCCATGATCGACTCGCCATCCGAAATCGAGAGGCCAATCTCTCCCTCCGACAGCCGGCTGAATGGCTTTTCGATAACCATCTCAGCGGTGTCGCGTCCGCTGAATTCGTCCAGGCCTTCAATTGTGATCTTCCAACGCATCGCCGTCCTCCGTAAGGTCGGCCATTTCTCGCGTCGGAATTCGTTAACGTTCGTCGCAACCCAGTAAATTCTACGGTCCCCATCTCATATCAGCAAGGACGCACCGAGCTTTTCGAGGCTCGGCCATGGACACATGGCGTTCGGCCACTGCTGCAGCATAAATAAGGGCGCGTTCTCTTATTCATGAGTCGCCCCCTCGCTGGAGCAGGTGGAAATTGAAGGCTGTGTTCCTTCGAGAACGTCCTCATGAAATTCGCGGATCAGGCTTATTGCTCTGCGCAGATGCCCATCAGCGCGATCGAGCGCGGCCTGTGCCTCGTCGCGTCGGTATCCCTGAAGAAGAAGAAAGGCGAGCTTGACGCTCCCGCCGGCTCCGTGCAGGGCCTCTTGCACATCTTCGAGGCCTCGACCGCTCAGGCGCGACAATATCTTTTCGCTTCTCCGGACCAGTTTCTTGTTCGAGGCCTGCATATCCACCATCAAGCCGTCATAGACGCGTCCGAGCGAGATCATGACAAGAGAGGACAACAGAATAAGGGTGATCCTCTGGGCCGTCCCCGCCTTCATGCGAGTCGAACCGGCGATCGCTTCGGGGCCTGTATCAAGAAATATCGCGTGGTCGGCTTCCCTAAGGAGCGGCGTGTCTCGATTGTTGGCGACGCCGATTGCAAGAGCGCCCGCTTCTTTTGCCGCACGAAGACACGCCACCGTGAACGGCGTCGTGCCGCTCGCCGCCACCGCAATAGCGACGTCAGTCGGACCGATGGCATTGCGCCGCGCAAGTTCCACTCCCTGCGCCTCCTGATCCTCGGCGCCCTCGACGGCTCGAAGAAGGGCGTTCTTTCCGCCGGCCATGAGCAGCAGGAGTCGCTCCTGTGGCCAGCCGAATGTCGGCATGAGTTCTGCGCCGTCCTGGACCGCCAAGCGGCCGGACGTTCCAGCCCCCATGTAAACGAGCCTCCCGCCGCGCTTTAGCCGCCGCTCTATCGCAAGCCCCGCGCTTTCAATGGCCGGGTGCGCGGCCCGCACGGCCGCGACGGCGGCGAACTGCCCTTCAATCATCGCCTCCAAGATCTCCGCTGGCTCCCAGAGGTCGATGTTGGAATAACGAGGGCTCGGGCGTTCGGTTTCCATCGGCGTCATTCACCGGCGATCGCGAGGTTTTTGGGGATATGCCCACCTACGAAGCAGATTCAAGAGAGTGGCCCACAAGTGAAACGGAAAGCTAGAACCGGGCGCACTCCCCGGCCTTCATGAGGCAACCTTCTTTGAGCCCGCTCCGCCGTGTTCGCTTCACTTGGGATGTTATGCGATGATTGAACCATGACTACCGCTAACAAAGCAATAGAATGACCTTCGCTGACTTCCAAATGACCGCCGAGTTGCGAACGGCGCCAGAGGCGGTGAGGCGGCAGGAGGAGCGGCTTCTGTCGAGCGTCATCGCCGCGCTTGTCGAGCGGCTACGACGCAAACCGCCGCAGGTTGTCGTTACTTGCGCACGGGGCAGTTCCGCGCATGCGGCGACCTTCGGCAAACATTTGATTGAGCGATATCTGGGTATTGTTGTCGCGGCGGTGGCGCCAAGCATTACGACGATCTATCACCGGCGTCTCAGTATGAATGGTCAGTTTTTTCTGGCCATTTCCCAATCCGGGAAAAGCTGCGACCTTATCGAGCAAGCGGTCGCCGCGCGGCAATCCGGCGCCGTAACCGCCTGCATCACAAACGACGCCAAAAGCGAGCTTGCGCGGAGCTGCGAGTTCGTCCTGCCGATGGAGGCCGGACCGGAACTCAGTATTCCGGCGACGAAGACTTTCATCGCATCGCTCTCGGTTTTGGCGCGCCTTACGGCGCTGTGGGCGGAACATGAGGCGCTTGCCAACGCGTTGCGGCGTTTGCCAGACCGGCTCGCCGCCTCCAGCGAACTCGATTGGAGCAACTTGGTTGGCGTTCTCACCCGAGCGGAGAGTCTTATCACAATTGGGCGAGGCCCCACGCTCGCCATTGCGAGGGAGGCGGCGCTGAAATTGAAGGAGACTTCGCGTCTCCATGCCGAAGCGTTTTCTGCGGCCGAATTTCAGCATGGTCCGATCGCCTTGGTCTCTTCGAATTATCCGATTGTGATCTTCACGCCCACCGACGCCGCAGCCGCGGGAACGAACCAGTTGGCTCTTAATCTGAAAGCCAAAGGAGCGGCATTGTTCGCCACCGGCTCGAACGACGCCCCGCCTGGTCAACTCGAGACGCTCGCTCCCGATCAGCCCGAAACCGATGCTATTTGTCAGATCCAAAGCTTCTACGGGATGGTCGTCCGCCTCGCCGCGGCGCGGGGCATCAACGTGGACGAGCCCCTTCATTTGCAAAAAATCACGCGCACGCGATGAGCGTGCCGGAACTGCACGCCATCGCTGCGGATTTCGTCTTCGACGGCGTGATGATTCATCGAAACAGCGTTATCCTCATCAATGATTCGCAAATCGCGGCGGTCACGCCGCGCAAGGAATTGTCCACATCGATCGACGTATTCGAAGCGCCGAAGGGCGCGTGGCTTGCGCCGGGATTTATCGACGTACAGGTGAACGGCGGAGGAGACGCGTTATTCAATGCTGATCCGACGCCCGAATGCCTCGCGAGAATTGTCGCCACCCATCGAAGATTCGGCACAACGGCGCTTTTGCCGACGCTGATCACCGACACCGATGCGATCATGGCTGCGGCGTTGAGCGCCGTCGAGGCGATGCTTCCACGAGAGCCCAGCATTCTCGGCATTCATCTCGAAGGCCCCTTCTTGTCGCGTGACAAGCCCGGAGTCCACCGCCGCGACCTCATTCGGCGTCCCGCACCTCATCACCTCCAAATGCTCTCCTCCTACAAGAAAGGCGTGTTGCTCGTCACCTTGGCGCCGGAAGTGGCGCCCACGGGCTTCATTGCCGATTTGATTGCGGCGGGCGCAAAGGTTTCGCTAGGCCATTCGATGGCGACTTTTGAGCAGACCCGCGCCGCGATGGCGGAAGGGTTGACCGGCTTCACGCATCTATTCAACGCCATGCGGCCGCTTTCGGCCCGCGAGCCCGGGCCGATCGGAGCGGCGCTAGAATCGCCCAATGCCTACTATGGAATTATTGTGGATGGCCAACACGTCGCTCCAGCGACCCTGGGGCTTGCAATCCGCGGCGCCGGCCATCCGATGCTTGTCACAGATGCGATGCCGCCTGTAGGCGGATCCAAGGAGTTCATGCTACAGGGCACACAGATCGCGGTTCGCGATGGCCGTTGCGTCACGCCGAACGGCGTCCTCGCAGGATCATCGCTCGACATGGCGACTGCGGTCAAGAACTGCGTTCGGCTTTTGGGGCTCCCGTTAGAGCGCGCCTTACGTTTTGCCTCTACTGAGCCCGCCGACTTCTTGAGCGTCGGGCATTTCCTCGGCCGACTCGCTCCAGGCTACCGCGCCGACATTGTCGCCTTAGATTCGACTGATCTTTCAGTTCTCGCGACGTGGGTTGCCGGAAAGAAATCTGACGAATCCGGCGCGGGAATCGTGTGAAGTTGTGCGAGAGTTTCGGAGAGATTCCGGAGCGCATGCGGGCGAATCTCTGACTGTGCGAGCGCCATTCCGCAGGGCACGCCTTCGACCTTCGCGCAGATCATGGCGCCGGCCGCCAGTCGCTTCCGAAATCTAGATTCGGGCGTACCGATGATGTAGCCCGCTAAGGATCGGATGCGCAACGACGTCTCCGAACCGCTCAATCAACCGCACGCACGGCGCATCCTTCGCGAGCGAAACATGCGTTCGCGCCTCGTTATAATAGATGGCGTGTCGCGCAAGGATTCGTCGAAGGTGCGCCGCGTTGAACGCGATCAAATGATCAGCGCACTCGCGCCGGACCGAGCCGATCAGGCGTTCAGCGTGGCCGTTCTGCCAGGGCGAGCGGAACGCGGTGGGCCGATCCCGAATGCACACGGACCCCACAATTCCACCGGCGTGAACTCGACGATATAGACGGGCATCGGATCGCCAATGCCGTCCCCAGTGCGCTAGAAGTAGGCGTAGTCGCCTTCGAGCACCTGCGCCACCGTACCGCTCCGCCCCCGAAGGTAGCCGGGCAACCGAGTGTGCGCGCCGGCCGGGAGATTTGCGATCCGGACGAGTTGCCCGACCGCGAACTTTGGATGAGCGACGTCGCGGCGAGGACTGTCGCCATTGCGCAGATATGCCATGATCTGCTCGTCAATGGCGACAGTTCCACCCGCGACCCCTAGCCGAGCGCCGGGCGGCCGGGCCGCTTGGCCGCGCAGTTCTGTTGTCCGCGACGCCAATTCGTCCTCGCGCAGGTATCCCTCGTCGACAGGGAATGCGGCAATGCCGTTGAGCCACTTCTCGTAATAACGAAATTTAAAGTAGTCGAATGGATCCATCGCCTCGGCGCGGGCGCGCAGATGCGCCCATGTCCACATGTCTCGGAAGGTGGTCGGCACATCGGCGATCGCGTAGGCCGGCACGGACGAGCCGAGATGGCCCGACAGACCCATCATCGCAACATGGACGCCGAATATCCGCCTCTCCCACTCCTCGGCAAAGACGCGCCGATCCAGCGTTAGGGGCTCCAGCAACCCTTCCAGGCCGCCGATATGGTGCCGTAATTTCATGGCGCCAGACGCCTTCTGCGCTGGCCCAAAGTCCAGACAGTAGGCCAGGGACCGATAAATTTAAGTGATGGAGTGGATGCCCCCTCCTGACGGCATCGCGATGTGCCAAGGTGGCGATGTTTGTGCATCCCACGAACGGAGAGGGCATCCATGGAAAAGGTTAGCATTATCGGTCTCGACCTTGCAAAGCGGTCCTTTCAGGCGCACGGCGCCCGCGCCGACGGCGGCGTGGGGTTCCGCAAGAAGCTTTCGCGCGAGAAGGTCCTCGCCTTCCTTGCGGAGCAATCGCGCTGCGTCGTCGCTATGGAGGCCTGCGGGAGCGCGCATCACTGGGGGCGAGCGATTCGCGATATGGGGCATGATGTTCGGTTGATCCCGCCGGCTTACGTCAAACCTTTCGTCAAGCGCCAAAAGAACGACGCGGCCGACGCGGAGGCGATCTGCGAGGCGGCGAGCCGGCCGACCATGCGCTTCGTCGCGGTCAAAACCGAGGCGCAGCAGGCGCGCGCCATGTTGTTTCGCGCCCGCGATCTTCTGGTGCGCCAGCGCACGCAACTGATCAACGCGCTGCGCGGTCATTTAGCCGAGCATGGCGTTGTCGCCCCTCAAGGGCCGGCGAATGTGAAGGTTCTCGCAGAGGCGATCGAGGATGCGACGACATCGCTTCCGCTTCTCGTCGTGGAGCTGTCGCGCGTTTTCCTCGAGCAGATCGACGGGCTGTCGAAGAAGGTTGCCGACCTCGAGAAGGTGACGCTTCACGAAGCCGCGCGCGGCGCGACAACCCGCCGCCTGCAAACCATGCCGGGCATCGGTCCGATTACGGCCATGGCGATCGAGACCTTCGCGCCGCCGATGGCCATCTTCAAACACGGGCGTGATTTTGCAGCCTGGCTCGGACTTGTTCCTAGGCAACATTCGACCGGCGGCAAGCAGGTTCTTGGAAAGACCTCGAAGATGGGACAGCGCGACATTCGGCGGTTGCTGATCATCGGCGCGATAGCCGTCGTGCGCTGGGCTCGCCGGAAAGGAGCGTCGGACGGAACCTGGCTCCATCGCATGCTGGCGCGCAAGCCGCGCATGCTCGTGGCGATCGCGCTCGCCAACAAGATGGCGCGTTCGATTTGGGCCATGCTGACGAAGAATGAGGATTACAGGGCTCCTGTCGCTGCGACGGCCTGATCGAAAATCAGAGCAGCGGCATAGGCGCGTCGGGCGTGTGAGGAGGTCGACGAACGGTAAGGTCAAATGATCGGTCAGATCCGGGTCTGGAAACGCAGTGGTATCCACGGAGCTCACAGCTCGCTTAAGTGATCTGCGCCAGACCCGCGCATCTCCATACCGGCCAGCGGTCGAGACAGGCCGCAACTCAAAGGCCTGATACATGACCGCACCCGATCACGCGATGAAGCCGCTCGAAAAACTTCTTGCGCGAACGGGGGCATCCATACATGGGTTTCATGCAGCTCTCGGCAAGGGCGGTATACGCGTTTGCGATCCTTGCGAACTTCGAGGCGGTCGACGTGCTCGCGGTACGGCGTGCGTCGCCTTGATGCGGCCGATATCTTTCGCGCTTCGGCGACGGCGCGGCGACGACTGGCTATCGGTCGAGATCCGTGCAAAAGGGGATGCATTCGCGCCAACGGGATTTTCTGGAGGCACCCGGTTTCTTGTCCGACAATCCTTCTGTCCGGCGCGCAATTATCGAGCATCGTTTCCAGACAGATCGCTAATCAACCGGCAAAGGATCGATTGCCGGACAGGCGGGCGACTTCGCAAAAGCAGCGTTCGCTCTCACTTGTTACTTCGCGGCAATCGAAGCCGCCTCGCACGAAATCCGCTGCCCTCCGGTTCGACGAGCAGCTCTAAATTTACGAGGTCCGCGTCGGCGTCAATCTCGTCAAGGGCTGCGGCGAAGGCCAACCGCTGCACGTCCCGTCCGGCGTCGACGTCGACGAGGAAAATGGCGCCCGCGTGCAGGACGGCCTTCCGAGCGTAACGTTTGCGGAATTCGTCGACGTTGTTGGTGACCAGCGTCCAGTCTTCGTTCTGGATTTTTTCCAGCAAGGTCCAGTCCTTGGCGTTCAAGAGCCCGAGATCGCGCATCGCCATCGCCTCGTAGCCGCGTTCGCGCGCAAGCTCGACGAGCGTCGGCGAGAGGTTCTCGTCGACCAGAAATCGCATCGGGCGGCAATCTCAGCCCGAAACTGAAATCGATGGACGGCCCCGCTGCGGGCGCGCATCCGCATAGACACGCGCCGCGGCGATCTGTTCTTGAGAGAGCCCATAGTCCTCGATGAGCTCCTCGGCCGGGACGCCACGCTGCAGCGCGGCGGCGATTGGACGCACGAGAATTCTTGTGGCCCGAAAGGTCGCGGCCCCGCCCTGGACCTCGTCATCTTCGACGATATAGGCGCGCGCCGCCTCGAGCGCCGAAAGACGTTTGGCCACGCTGTCTGACACCGGCTTGAAGTCGATCGTCATCGGCAAAGCGGAGGAGGGCACCGCGAGCTTCCCGACGGATTCGATCGGCTTCTCCTTCAAGAGCGCGGCTAAGCGCTTGCGCAATTCCTTGCGCGCCGGCGCAGCGATGTCGCGCGCGATCAGGTGGTCGGCCGCGATGAGGAACGCGCCCTTCGGCGTTAGGAGCCGCGTGCGTTGGCGGCGCTGCACGAAGGGCCGACCGATGCGGAGCCGATCGATTGCACGGTCGACGACCGTGGCGTCGAGACCTGCGACGAACGCTGCCTCGGATTTTGATAGCAGTTGCGCGGACATAATGGTTCTCCAGTCGATGAATATATATTAGGCCGAGCGCTTGGTGCAAGGGTCTGGCCGCTCATGTCGCCCTTGGCGGCGCGGCTGGCTGGCAGGCATAGAACTGCTGACTACTAGAACCGGAAAACAGGCGGCGCCGACGCCATGCCGCCCTTTTCGCGCACCCCGCGCTGCGGCGATCCGCTTTTCGTCACCCATCTGTTCAGGCGTTGTCGCGTCGGGCGAGCGTCGCGTCTTGGTCGAGGTGAACGATCGATTCGCCGCCTTGCTTGGGCCTGCATCATCGGTTCCGCGTGACAGTGACGGGCGGCCCTCGCGCGCGTGATTTTTGTCTCGGTTCGTCGTCGTCTAATCGGGCCTCGTTCCTGGGTGCGCCGAGCGTCTTCGCCGAACGATCTCGGGATATCCGGTTGCAATGAAATCAAAGCGCGTTCCGCCGAGTTCCGCGAGCCTGGGGTCTCGGGCGCGCTCTGAATTCAGCGCGTGTTTTCCCATCGCTCTCCGTTGCGCGCGCTCGCCTCCGGTTGCATGGCGATTCGTCCTATGGCCACATTCGCCGCCCAAAACCCTGCGGCCGCGACGATTTTCCCCTTGGCGCTTAAACGCCAATTCCTCGCGCATCAAAATCGCCGCGGCCTTCGGGTCCTCCGCTCTGCTTCGGCCTCGCGCCTTTTCGGCGCTTCGGTTCTGACGTCACCTTCGCGGCCATCACGGACAGCCATCGCAACCGGGGCAGTCGCCCCAACGATGGAGAGCAAGATGAAGACTTTCGCGGAATTTCAGATCCTCGGCCGCATCGGCAAGGTTCGTGAAGTCGGGCAGACGACACGCGTTTCGATCTGCGCCAACTACGCCTTTAAGGACCGCAACGGCGAGACGAAGGACAAGCCTTACTGGAACGAGATCACGATTTGGAGCGAGAGCGCCCGCAAATATGTCCGCGACCATGCGAAGTCCGGCGATCTCGTGGTTGCGCGCGGCACGCTGAAACAGGGTAGCTTCGAGAAGGACGGCGAAAAAGTCTACACAGTCGACCTGAACTGCGACGACTTCTCGATCCTCGCTTCCGCCAAGACGGACAGGTCCGACACGGACGAAGCCGACGCGGCACCTGAAGCGACGACGAAGACCGCGAAGCGCAAGTGACGCGACGAACAAGGCGGCGCACGCCGCCCCGCCTTCTAAGCTTCATTTGGATTTGTAGCGGGCCAGTGGATGGCTCGCCCCATTTTTTGTTGCGTCGAGTGTTCTCGACGCCAAGCACGGCTGATTTGCGACTGACCCTCGCAGGCGGTAGCACGCTTACCCTTTCTTCGAGACACCGCTGCGCAGAAGTTTGTCTGGCAAACTTCTGAGGGGGAGATTTCGCGACACACTTTGATCCAACTCGCGCATACGAGGACCGTCCCTGCGAGCTTGGCCGGCAAAGTGCTCTGACCCAGGGCCAACGGCGATTCCCGCTGAAGCCGTCCACTCGGCGAGGCGAAGTTTGTCTGGCAAACTTTCGAGGCGAGACTTGCCCTCCGATCTGCGGGTCAGGGATCCGTCTCGCGCAGCCGACGATCGCTTCCTCTCGAAGTTTGTCGTGCAAACCTGATTCTACCCCTGTCAAATCTCACAGTCGCGCAAGAACAGTTGAATTTGCTTCTTGCGTTGAAACGTCCCGCCGACTGATTCGTCGAAACATCAAATGTCTCGAACCGATGAAGGACTCATTATGCGTCCCATTGCTTCGACTGGAGCCGTCTCGTGAAAGTGATCGTCGTGAACAACGAGAAGGGCGGCGTTGGCAAGAGCACGATCGCCGTCCACCTCGCTTGGTATTTTGCCGAGCATCGCAAGCGCGTGCTCTTTCTCGATCTGGACCCGCAGAGCAATGGCACGACGACGCTCTCGGCTCAGACCGGCGAGCCCGAGGCCGCCACGTTCTTTAGCCGGCCCGTCGCCCTTCCGCCGCTGTCCGCGCCCGGCATCCGCGTCGCGCCCGCCACTCCGGCCTTGCGCGGAATTCTCGCGGTCGACGGAAAGATCATTCAGCAGTTTCGTTCGAACATCGAGGACGCCTCGCGATCTTACGACGTCGCGGTGATCGACACGCCGCCGACCTTTGGCGTGCGCAATCTCGCTGCACTAGTAGCTGGCCATTTCGTGTTGGCGCCGATTGACCTCGACGATTACGCAATCGACGGCATCGAGACGCTTTTGAAGCATATTGTCGGCGTGAGGCAGAAGTACAATCCTAACCTCAATTTTCTCGGCTTGATCCCCAACCGCCTGCAGACAACATCCCCGCGCCAGCGCGACAACCTGAAGAGCCTCGTCCAGAAATTCGGCACGAAATATCTCTTCGACGGGGTGATCCCGCAGCGCTCGTCGATCGGCGAGGCTCTGGCGGAAAAGAAGCCGGTGTGGAGCCTGCCGAAAACAGCTGCGCGCGAGGCGGGGCGAGAAATGCGGATGGTCTTCGACAAACTCGCCGCCAAAATGGAGCTTGCATGAGCTACGCCCAAAAACTCGACGACGTTGCCTTGCTGCTCGACGAGCTCGAGGGACTTGAACCCGCAGTCGGCTCTGGCGCGGCGCTCGAGATCGCTTTGAGCCAAATCGAGGAGGACCCAGGGCAGCCGCGTCGCAATTTCGACCAGGCCGCTCTCGAGGAGTTGGCCGCCTCGATCCGCGAACGCGGCCTTCTCCAACCGATCGGCGTCACCAAAAAGCAAGAAAGCGGCAAGCATCGCATCGTTTTTGGCGCGCGCCGATTCCGTGCGGCGAGTTTGGCCGGTCTGAGGACCATCAAAGCCATGATTCAGGCTGGGCAGGCGGACGATCCATATGACCAGATGGTCGAAAACATTCAGCGCGACGACCTTTCGGCCACGGAGATTGCCGCTTTCATCGAGGCGCGTCTCAGGGCGGGAGAAAAGCAAAAGGACATTGCGAGACGACTCGCCAAGAGCAAGGGTTTCATCGCCATGCACGCATCGATTGGCCAGATGCCGCATGTGCTCCGAGATAAGCTTTCAGCCTCACCGCTTCGGGCGGTCTATGAACTCTATCAGCTGTGGAAGCGAGATGCGGCAAGAGTCGAGGAATTCTGTGCGCAGCATGAATCCTTTTCGCGTCCGCAAGCCGAAGCGTTCATCGAAGAAGCGCCTGCTAAGCCAAACCAAAACGATGATGCAGAGCCGGCTACAGAACATATTATCCGCGGGGAACCATCCCTACCTCAGCCAACGAAGAATGAGACGAAACACGGCGCAGCAGGGCTGCCTGAGGGTGAGTTCGTTCCGGCGGCGCAGAGAAAATCTGCATCGGAGGTCATCATGCGTGTCCGCCATGAGCACAGAGGCGGTCGCTTAATCCTGGGGCGCGTTTCGAAAAGAGGCTCGCACTTCGGGATTGTCGTCTTCGATGACCACGGTGAGGAAGCACAAGTGTTGCTCGCCGAACTCGCTCTCGTCGAGATTCGAATGCACGAGCCGCTCTGATGGCGGTCGATCCGGCAGCGAGCGGCAAAGCGGCTTTTCCATCCCGAAGGGACGAAACGAAGCGGAGCGCCCGGAGGCCGAACGCGCCCATCAGATTGCGCCGTAGTGAGGCCGGAGGGTGTGGGAAAGGCGCGGGCAAGAAGGGAAACTAGCTGGACGATCGCATCGATCTTCACGCCGTCCTGAACGATCCGAGGCAACCACCGGACACTGCCGCCACGCGAAGTCGGCTAATTGGATTCGAGCCATGAGACCTGAAAATGGAGCGCACCGTGTTTTTCGAATGCGAGTGCAGGATAGGCTTGCCGCCAGCCGTTTTTAAACACTCCGTCCCTTGAGAGGTCGAAGCAAACGCATGGCGTTTTTGGGATTTCAGATCGACGACGCGCTCGCTGAAAAATTCGCGGCGCTGGCGGCGACCGATGGCGGCAAATCGGCCTTAATGCGGCGTCTCGTCGAACGAGCGGTCGGCCACGGAAGAGCGCCCGCGCATGCGACGATAGCGACAAGCGCGTCGCGCAAGGTGACGATCAGATTGAGCGAAAGCGAGCTGCACCTTCTGGCGACCTTCGCTGCGCAGCGCGGCATGAACCGCACGCAGTGGGTTGCATCGCTGGTAAGGGCGCGGCTCGGTTTTCCGGTGCAGCAGACGCCTGACGAACGTCAGGCGTTACGAGCCGTAGCGCGCGAACTGAACCGCATTGGCGGCAACATCAACCAGATTGCCCATGCCGCCAATCTGAATAGGCTGATTGGCCAATCGGTGAGGATCGAGGCCGAAGCGATCCAAGAGGCTTCGGCGCGAATCGAGGCCGCTCTCGCCGAACTACGCGGCGCACTCAGGCGAAACGCCGATTATTGGCAGGGCCGTGGATGAGCGGCGAGGGCGACCGCGACCTCGAATTACCGCCGATCTCCTATGTCTGGCGAACGCCGGTTCGAAGGCCGAAGCGCGCGAAATGGGAGATACCTGATCCTGTCGACTGCCGGAAGCTCACCCCCGCCATGCGGGCCAAGTTGCAGCGGATCGTCGCCAAGGCGGCTGAGGTGATGGTCAAGATTACCGGTAAAACCAAGACCGTCGCCCATTTGAAATCACACCTCGAATATATCACCCGCAACGGCGAACTGGCGGCCGAAACGGAAACCGGCGCGGTAATGCACGGACGGCAGGGTTTGCGCGATATCCAAGAGCGGTGGGCAGACGATGCTGAACTAGATGGCAGTCGGCGTCGGGACGGGCCGTTGTCTCATAACATCATTTTATCGATGCCGCCCGGAACCGACCCGATGGCGGTGAAAGACGCCGTCCGCGCCTTTGCGATCGAGACCTTCGGCGGTGAGCATGACTATGTCTTTGTGCAGCATCTCGACGACGAACATCCGCATGTCCACCTCACCGTGCGCTCCCTCGGCTACGACGGGAGGCGGCTCAATCCTCGCAAGGCCGATCTCGCGACATGGCGCGAACAATTCGCCGGCGAATTGCGATTGCGCGGCGTCGAGGCTGAAGCGACGCCGCGCCGCACACGGGGCAAAGTCAAAAAAGCCGAGCGCGGCGTCGTTCGCGTGATCAGGGAACGCGGCGAGCTGCCCCGCGTGGAGCGGCTCTCCCGCGAGGAGACCGTCAAGGAATCGCGGAGGGGAAAACGTTCGGCGCGCCCTTGGGAGGCAAAGACGCGGGAAAGGCAAGCGGATGTCAGAGAGGCCTATCGCCAACAGGCCGAGGGCCTGCGGCGTTCTCAGAACGCCGCAGACCTCGAACTCGCAAAGCAAGTGGCGCAGTTCGTGGCGGATATGCCCGAAGTTGAAACCAAACGCGATTCCCTTCTCAAAGAATTCGCCAAGGCCATCGGCAAGAGCCGGCTGCCGCGAGTTGGAAAAAACAAGGATAGGTGAGGGCCTCGGTCGGAAAGGCGATCGGTGCGCCCCGATCCCCTATGCAATCGACGGTCACAATCGTTCGCTGGACACAGCGAGAAAGTTGGTTAGGGGTCGGGCGAGGGAGTCGCGCCAATCAGTTGCGAGTCTTCCCCTTATAGACGCGACCTTTGCTCGCTGGTCGCTCCTTCTTCGATTTCGGGGTCGCCGGACGCTTCGGGCCTGGCGCGTCCGCGTCACGGTTCGGCCACCGCCGCTCCTGTGCGTCGCCAGGAAACTTCACGTTGTCGAACTTGGCCATCGCGTGGCGCTTCAAGACTTTCCCCCCGCGCCAGGCATGTAATGACGTGAGCCGGAATTTTCATTGCCAGTCGTTCGGAAGATGCGCAGCGTCGGCTCGCGCGTCCACTCAGCAGGCGTTCACTTGAGATCCGCGGCGCGCTTGTCAGCGCGCCTTGGGCGTGCGTGTGGGGTTTTCACGGCGCTAATCTAACGCCCGGCTCAATAGGGATTAGGCCGCATGATGAGTCGGCGCAATCGTCAGCTTGAGGCCGAGCGCCTTGATCACTTTCAGCACGGTGGCCAATTCTGGGTTGCCGTCGGCGCTGAGCGCCTTGTAAAGGCTTTCTCGCGACAGGCCGGCGTCTTGGGCGATTCGCGACATGCCCTTCGCCCGAGCGATTACGCCGAGCGCATGCGCGACGATCGCGGAATCATTGCTTTCCAGCGCGTCCTCCAGATAGGCCTCGATCGCTTCGGGGCTGTCGAGATATTCCGCGCTGTCGAACGCCGATGTTTTCGTGGCCATCGTCACTCATCCTCCAACTCTGCCGCCAGTGACTTCGCTTGCGCTATGTCTCTTTCTTGGCTGCCTTTGTCTCCGCCGTACAGCAAAACCACGACCGTCTTTCCGCGTCGCACGAAGTAGACCCTGTAGCCTGGGCCGAAATGTATCCGCAGTTCGCTCACGCCCTCTCCAACCGGCGCGACGTCGCCAGGGTTGCCGAGCGCCAAGCGATCGATTCTCGCGACGATCTTCGCTTTGCCGCGCTGATCTCTCAGCCCTGTAAGCCAATTCTCAAACGCGTCCGTTTTCCGAACTTCGAACAGCATTTTGTATCCTATAGGCTACGCGATAAAATGTCGAGAGCCAACGAGGGGACGGTTTCTACGTGATTGCATGGCACTGTCGCGGCGGCGAAACTTTTAAGTCGACTCAAACCGCCGCAGGCGCCGAAACGGAAAAGCGAGGGGGCTTGTAATCAATCGTGAGCCGAGATTGAGCGCATCTACATAGGCCAGTTCGGAATTGCGCGAGTGGACAATTGGATAAGGTTAGGCGAGCGACGCAATCCATCGCGGAGGGCGGGCGTCATTTACGCCCCCGCCAAACTGTATCGCGTGGTCGAGCCAGGCCCGGAGGAACCGTGCAGGATTGACGAAATTTATCGACAGAAACGCAATCAGCCCGCCACTAGAGAAGCCCTCCGCAATAGTGAAACGGGCCATTATGCGGCCCCGAGTTGCGTCGCTTCACGAGCCAAGAAAGGGAAGGCCCGGCGTCAGGGCCGCGTCGAAATCGCGCAGGAATTTCGCGACGTGCGCCCTTTCGGTGATCGTCAGCAAACCGGCCTTGTCGGCGCGCGTGAAGGGGATGTTTTCGGCGTCCAACTTGGCGAACGTGCCGGCAGACAGAGCGGGAAACTCGATTTCGACGCCGCCCATGGCGAGCAATTTTTCGCGCGTCTTGCCGCCTTTCGCGACGCCCTTTGCGTCGGTGAAGCCATACCAGAATGGAAAATCGCTCGGCGGTTTGCCGTGTTTGAGGTTGATCACCGCGACGTGATCGGCCCTGTCGCCGATCAAGCTCAACCAACGAGCGACGGACTGAGCGGCGCCGACGTCGGGCGAAATGACGTGAAATAGCGCCAGCCTGTAGCCATGAGCTTCGAACGCGTCGAGAAGGCCGTCCAGCCCCTCGCCGCCGTCGACGATCCGCGTGAGATCGGCCAAGAGGCCGCCGGCGAGATCGTGAACGTAGAGCTTTTCCCCAGACTCGATCGAGTCGAGCAGAATGTTGCGTTCATCATCGGCCCGACCATTGTAATAGCCGACGCCTTCGACAGGATTCTGCACGCGTTCGACGGCGCCGCTGGCGTCGCGGCTGCCAAGAACGCGCGCGGTCGCGCCGACGCTGCCGTCGGCGTCATAGGCCGCGACGCGCTTGCCGGTGGCGCGGAGATGATCGACGAGCGTGCGCGTAAAGACGGATTTGCCCACGCCGCCTTTCTCATTGGCGACGAGCGCCACGCGCTTGACCGCGGCGGGCAAGGCCGCCGCGCGAGGACGAGGTTTGACGGCGGCGGCAGTAGCAGTAGCCATGTCCGAATGTCCTTTGCTGTCGGGGTTAAGCGTCGCGATTTGGCGCGACACTGAGTCTTGCTCGTTACACATCGTCATCGAAGCGATGCCCAAGAACGTCCTTCGCAGCTTTTCGAGCTTGCGCCGGAGGCTTCGTCGCCAATAGCGAAGGAGGCGTCGCCATCGTTCTCGCCGCATCGGCTGTCCTTGAGCCAGATTTAACTGTCGTCGTTTTTGATTCGGCGGACGCGATGGGCGCGATCTTCTTTTTGCGTCGATCGGAGGGACGAGCGCGCGCTTCGCTGATGTATTTGTTCAATGTGCGGCCGGCGATGGCAAAGCCATTGCTGCGCATGATCTCAGCGAGTTCCGCGCTCGTATATCCTTTTGCGCGGAAAGCGAGCAGATCCGGCAGCAATTGCGCGACCGCGGCTTTGAGAGGGCTGCGGGAGCCTGCGCCTTTTCTCGCTGGCGCCGAGCGTAACGCCGATCGCAAGGCTGACACTTTATCGGAGGTCGCCAGGCTTGCTTCAACCGCGTTTTTGTCCACAGCGTCGCCGTCCTTCAACCTTTGCGCGATCGTCATGTGTTTTGCTCTATGTTCAGTTGAAGAGCGCGGGAAATACCAGCTCGGGGTGGCGCGACGATCACGAATCGAATCAAGATGACGTGCGACGAAAATATCGCGCCATTTGCGACGAGATCGCGGCGTGAATAATGAAATCTTCAAATATCGCGCCGCACGCAGCAGCCTGCATGGCGGACGTTATCGATTCCTATCGGCGCGCTCTGTGCGATCGGCATCTCTGGTTCTTCCAGCGGACTTCTTTGCCGACTCCCGCGACTGCTTGGTTTTTCCCTCGACGATTTCCGCCCGATCGAAGCGAGCGCCACGACGGCGGTGGTGCGCCATCCGCTCGCGCGCGGCGTCGAGAATGCGCTTGCGCGCTTCGGCGTCTTTGGGGAAAGCCGCAAGCGCGATGCGCTCAATGACGGCGAGATGCGAGCGGGCGTTGCGGTCGTCCGCTCCGCTATTCGAATTCCGCTCGGTTGACGGCGACCGCCGAGCCGGCGCTCCTGCGGCTTCCCGATTGCGTTCGAACGAACGCTGTTGGCGATGTTCAGTTCGTCCTTGCATCTTGACGAGCGCGGCGCGATCGAGCTCTGACGGCTCATAGCCTTTCGTCTCGATCCCGCGCGCGGAGGCGGCGAGCCAGGCCTCCCGCCGAAATTCTAACGAGCCCGTCAGCTCGATCCTTTCCCAGCCGCGATGCGCGGCGATGGCGACCAGGTCACGGACGATTTCGACGTTCGCGACGAGCGTCACCAAGCGGCCGTGGCCCGCCTTCGCGACGAGATATTCGCCGTCGCGATCAGCGTAGATTCTCGCCTCCTGCGCGTCGACCTCTACCACGTAATATTTGCGGCGCAGATGCGCGGGTAGAAAATCGAATTCGGCCGCGCCGCTCGATCCCGAAGCCGAGAGCCGATCGGTTGCGTGTTCCCGCCGATCGTCGTCGTCTTGCGGCGCTCGCTTCAACTCGAAGGCGCGGCCGTCGTCTTTGTTCTTCTCAGCCACGGCTCATCTCCCGGGTTCGCTTGCGCCGCTGGCCGCGTCCAGACGCGCCCTTGGCGCGCGCGTCTTCGCTCTCAAGGGGCTGGGCGGCGCTCGAATTCTCGCTCGCCTCAGCGGCTTCCGAACTCGCGTCATAGCGGGCGGCGCTGTCGATATAGCCCGCGACCCAGGCGTTGAGCGCCTCCTCAGAGACGTTCTCCAGATCGAGCGGCACGTCGCCGAGACTTGAGAGCGCGTCGGCTGGGATCGACGCCGGGTCGTCGATTTCCGGCTCAGTCAATGGGCGGCGAACGATGATAGCGCGCAATTCGGCGACGTCCTGTTTCAATTGAAGAACCTGCGAGGCGAGCGCTTCATTGGTAGGCGCCGGCATCGGTTCAATGATCGGCGGCGGGAGCAGCCGGGCCGTAAAGCGGCGATCTTCGTAATAGACCAGCTTATCGGCGAGGATCGGCGGAACCCCGGCCATCAACACGAAGGCCTTGCCTCTGGGCGTGAGTTTCAATTCCTGTGGCAGGAGGAGGGGACGCCGATGATCCGAGACCGTCTCGGAGCGGGAGCGATTGGAAAAGCCCCAAGGCCGCGAGCGGCTCTTCGCCTCCACCGTCTGCGTTCCGAAGCGTTCCGAGAGCTCGACGGCGACGTCGTGCTCCTTTGGCGTAAAGACGATCTCGACGGCGTGGTTGGTCAGAAAATTCTTGGCTTCGTCCGCGCCATAGATCGCGCGCAATTGCGAGGGGCTTTGCAAGACAGTTAGCAGCCTGACGCCATATCCGGCGACGAAGGCGACGCTCTTCGCCAGCACCCCGACATGGCCGAGAGAGGGGAATTCGTCGAGGAGTAGCAGAAGCTGGCGCGAATGCGCCGGATTGTGCTCGGGCAGTTCGCGGGCGTTGAGATCGACCACCTGCTGGAAGAAGAGATTGAGGAGCGGCGCCAGCCGGTCGAGATTGTCGGGCGTCACCGCGAGATAGATCGAAATCGCCTCCGAGCGCAGCTTGGCGAGATCGAAATCGCTCGCCGATGTCGCCGCGTCGATGCGCGGATTGAGCCAAAGCCCGAGGCGGGCGGTCACGGTCTTGCGCACCGATTGCAGCGTATTCTCTGAAGCCGCGAGAAAATCGTTGAGCGCCGCGATGCAAGAGGCGGAGAGCTGATCGGTGCCCGCCTTTCGTGCGCTCAAGACGCTCTCGAAATGCGCCTTAACATCGCTTGCCGCGGTCAATTGGCGCAGGATTTCGCCGATAGTGAAGGGGAGTTGCGGCGTTTCGGCGATATAGCCGCCGATGGCGATGAAGGCCGAACGCGCCGCTTCCGTCCAGAAGGGATCGCCGCGGGGTTCGGGCGGGAACAGCATGCCGGCGATCCGCTGCAGATCGTCGTAGAGGTCGGCGGGATCGCGGCGCACGAAGGAGAGCGGGTTGTAGCGCGCAGTGCGGCCCTCGGGATCTACGGGATCGAAGAGATAGACATTCTGGCCGTGCGCCGCGCGAAAGCCTGCTGTCTTGATAAAATTCTCCCTCTTGACGTCGAGAACGACGACGCTGTCGCTCCAGGAAAGGAGATTGGGGATGACGACCCCGACGCCTTTGCCGGATCTGGTCGGCGCATAGACGATGACATGCTCTGTCCCGCCGAAGGTCAGGAGCTTGCCGTTCACTTGAGCAAGCAAGAGACCGTTTTTGGCGCGCAGGCCCGCCGCTTCGATCTCGCGTGGCGTGGCGAAATGCGCCGCGCCGTGCAGCGGCCGCGGCCGGACGCGTAGGATCATGCCGAGCAGGCCGAACGTCGTGATAGCGCCAACGAGGAAGCCAATGGTCAGCCAGCGGTCGAGGCGCTTGTCTGTCCCGAACTGCGGCGCCAGCGTCAGAATATCAAAGAGATGCAGCCCGCCGTCATGAGCGCGCAGGCCGAGCAACAGCACGTTCGACGCGACGAGGAGAAAGATCGCCGCCGCCAAGAGCGAAAGACTTATCGGGAGCGCCAGGTTCGGCCGGGATCGCGCCCATTCCGGGTGCGCCATCTTGCCAAGAGCGGAGAAACTTGTGAGCGATCTCGATTCAGAACGCATTTCGGCGCTTGGCCTCGGGATCATAGTGGATTTCCGTAATGCGGTAGCGGCCATTGCTGCGGCTCATCTGCACCACGACGTCGACCGTGAGATGCAAGAGCCGCCTGATGTCCTCGCGAGCGAGTTCGCGCCCCTCGGCGCTCTCCTTAACGAGTAGGGTCAACTGTTCGAAGGCGAGCCGCGCGCTATCGGCATGGACCGTGGTGATCGAACCCGGATGACCCGAATTGACATTGCGCAGATAGTAGAAGGCCGTGCCGTCGCGTAGTTCCTGCAGCAGGATGCGGTCGGGCCGCATGCGCAGGGCCGATTCAAGCAATTCGCGCGGGCCGATCTTTGCGACGCCGGAGCCATCTTTGGCGTAAAGCAGCCGGACATGGTTGGGCTGCGGAATGGTGAGTTCCGCCGTGTCCTCGATAGTGAGGATGCGCTCATGATCGGGGATCAGCGCGGCGAGACCTTTGGCGAGCGTCGTCTTACCCGAACCTGTTGCCCCGGAAATGACGATGTTGCGCCGGCCGGCGACAGCGCGTTCGAGAAATTCGCGCCAGTGGCCTGAATCTCTGAGCCGCACAAGCGCCTCTTCGTCGTTCGAGAGTCCGCCGCTTGCCTGGCGAACATCGGCAAAAAGCGAGCGGCGTTCGAATTCCTCGAGGGTCATCGTTGCCGCGGCCACTTTGCGGATCGTGAGGCTCACCGTGTTTGCAGGGACAGCAGGCGGAATGACGATCTGGCAGCGCTCGCCCACCGGCAGAACGGTCGAGACGATTGGATGGTCGGCGGCGATATCCTGGCGAGTGAAGGCCGCGGCGGCGGTCGCGAGGTTCATCAAATGCGAAAAGGCAAGGCCCTTGCGCACATGGCGCGTCCAACCCTGCGGGCCTTCGGTGAAGACTTGGCCCGGCCGGTTGACGACGATCTCGGTCAATTCGGGGTCGGCGAGGAGATCGGCGATCGGCTCGAGCAATCGCAGCAGGACGCGGCGCTCGGCCGATGATTCGGCGCCATTCAATCGGTCCGTCGCAAGAAACTCGTCGAGAACGGCCGCTTCTTCGCCGCTCATGGCTTCGTGATCCGTTGCGGTCCTAGGATGCCGCCGGCAATCGCGCGGTCAAGAATTTGCGTGCGCCCTTCGATGATCCTCAGGCGATAGACAGAAGAGAAGTCAAGGTCGCGGGCGACGAAGACCGAAACGAGTTCGCCTTGATTCTTGTAGAGCGTTGGCGGGATATTGATCGATTGTTCGGTGGCGATCGCCGCGGCGCCTTGCCCCGAGTTTTGGATCGAATTCACTTGCACATTGGCCTGCGACAGCCGAGTGGCGGCGATTTGTCCGGCGTCGTTGACGATCGACAGCAAAAGAGCGCCGCCGAAGCGCTCGAAGAAATGATTGTCGATTTCGCCATCGAATCCGGAGCGCCCAAGCGCGTCGGTCGCCGGGCTCGAGAGCGCCACGATCACGCCGGTCGGCGTTTTTGCCCGGGTCCACAGGACGAACATGCGCCTCGATCCGCGTCGCAGAGTGCTGCGATATTCGCCGACGATTTGCGTCCCTTTCTCCATCAGCACGACTTGGCCGGAGTCGGACATGACATCGCGTTCAACAACGCAGGAGACGAACCCGGCTACGTCCGACGACATAGCTGTCTCCAAGACGCAGGGGATGGCGGTTCCCTGCGTTACCATGAGATGACGATTGGGGAGGCGCGCCGCGCGCACGCCTTCGATCGCGGTTGGCCTGAGGTTGCTCGCGAGTTCGTTGCGAGCCTCAGAAGCGCCGTAGCCGTTCGCGTAAATGGAGCCCGTCGGCTCAGCGTCTACGTCTGGAAACGGGACCGTCGGCGCGCCGGATCTGGCTTGCGGCGGCCGATTGAAGGCCAGCACAGGCGCGCGCCGCGCGCTGTCCATGAGTTCATCCGCCTTGGATCGCTCGGCTGTTGCCGGGATCGCGACCGGAAGCGCGACCGGCTCCATCCGGGCGATTGGCGGATCGCGCGGACGTTCGAACGCATTCGCCACGGAAATCGTCGGCTTCTGTCGTGCTTCTACTTCGGCTGGCGTGCGCTTCCAGCTCGCCCAAAGCACGAGGCCACACAGCGTGACAAGTCCGATGACGCCCAATCCTTTGCGCCATGGCAGCTGCGCGTCTCCAACGGAGGAGACCGGTGTGATGCGACGCTCCTGATCGAGTGGCCCGGGTGCCGGATCTTCATTCATTGTTTTCGCTCTTGAAGGTGATTGCGATCGTCATCGCGTCCGCGCGGCGCGCCGTGGCAGCCGGGCGACGCTGGGGCTCGTCGTTCGCGTGATGTGATTGACGCCTACAGGGTCGAAGGCTTCATTGAAGATGCAGAGAACCTCTGCGCCTTGGCGCAGGCGCAATTCACGCCCGACTGCATGGATTACGACGAGTTCGCCGCGCGCATCTTTCGGCACGAGACTTTCCGTCCCATCGGAGGCAACGAGAAAGATCGCCGGCACCTCGCGATTGCCCTCAAAGCGCAGCGTCGTCTCCTTGCCATCGTCATAAACCGCGTCGGGCTCCAGATTCGGCGTCCCCTGCGCCGAATAGCTCCAATTGCGCGGCGCTGTGGCGTTATGGAGCGCGAAGACTTCATCGACCGCGCGCGCCTCCATCTCGTTGCTCCTCGATGCGGCGGCGTAGTGGCGAGCCTCCGCCTCGTCGCCCGGATAGGCGAAGCGGACCATGAAGTAGCTTTCGCCTATTGAGCTTTCAGCGATTGACAGCTCGAATTGATAGGAGCGCTTGCGGCCATCGCGGCGCGTCGTCACCACCTGCAAATTGGTGGGTGGGTGCCTTTCGCGCGGTTTCAGGAAGAGGATGTTGCCCGCCGGCGCGACTTCCCAGGAGACGGAATCGCCGATCGCGACATGGGCGATTTCTTCGTCCTCTGAAAAGACCACCTGGGTCGAGGCGCGGATGACGCCGTTGATTTTGACCACATTGAAGGGATCGTAGGCGACCATGCGCATGCGCGCGTCGCGCGATCCAGCCATCGGTTGTTGCAGGGCGAGGCTCGGCAACGGCGCGAGCAAAAACCCGCACGCGACCATCGCTATGGCGCGAGCGAAGGAGAGTCGGTTCATCATGGCGCGGTCTCTGGGTCTGACCGATATTCGGAGACGAGAAAACCGAGAGGGTTGATCAGGCGATCGGAAGAGGAGATCGTCGCCTTCTTCTCGAACAAGAAGGCGACCGTTGTGATCCAATGAGAAATCTTAATCTCGTCGCCATGACGGACTTCGCGCAGATAGCGCACTGAAGCCAGATTGGGACCAAGCAGCGAAATCGCCTTGATGCGGATTTCGGCGACGCCACTCTTGCCATAAGCGACTTGAGGACTGTCTGGATTTGAGCCGCGATAAAGGGTCGAAAACCGTGTCTGCTCGCCCTGCGTCGAGAGCAACGAAATAGTGCGGAAATTCGTGGGCGCCTCGATGAAACTATAGCCTTCCCGCGCTCGCACATATTGAGCAAGAAAATATTTTGCGATCGCTTCGTCATAGGCCTGCGGCTGGTCCTTTAGCGCGGAAACCACATCGACAATGCCGGTCGCATTGTCGACGCGAATAACGAAGGGCTCGACGGTCTTGAGCGGAGTGAGCGCCGCGACCGCGCCAATTGAGACAAAAGCAAGAGCCGAGGCCGCCGCCGCGACGCCCCAGGCGGTGCGCTTTGAGCGTTGCGCCGAGAGGAGAAGATCCTGCTCCCAGAGGCGAGCGCGTTCAAAATATCCCTTCAAATCGCCGCTCTCAACCATGGTCTCTATCCCCGCAGCGCCGCGTCGAAGCGGCGATATCGAAGATGGGGAGAGCGGCGGTTCGCTCGTTCGCATGCGCCCTGTCGATTTCGCCTTTGCGGATGATTGGCTCGCCAACAGCGGGTGGTATAGCCGGCGCCGGCGTCTCGATCGGCGCAGCGTTTTCCCAATCCCACATCGACCGGTTGAGGGGCCGCCGCGTCCACCCGTCGCAGGAGGGCGCGCTCGCGCCGGTGAGAGTCGCGCAACCGGTAAGAGGCGTGGCGAGCGCCAGCACCAGAAATCCCATTCGTGCCCTCATTTCGTCTCCGAAAACCATGACCATTGAGATGGCGAGTAATGCGTTATTCCGCGGGAGCGTGGCGGATGCTGCCGCCTCTCCGCCTTCGTTGCAGCGCCTGCAACGACCGTGTTGCGGCGACGTGAGCGCCGGCATAGGCGCCGATCGTCGCGCCCAGGGTTGCGGTGGTCGCGGTGGCCGCCATCCAGCGGTTGAGCATGTGGGCGGCGAGCGATGCGCCGCCGCCGGCGAGCGCCCCAGCGATTTCCGGCAATTGCAGAGCGATATAGGCGGCGAGGCCGAGCACGGCGCTGATCGCTACTGCGCCGACGATCAACTGGCCGCCAGTCGCGGCGTTGGCGCCATATTTGTCGACGAAATGTCCGACGGTCGTTAGCATCAGCCCGATCAACGCGACGACGAGAACGTGCAGGATCACGAAATTGGCGAGCTGACGCGTCCAGGCTTCACCGAAGGTGCGCGTCGCCTCGAACAGCATGAGCGCGATAAAGATCGGTCCGAGCGCCAATACGAGCGCCAAGCCGACCTTGGCGTAGAGCATGATCGCGAATTGCAGAAAACCGCTGACGGCCGTGAAGACTAATAGGATGGCCGCGATGAGCGCCGGCACGATATCGGTCAGACCGGCTTGATCGTATATTTTCTGGGCGACCGAAATTCCTCTGGTCAGCAGTTGGTCGAAAGGCTGGCCTGACTTCATGTCGAGCCCCCCGCCGGCGATCGCGCCGCTGATTTCCTTCGGCAGCGACTCGAAAAAGAGCCCCGTTACATATTGCTGATAGGAGGCGGCGTTGGTCGCGAGCAGGATGACGGAGACGATACGGATCGAACGCCAAGCGAAATCGAGAATCGGTTCCTGGATCGCGCCGCGCATGACCGCGATCCCATAGATCACGACGTACAGCATCACCGCGACGCGCAGTGGCGCATCTACGTAGGAGGTGAGATTTTGAACCGAGTTCGACACGAATAGCGTAATCGGCTGTTCGAACTCTCTCAAAAATTCGTCGAAAACCGTGACGGCCATGCTCAGTGGCCCTCACGCGAGCGGCGCAAGGCTTCTTCGCGCCCCCAGACGAAAATCTGCTTTTGCGCTTGATCGGCGTTTATGCACTCCGCCGTCTCGCGTAGCGCGCCCGGATTGGCCTTGCATCGCCGTTTCGTTGCGTCGTGCTCGGCCTCGTGCTCGAGATACCAGGCGACGTCATGGACCGGTGCCGCCGTCTTCGGTACGGCGTCAGAAGAACTGGGTTCCTTATTGCATCCTGCGAGGCAGGTCGCGATCAGCAGAGTCAAGATAAGCGTCTTCATTGGAGGGCGGCCTTCATTTCGTCGATTGTTTGGCGCCGTCGTTCGTGTTCGCGCTCGACGTCCATGTCGGCTTGCGCGCGCTGAACCATTGCGAGGCCTTGCAGGCGTAGCACGTCGTTTTGCAGCAGCGCCTGTTCGGCCTGAAGGCGGGCGGAAAGATCGAGCACTTCCTTGGCGTCCTTGGAGGCGCTGATCTGGCGGCGCAGTTCCTCGAGTTGATCGATGCGCCGAGAGGCCGTGTCGTAGACGGCCTGACCGAGCGAGTGCTTGGCGCCCGTTTGGCGGGCGATGCGATCAAGCTCGGAGGCGTAGAAAGAGTTTCCTGGGTTTTCCGTATAGACGCGGTTTTGCGAAAGATAGCTATCGATGGAGGAGCCGAAACCGCCCGAGCCTGATCCCTTGATAAGACCCTCGATCTGCGAGAATTCCCCCGGCAGATATTTGCGGAATTCCGACGAGTTCAGGAGACTTGCGACGTCATTGGCGTTTGTGAGCCTGTTGAAGGAATCGTAGAGTTGTTTCGCCTGCGAGAGCTGATCCTGCGCGACTTTCAATTGCGAAGTGAGTGTCTCGACCTCTTTCTTCATTTCGATCAGCTGGTCGAATTGGCGGGCGAAGACGCTCGGATCGAAAACGACCTGACTTGACGCCGGAAAGGGCAGGGCGGACATGATCACGAAGGGAATGAATCGAGCAGGCGCATTCATGCGAGCCCCTTTCGGCGAGGGTGAAAAAGTGGGAGCCAGTTCGCCGGATCGTCGCCGACCTCCGCGCGCAGCTGATCGAGTAGCTCGACGGTCGCGGTGCGCCCGGAAAGGACGGCGAGGATGTCGTCCATTCCCTTGAGATCGAGCTCTGCGACCACCGCGTCGTGGCCTTGTTTCAGAAGGAAGCGACGGCTTTCGGTCGAAAGCTCTTCGCGGATGAGCCTGAATTCCGTCTTGGTAAGATGGAAACCATCGACATAATCCCGGGCCTGACCGCGGGCGTTCGGAAAGAAGATTTGCGTCGGGCATTGCTCGACGATCGTATGGGCGATCGGCGAGGCCAGCGCATCGCGCGGCGATTGCGTCCCGAACACCATCACGCCATTCTTCTTGCGGATGGTCTTTAAGCCGTCATTGGCAAGATCTCGAAAAGCCTCGTCGCCGAGCGCCTTCCAAAATTCGTCGATCGCGATGATGATGCGCCGGCCATCGATCAGCTCTTCGACCCGTCGAAACAGAACCATCATCAGCGGCGTGCGGATCACCGGGTCGTCGAGGACCTCGGTCATGTCGAAGCCGAAGGCGTGGGAATCGATGCTGATCGCGTCTTCGTCAGCGTCGAGAACCCACCCCAGCGCGCCGCCTTTGCACCAGCGTTCCAGCCGCGCGCCGATTCCTTCCGTGTCGCGTTGGCCAAGAAAGACGCGCAGCGCCGAGAAGGAGCGCTCATGGCGCGGCATAGCGCTCAGCGCCAAGAGGCCATTGTCGATCCTCTGTTCGTCGGCGACCGTTAGCGGCCTTCCCTCGACGCTGACGAGCTTGCGCACCAGCGCGCCGAGGAAGGCGAGGTTCGACGGCGTCAGATCGAAGCTCTTCAAAGGCGCGCAGCCGGTAGGCCTGCCGCTCGCCAGGGTCAGGTAAGAGCCCCTGATCGCCCGAATGAAGAGCTCGGCGCCGCGATCCTTGTCGAAGAGGACGAGCTGGCAATCGAGCTTCTCCGCCTGCGCCAGGGCGAAAGTCAGGAACGCGGTCTTGCCAGACCCCGAGGGACCGCAGATGAATGTGTTGCCGAGATCGCCGACGTGGAATGAGAAATGAAACGGCGACCCCGAGGCGGTCTTCAACGCCGCGACGGCGGGCCCCCAATGATTGCCCTCGGCCTTGCCTGAAGGATAGGCGTGGAAGGGCGAGAGCCCCACGAAATTACGCGAAGTGATCGCGCCGGCCCGCGCCCGGTATTTAAAGAGGCCCGGTAATTGCGCCCAGAAGGCGGCCTCTAACCCCAGGTCTTCGCGGGCGACCACCGCTCCGGCGTCGGCGAGAATGCGCCGCGCCTGGCTCATCTTGTCAAGGAGAGCCCTTGGCTCATCGGCTAGGATCAGAAGCGACAGATGATGATCGCCCATGACGAAGCGGTTCGATTCAAGATCATCGAGCGCCGCGTCGAGCTCGCCAATCTGCGAGGCGGCGGGATCGTTCGTGGAGAGAAGCTGATTCTGCTTGCGCGTCATCACCGTCTTCGCTTCCGCCTTGCCAAGGAAAGCGAAGCTCTGCGCTAGGACGAGTTCGAAAGGCGCGGCGAGAAGGCCGTCGAGCAGGCCCGGCCTGGTCGTCGCCGGATAATCCTTGAACGCCAGCATGCCGGCGTAGCGCGAACCGCCGGGGCCGCGGATTTCGATCGTCTCGCGCCCGAAGATCAGGCGGTTGGCATAGAGGGCCGGTCCGATCGGACCTTTGACGAGCGGGAAGGGGAGCCGCTCGCATGCGACGAGTTCCTGGAGGAAGGCGCCAGTCTCGGAAAAGATTACGCCGCGCTGTTCAATGAGGCCGAGGCGGCGAGGGCCATAACGATCGAGCGCCGCCATCAGATCGCGCGAGACGTCATCAAGCTTCTTTAGCCCATATGCGTCAATTTCGACGCGGGCGCGCTCTGCGCGCGCGAGGCGTGAAAAGAACAGCGAGGCGCGCTCAGTTGCGTCACGTCCTGGATGCCAGACGAGCGTCAAATAGAGCTCGTTGCTAAGAAGCGTCTCGGAGATGAGCCGCGCCCGATAGGCTTCATCGAGCTCGCGTGCGAACGCTGAGCGAAAAGAGCCTTTAGGATAATCTGCGGTCCGCCGGCGGATGACATGCGTCCACAGCGCCAGCCGTTCGTCAGCTATGTTGCGCAGAGTCAGATTGAGCTTAGCGTGGAGGTCGTTGAGATCGGCTGCGTCGGCTGTCTCGAAGGAGACGCCGGAAAGTCGAATCGTAGTGATTAGCGCCCGCGTGGAGAGCGAGATCACATGCTCGGTGACATGGCGTAGGTAGGGGAGGTGAGCGCCAGCCTCCACCTCTCGCGCTTTGATACGCGCAGCGACGCTAGCCATGAGCGAGCTCCTCGGCGCGGAAGCGGCGCACGAGCCGCAATGGCGTGCAGGAAGAGCCGCCCCAAAGATTCGCATTGCGGTGACGGCCCCGCGTCTCAAACCAGGCGAAAAGAATCCGGAATTGATTGGCGTCACGCCGGCAGACGAGCCGGCAGGCGAAGTGGATCGGCAAGGCGGCCAGCCCGTAAAGCAGGCTGCCGGCCAAGACGAATAAGATCGACGAGAAGATGACGTTGAGGCCCATGGCCTCCATCGTCACGCCGAGGATCATGGCTGGGCGCGTGCAAGCGAGAAAAAGCGTGTCCTCGACGAGGCGTTCGTCGCTCATGAGCCGTTCCGATCAAAGAGATGGAGGGAAAGAGACGCAGCTCTGCGCCTATCTGCCAGTCAGCGTCGAGACGATCTCGGCGGCGCCGAACAGGATCGCGACGCCGAGAATGACGTAGCCGGCGCGCCTCAAGTCGAGATAGCCGAACATCCAAGTCATGCCGGTGATGATAATTGCGAGCGTGGCGAGCAGCTTCGCGACATTGCCGGTGAGCGCATCGACAATATTCTGGAGAACTCTTTCGACATTGGCGCTTTGCGCTAATGCGGGTTCAGTGAGAACGAGCGTGACAGCAACGCTGGCGAGCAAATGAAAGGAGAGATGACGAGGAAAGGAAAGCATCATGGATTTTGGACTCCATTTGAGACGGCCAGATATGGTTCGCAGGCGGCATTACCGTGGGGAGGGAGACGCCCGATAGACAAGGAGCGATTTTCCGGAGCCGCCGCCAAACACGTCCCATTGCTTTTTGGGCGTCTCGTGCGACTCCGCTAGAGCGGCGAACTCTTCTGGTGGAGGCGAGCGCTCCTCGCGATGATAAAATTCATCATTAACGGAAAGCTTCGCGCCTGCCGCGCTCGGAACAGCCGGGGTTTTCTGTCTTGAAAAATGTTTGGGGTCATCGTTGAGAATCTGCGCGGCGGCGCGCAGCGACGGGCAGCTCTCGAAGGCGTCCGCGACGCTGATTCCCGTCTTGTCCAAATCGCCAAATGTTAGACCGGCGAGACCGAGCCGCACATTTTGCTTGCCGACTTTCGCCTGCATCGCCAGAGCGATAGCTTCGTCCTTGGACGTCGCGAGTATTTTGATCGGCTTGCTCTCATCGATCGTGAGCGAAAGAGGCTCAAAACCGCTCGCCGCTCGCACGATCTCGATCAGCGGCACTATGTCGACGCGGGGCGCGCAACGTTCAGTGAGCGCCATGAAAGCTGAGAAGTCCATTCGGTTGCCTCCGCGGCGTCAGGCGGCGTCGCGCTGCGCTTTTAGTCCGAGCTGTCGTGGGCGGATGTTGACGGCGGCGCTGGCGCGGCGGCGGTTTAGTGAGGCGAAGCGCATCGTTCAAAATTTCCGAATCACGGATGAATTCGGGCGCAGGGAACCAGAAGCGCCGCGGCGATAAACCTGCGAAATTTCACAGGAGTTATTTAAGCGCGTTCACAAAATCGCCGCATCATGATCACAGACACCATTCGCAAATTGGCGGCCGTCTTCAAGGATTGTGGATGCGGTTGCCTGAACGGGGAGCGGGGGCGCGTCGAAGCAACAGCGAGGGGCCCAAAAATGCGGCGAGTTGAAAATGCTTTTCAGGAACTCATCGATGGCGTCAGCACAGCGTCTGACAAGGCGGCGTTTCGTGCGGTCGCCGATCGGGCGACTCAAAGACTGGGCTTTCGCAGTTTCGCTTACCTCGGACTCGCCGAACATGGCCACACATTGATTTCGACATATCCGAAGCAATGGACCACGCGCTATTTGAGCCAACGCTACGATCTTATCGACCCGGTTCTCATCCGCGCGCGCCGCGACCGTGATCCTTTTCGCTGGAGCGGCCCGCAGATGGCGAAGGGTCGAGGAGGCCAAGTCAAACGGTTTTTCGGCGAAGCGGCGCAGTTCGGAATAGAACGAGGCGTCACCATCCCGATTCAGGCGGGCTTCGATCGGTTCGCCCTTCTCACTTTTTCGGCTGACAAGCATGGTCTCGACCTTGACGAGAAGGCCGCGAAGGCATGGGACATTTTGCAACTCATGGGCATGTATTTTCATGCTCATGTCGAAGCCGCGTTGAAACTTCCCGTGAGCCTTGACCCATCGTCGCCTTTGAGCCAACGCGAGGCGGAATGTCTCGCTTGGACGTCGCGCGGCCGCACCATGGATCAAACAGGCAAGATCCTCGATGTTAAGACGCGCACCGTCGCCTTTCATCTCGACAGCGCGCGCGCCAAACTCGACGCCGAAAATGTCGCGCATGCCGTAGCGCTGGCGTTGAGGCGCGGGCTGATTCCATGAAGGATTGCGGTGCGACGTTATCGAGCTGTAGCATGAAGGGAGACTGGATCCGGTTCTAAGACCGATACGACAGAAGGATGCAGAGACGCTGTCCTATGGGCTGTCTCGCGTAACTTCACGCTTCTGGGCTACCGCCCGCATCCTTCACATTGGTATTGGTCTCCTCCGGAACTGTGAGGTAGCCCAATGCGTCGTCGAAGGCGACAAGTGTCGTGAGAGCTGATTTCAACTCCGCCGTCGCCTCGCTCATTGCGAAGCGGATATTGTGCAGCCGGGAAATGGCGTTCTGCCCTGCTTCAATGAGAGTTGATCTCGCGTCCGAACTAACAACGTCAGAGGTCAACTTTTCGATGCGGCCACGCCATTCGTCGAGCGCCTGCTGCGCAGTCGCCTCTTCCTTTTCCAACGCTTCGACCTTGGCGAGTGCTTTGCGATAATGACTCAAAGCTTCTAGAGCTCTCTTTTCGAGATCAACATTCTCGTTCATGCGCTCGCTTCTCTGACCGGGCTGAAGAGGACGTCATTTACGCCTTGTACCCGTAAAAGGATTTTTAACGCTGAGCGACAGGCTAGTGGTTCACCGTTCCCGTTGGTGTTAGCGCGACGCGATCGAGAATTCGAACAGCGCTGGCATAGTGACGTCTGGGCGTTCTTTGGCGAGCCGACTGTGTGCGAAGCTCAGCCAGATGCGACTGCCGACCACGGCGTTGAGGATGAGCACGTCTAGAGCCGCCTCCGCGCCGATTGGATCCGCCTCGGCGGCTCCTTGCTTTGGCTGAATGGCAGTTTTGCATTATTTTTTTGTTGGCGCTTAAATGAGGATGGCCGGGGATTTCGCCGAGGTGGCCGATGACAAAAGATGCCGCTGTTCAACTCGCTATACTCACAAATGCGTTGACGGAGATTGTCGATTTGACAGCAGCTCGAGCGACGTCCGGCGCTTCTTCGGACGAACTCCTCAATAGAGCGGTCGACATCGCCGCGGGAGCGCTAGCAGCGGCCGCAACCTATGGGCACTTACCCCCGTTCATGGACAACGCTGCTTTTCGGGCTGAGGCGCAAAGCTAACACAGGTCGGAGTTGAGGCGAGCGTTTGCGAAGATTTGAAAATGATCAGTTATCGGGACTGTGGAATCTCTCCCACGCGGTCTTGGCAAAACTGATAAGATCCATTTCTCCTTGGCCATAGATTTGGCTGATTCCATTTCCATCACATAGGAGACCAACATTGCTCTCTTCGGCGCAAAGCAAAATTTCCTGAGCCAGGGCCTTTGGCAGGAAAAAGGCGACATAGGGATGTTGTGCCTGGTGTTGATCGCCGAAGGTGCCAGCATTGCAGCTTGAGACGGGAGTAGCGCCATACGCCGATAGCGCGATCGTCGCGGCGGCGACACCGACATCAAGGCCCCACAGCGCCGGTTCGTCGTCAAATGAGATTGCTTGCAGCTCCTCAAAATCTGCAAGCTCTGCTTCGAGGTCTTCGGCGGACTTGAGCCGATTGATGACGGCGAGCTCTGCTTCGAGCGCGGCGTACGTCCTGCCAGGAGAACCCGCGCATATCGAAATTGAAGCGATTACCGGCAAGCGCTCCTTCCTCGTCCGCTTGCTCAAGCTGCTGCTCTGATACGTCGGCAATATCCGCCACATTTAATTCGCGGTGAATTTCGCCAGGGAATGAGCGAGGAACCCAACACATTGTGCGCCTCTCTGAAGGCGTTAGCAGCGAAAGGAGCAATTCACGCCGGGACGACTGAAAAATCTAGGATAAATATCCGCGGGGAAGACTCGGGCGCCAGGCAGAACGTAAAACGAACATTCTGGACATGGCGCCAAATAGGCACCAGCCTTGAGGCATGACTGATTCGCAAAAGCCAGCTGCCGTCCGATCCGTCGATCGCATCAACCTCCGTCTGTGTCCGTCGATGTTTGACGCCATCGACGAGGCGCGCAGCGCGCGCCCAGGAAACGTTTCACGGAATACGTGGATCGCCGAGGCCATAGAAGAAAAACTCGCCCGCGAGGTTGAAGTCAGTCGGCAAAGCATCGAACGGAAGCGGCATGCCTAATTTCTACGAGTTTTTTGCGGGAGGCGGTATGGCGCGCGCTGGGCTCGGCCCACGATGGACCTGCCTGTTCGCGAACGACTTCGATCAGAAAAAAGGGCTCTCCTATCAGGCGAACTGGGGGACTGGTGGAGAGCTGCAGGTCGATGACGTGCGGAAAGTCAGCGCAACTGAACTATGGGGATGCGCTGATTTGGTCTGGGGATCGTTTCCCAGCCAGGATTTGTCGTTGGCCGGCGGGCGGAGCTGGTCTCAAGGGCGAGCGATCCGGAACTTGAGCGTGGAGCGGCCAAGGCCGAAGTGACGGTCGAAAAGATTGTCGCCGAGCTGGCCAAGATCGGCTTCGCGAACATGGCCGACTACATGCGCCCAAATGCTGCCGGCGATCCCTATCTCGATTTCTCGCGGCTGACGCGCGAGCACGCCGCCGCTCTGCAAGAAGTGACGGTCGAGGATTTCACGGAAGGCCGCGGCGAGGACAAGCGCGACGTGCGGCGGGTGAAATTCAAGCTCTGTGACAAACGCGCCGCTCTGGTCGATTTGGGCCGTCATCTCAGCATGTTCCCGACCAAAGTTGAGATG
This sequence comes from Methylocystis sp., assembly GCF_021731785.1. Taxonomy (GTDB): domain Bacteria; phylum Pseudomonadota; class Alphaproteobacteria; order Rhizobiales; family Beijerinckiaceae; genus Methylocystis. Next base: position 66,048 of record NZ_JAKFWS010000007.1, read on the forward strand.
TCGGGCAAAGACGGCGGGCCGATTGAAACCGTCGAGCTATCTCCGCTGGAGGCCGCCAGGCGGCTCGCCTTCGCTTGGGAGAAGGGACTGCGGGCGCTGGAGGAGAAGTCTGAATGAGCGGGCTCGAAATGACGATGGCGGGGATCAATGCTGCGGGAATGATTCTACAGAATGGGGCCGATAGTGGATGCTTTACGTGGAGCTCAGATAAGCTGACAGCTACCGTCTCAACAAACTGGGCTTGGGAGTTTTGTCCACCTTTGATGCCAAAACGGCGAATCTTGGAAAGTGTGTCCCCTCGGTAACAGTGGAATCACGAAAACTACGGCATAATGGAATTGCAATCCTTGCAAACTAGGAGCGGGCTAATGACACAGATTCTTTGGGGTGCGCTGCTTTTTATTGGCCTCGTTGGGCCTGCTGCGGCAGGATTAACGCCATCGGTGCCGGCTCCTGAAGTGGGCGGCGGCGTGGTTGGGATGCTGCTGGCCGTAGGCGCGGTCTACCTGATCAAACGGCGCGGGCGCTGATTATCTGACGGAGGTGGTTATGATCTCCAAGATTGTCCTGGGCGTCTGCTTCTGATCAGCATCATGGGCCAGCAGTTGCGCGTCCACCGCCAGTGGTGGTCCCCGCCCCTGACGTCAGCGGGCCTGCTGAAATGCTGCTCGCTGGCGGCGCGGTTTATCTAACTGAGTACGCGACGCGGGCGCTGATGACGTTAGGGCTGACCGCATGATGACTTCCTATGCGACGCGCTTCGAAACGGCGTCGCGCCGTTTTATGGGCAAGCTTATCACAGCGCTGGATGAGCCTGGCGATCGGATCCTGCTCGCTTTATTCTTTGCAACGGTGTTTTATCTAGCCTATGGGCTTCCGTTCGTTATAGCCAGAGACGGAAACGAATCTCCACCCCTTCGCGCAGCCGAGGTTATCGGCTTTGTCGCTGTGGCTGTGACGATAGCTCGGCTCGGATCGGATCGCGTTTTGCGTAAGGCCCACTTGATCGCTATTGCGATCTCGTCGATCGCCTTAATGCACCCTTGGCATAGCATGGCCATCGTCATGCTCACCGCTCTCGGAATTTCATTTTTGCGCCGGAATGATCGGCGTTTGGCGTCGCTCGGCCAACTCTGTATCGGTCTTGCCTGGATCAGCCTCTGGGGCAAGGTTGTGCTTTCCTTCATCGAGCCGTGGCTTTTGCCAATCGAGGCCGCGTTGGGATACGTTCCTTTGTCGCTCTTTGGCTCCTTTTCGCTGGTTGGAAATGCGATTCTCGGACAAGGGCACGGTGTTGTCGTTTTTACCGGCTGTTCGGCGTTCGCCAACACCATCACAGCGGCCTTCATCTGGCTGTCGCTGGTTAAAATACAGGGCACGGAATTCCAGGGCTGGCATTTCCGCGGCTTAGCTTTCAGCCTAGCCGCCATTGTGCTGTTGAACACCGTGCGTTTGACATTGATGGCGTATTCGTACGACGGATATGTTTTTTGGCATAATGGCTACGGCGCGACGTTTGTGTCGTTAGCAATGCTATTGATTGTCCTTGCATTTTTCTATTGGGGCGCGTGCCGTCGAGAGAGTGCCGTGTGAAGAACCTAAGGCGCTTAGCTCTGGGGCTCGTACTCTTAGCTGTGGTGGTGGGCCCTGTGCTGCGGCTTTCAGCCGACCACCCTATCGGCATTGACCTCTCTCGCCTGATGTTAAGCGATGGGCAGACGGCTGGTCCTTTCTTGGTGGAAGGGCGTGAAGCGCGAAACAAAGGCAGTTTGCGTCTTCGGATTCCGCAATGTCAGCGACCGATCGTTTTGGCGGCGACGGCCTTTTCTGAAACCCGCCCGGAAAAGCTGTTGGCGCGTTTCTATCCCCTCGCCGAGTGGGACGCCCGCTATGTTTATCATCGCCATTTCTACAGCAACTTCGCCGACCTTCCGTCAAAATTCGTCATGCGGTTGCGGCTTCTGTTTTTAGACCTGGCCCTACAACCGCGCGAGGTAACCGATAATTACATCTTCGCCTTCCATGTGCCAGTTGGATGCGCCATCGATAGCGGCGCCGCACTGGCCACTGTTGATTCAATTATCGCATCCCATTCGTCCGGTCCCTGACCAGCCTGGTTAAGATCGAGGACAGGGCTGATTTTCCTTTACAAAGTATCAGTTCCACCAAATCTTTTCTTGTTATTGGGGCAAAACAAGCCTCCCAAAGGCCGTCAATTTGACCTGCTTCTGGCGTTGTGCCGAACGCAGTCACCTGTTTCCCCGTGGGCAGCTCGAGAGTCCCAAACAACCAATCGAACGTCGCCAAGGCAAAGCCCAAATTGCTATGTTGAGAAGCCTCCGCGCGCGAGTGATGGAGCTGATGATGGGCCGGGCTTTGCAGCAAGCAGCCAGTCCACCCTTGCAATGGCATCCATAAAGGCGAGTGGCGGAAATGCTGTAGCGTGAGGAAATAAAGAAACAGGAAAACGTTCACTCCAAAACAGTCAATGGCGGCGCCTCTTGTTCCCAGGGTCGCGACGAGAAGCGCTTCTCCGGTGCCGACGAATGCACCAACGACAACGATAAAGAGGATAATTTCGATCGGGTGCTGCCGTAGCGCCGTAAAAGGGGTCATCACTGGGGCAGAATGGTGGAGTTGATGGAACCGCCAGAACAGCGGAATTTCGTGACATAGCCAATGCGCAAGCCAAAAGCCGGCTTCCGCGGCGAGGAATCCGACGAGCGTAATAAGAATTTTTGACCAAGTGGCGCCGTTTTCGACAGCTTCGTGACCGCCTAAGATCGCCGCCACGGCGTCATATGTCGAAGCCCGCCACATCGGCTCTGAAAAATTGAGCCACGCCGCGGCTGCAGCGAAAATAACGCTATTGAAGACAAAAAGCTTCAGATCCAAACGAAACGATCGAGACTCTATCGACTCAGTCGCGAATACTTTGTGGATGATGACGGAGGCTCGAGCCTGTAACGACCCGGTCATGGAATGCCGAAGAAAGACAACGGCGCAGAATAGGGCCGCGACCATCGATAGCACACTGAACGGATCACCAAAGTCAACCAATCGGCTGAAGGGAGCGAGAAACAAAGTGAGGTCTTTCATTCTGTAATGCGACCCGCGCCGTGGTTAGTCCCGCTCGTAGTTTAGACGTGAACATTTGGCAAAGCTAGACGTGTTGGTTGACCGATGCTGATCGAGCGGCGCGGCTTTGCTTGCCTTGCAAATCGCCGATACTAGCAAAAGCCCCCCTTACCTCAGACCCAACAGTCGCGTTCCAGCGCGTTCAGTTCGTGGTAATAAGTCTCGCAAGTCGCCGCAGAAGGCGGCGGCGCCGACACAAACGTCATCAACCAACAGGCGCGAATTGAGCAACAGGGAGAGCTGGCCCCGGTTGTTTGGACAGCTCCCCGCGAATTTTAAGTGGATCTCTGCCGGGGTTTGCTGAACGCGGGGCGTTTCGGTTTTGTCGCGGCGTCGGGAGGGCGTAGCCCGACCAGAGCTGCGACAAAACCGAAGGCGACAGTCATGCTGCCATCGCCGTTTCCTGTTTGCCGAAGTAGGCCTCGTCGGGCGTGCGCCCGTCAAGCGATGAGTGTGGGCGCCGCCCGTTGTAAAAGGTCAGATACCGGCCAATCGACGCACGCGCTTCGGACACAGTGTCGTAGGCGCGCAGATAGACCTCCTCGTATTTGACGCTGCGCCACAGCCGCTCGACGAAGACATTGTCGCGCCAGGCGCCCTTGCCGTCCATGCTGATCATGACCTTCGCATCCAGCAGCACGCTCGTGAAGTCGAGGCTGGTGAACTGGCTCCCCTGATCCGTGTTGAAAATCTCGGGCTTGCCGTGTTTCGCCAGCGCCTCCTCAAGCGCCTCGACGCAGAACGCCGCCTCCATCGTGATCGACACGCGATGCGAAAGGACGCGGCGGCTCGCCACGTCGACGACCGCCGCGAGATAGACGAATCCGCGCCGCATCGGGATGTAGCTGATGTCCATCGCCCAGACATGATCCGGCCGGTCGATCTTCACGCCACGCAGAAGATACGGGTAGATCTTGTGGCCGGCCGCCGGCTTGCTCGTATTCGGCCGCCGGTAGATCGCCTCGATCCCCATCCGCTTCATCAGCGTCGCGACATGCCGGCGGCCGACGACGGCGCCCTCGCGCCGCAACAGATCCCGCAGCATCCGCGCTCCGGCGAAGGGATAATCGAGATGCAGTTCGTCGAGACGCCGCATCAGCTTCAGGTCCTCGGCCGACACCGGCCGAGACTTGTAATAGACCGTGCTCCGCGAAAGGCCGAGCATCCTGGCTTGTTCTTTGATCGGGAAGGCGTGGCTGCGATCGATCATCGCTTTGCGCTCAGCAGGCCGGCTTTGCTGAGCGCGCCCTCTAAAAAATCATTGGCCAGGGTCAGCTCGCCAATCTTGGCGTGAAGCGACTTCAAATCCACGGCCGCCTCTTTCGGCTCCGCCTTCTCCTGCCCGAACACGCCCGCCGCGCCTTCCAGAAGCTGGCTCTTCCACGTCGTGATCTGGTTCGGATGCACGTCGAACTGCTGCGCCAGTTCGGCCAGCGTCTTCTCGCCCTTGATCGCGGCCAACGCCACTTTCGCCTTGAACGCCGGAGAATGCGTCCGGCGGCTCCTCTTCGTCATCGAATGCTCCTGATTCGCAGCGAGAATCCTCGCCGCCGTCAGGCAGAAAATCCACTTATCTCACTGTCCGAATTTGCGGGGCCAGCTCTCGCGCATCGCGACGATGAAGGAGACTAGCTAGCTAGATCGCCGTGATGACGGTGGCTGGCTATTCGGTCAGCGCCATCGCCAGGCCGCCTCGGCGCGCCAAGTCCCCCGTGTCGCGCGCGCGGAGCCTCTCTCCACGGAAAAACGTCTGGGTAATTTAACGCGCTAGCGGCGCTGAATAATGATTCCCTGCGTCGTCATGACGATCCATCCGTCGTTGCGGCGCTCTATGGCGGTCACGCGTCCAGCCCCGGGCAGTTCATCGCCGGGCGCGACTTCTTCGAGAAATCCATCTGGACGTTTAACGAATGCATGTCCGCGATCAACATGGTGCAACGCATAATCAGCGATCGCTTTCGGGTAGCTGGCGCTTTTCTGATCTGGGGCGTGAGCGTTCATTTCAGAATTGTCATTGGGCTTGGCAATGGCTCTAGGCTCGGGTCTTGAAAAGGCGCTTGTTGGCGTGCGATCGAACGTGGAGTTCTCAAATTGCGCGAGGCGCGTTTCGAGCTTGTCCAGTCTCGCCATTACGGTCGAATTCGTTTCGCCAGCTTCGCGGCTTTGTTCCCGCGCAGCTTCGAGCGCCCGCAATCGATCTGAAGTGTGGAGATTGTCGGCGCTGTGGCGAACCTGTTCGATCTGCGCTCGCAGCGAGTCGATCTCGTTGGCCAGTCGCGCGATTTCTTGCTTGTCCCTAGCGTCCGTCGTCACATTTGATTTGGTAGGAGGCGTCTGCAAAAGATCGGGTTGCTCAGTGCCGACGCGAAATCCGAGCACACGATCTAAGCCGGCACCCGATCCCGACAGATAGCCGATCATGAGGGCGGCTGCGACGGAAGCGCTAATATATGCGAAGCGCCACCTCGCATCAGAGCGCTTTGGCGCCAACACTAATTCTAGCGGTGGCTCAGACGAGGGTTTAGGGATCGGATAGCCGTCGTCGATGGGTGCGTTAGGTGCGTTATTCGAGTTACTAGCGTGCGGGAGCTTCGTCATAGCAGCTTTTCCGGGACTTAGTCACGGGTAACATTGTCGAGTTCGGCTACTATAGACGATTTTGAGGCTCTGGTCGGCCATGTGCCGCATCCCATCGAATGGAATGAAATAATCGACTCGGAAAGAAGCTCGCGAGTTTTCGTTAGCCTAATCGCATTCTGGTTTCGCGGTAACCACCACCGGAAGAACTCGGTCTCGACTGGCCGCGGATCGGCCCGAGAGTTGGGCGGTGGCCATCGGCCAGATCCGCCGATTCCCCTGTTTTTTGGCAAACTCCGCAACTTTTCATTCCGTCGAAATATTTCCCTGTAATGCAGTTTAGGAAATTTTGCTTGTTAAAGCAGTGAATTGCATAGCTTTACAGCGTCGCAAAACGCTGCGTTCAGGCCCACTCTTACAAAATTCCTGTAATTTCCCCCTAGGTTTGTCTAGACGCGTTTCGCTCTAGCAAAGCCAAATAAGTTATTGATAATAATGAATGTTTTTGGCGATGCAGAAACGCCTCGGCTCGGGCAGTGAAAACCCTGCAGGGGTCTCTCCCGCCGGTTTTCGGCGAGTCACATGTCGAGCGTTGTTGCAGGGAGTCCGTCAGTTCGGCGCAAAGCCAAGGAGTTGACGTTGTGCCCAAGTCGTAGGCAAGATTCTAAAAAGCGCCACGAGCCGTCTTGGCGTGAGCTCGACAGGATATGGGCTGTGCAGAATGACGCGCACGATCTGTGGAGCAAGATGAGACAGCTCACGCGACTCGACGCTATCGTCACCGCCCGCGAAGCACATCTGTCGCGTCTCGATCGCTCAACTATCAAAGCAATAACGCCGTCGTGATCTCTTTGCGGGGCCGTTGCCGATCACCAGCCGAACACCGCTTTCCGGCTCGGCGTACATTTGCAGCGACCGAGAGGATCAAAGCATCGACCTCCGGCCTGCGAGCTGTCGATTTGCTCGCCTCCAACCTTAATGCGCTGGACCACGCAATGCACGAGTTCGCGCAGCTCGAGCGAGGTAAGCGACATCCAACCTTGCGCCAGATTCGCCGACCGCTCACGCGTGCGCAAGTTCGTCGCGGTTTTCAAAACGACGAAATCGCCCTTCGCCAGGGAGGTCATCGACAACTTCGCGGCGGTTTATGCGATCGAAAGCCGTATTCGCGGCAAAAGCGCCGAACTTCGCAAAGCGTGTCGCGTCCGGCGCAACGATCAACGATCGGCTCGGCGAACTTTTTTCCTGGAACTGGAAAGCCGCACGCGAGAGAGAAAAATGCAGCGCGGCGTGATCCGCTCGCGTCAGCACAATCCGCCCGGCTCGGCGGTCGTTTCCGCATCACGCGTATCAGAGAAGACCGCCTTCTTGATGAGCTGCTCCGTCGTCTGCTCAAAAAATATCCACAGATCGGTATGCAGCTCGGAAAACTGCTGCCGCACCACCGCATCGAAAAAAAGTTGCGGCGCGCGCACCATAATCGTCGTGCGCTGTTGACGCAGGTAACGGAACGGACGCACCCCGTAGCGGCGGCACTGACGTGCCCCTGAACTTTCATCCGGCGGCGAGTTGAGTCTCGGTGGTTGATACGCCCGAGGGCGCGGAGGTAGCAACAGGCGATTGGCGGAGCTGGTCGGGGTTGCGCAGCCGATCGCCTGTTGCG
>NZ_JAKFWS010000008.1 GCF_021731785.1 Methylocystis sp.
TTTGTCCGCCAGTCCCAGCCGGCGCTCGGCTTGCCCCAGCAACATCACGCCGGCGTCCGAGGTAATGCGTCCGCCGTCGAATGCGGCGGTGATCTTCTTGCGGCCAACGGCTGGAAACGAAAACGGCGGAAGGCTATCTTCAATCATGGCGGGTGTGGCTGTGATGCGATGGCGTGAGGGATCAGCGTAAGCAACTAATCCATACGCTAAATCAACGCCTTACGCCACATCCGCCAGCCCAAAATTACCCCCTCGCTGAATAAGATGGGTTAGCAAGCTTTTGTTCGAAGTCCTTTCTTTGTTCGCCTAGCGCCGTTAGTTGCCGACACTCATCGAGCTTGCGCAATTTCTTAACGCTTACTCCGGCAAGAAACTGACAGTGGGACAGGAGCTGCAAGACGTCGCTCGCATTGTCACGATTAACACCGGTTCTGTCGAAAGCATCAGGGTTAACGCATTCGGGGTTTTCACGACTGATACTGTCGCGCTTAAATTGCGCCTGCCTGCCGGCAGGGCTGTCTACATAAAATTGCAAACGGGCTCTCAGATAGGCTTCGTTGTCAAGCCATTTAGCTTCGAGCCCATCGAATTCCGCCAGAATTCCGAGGACATCTGTATTTTGCCTGCTTTCTTCCATCGCCTCAATCACGCGCTTGCTTCGCCAAAATCTTGGATAAACAAATTCATTTAGAGATTTTTGGACATCTAAAATATTCGCAATATCCTGCTCTTTCTTCCGGGATAGGTCTTGGTAAAACCATTGCCCGAACTGAAAAACCGCCGTCACAATTGCGGTAAACAGCGCTACACCCAATCCGCCCTTGACCCAAACAGCTTTATCTTTCAACTCCGCCAACTGGTGATGCGTTGGCGCGGGCTGAGGATCGTGAGATTCTTTGTCAGTCATAGACTTGCGCTCCGATCTTCCGCACTGGCCAGCCCCCGGAACAGTCCGGGGCATTTAGTTCATGTCCGCATTTCGGACCAGCGGCTGAGCGCTGGGCTTAGCCAAGCAGGGCGAGCGGGAATGCCCGGTGTTCGCGCTAAAGCGCGGCTCCGATGCGCCAAGCCGTCGAGGTTCGATCAGCGCCTGATCATCATCGCCGACGCCCGAGCGGTTCACGCGCGACGACACGATCCATTCCTGCAAGGCGTCCTCAGGCGGCGCGCGCAGCAATGAAAAATGCGGATTGTCGCCCGCCATCCAAGCGCCCGCGTCGCGCCAATCGAAGGACCACCGGCATTCGAGCGAAAGCGCGGCATCCAATCGTTGGCGCGACCGGCGATGATCGTCCCCGAGTCGACTATCGCTATTTCCAGTGCACGCAGCGGCGCTGGCCCAAGCCGTGGGTCGAGCTAAAACGCCGAGTCCATTTTATGCACCGCTTGCCCTCAGGTGGGTGGACTGCTGCGCCTGGCCTAATTCTGCCGGCCTTCTGGACGAAAGACGTCGACCCAAAATCTTCCGGCGGGAGCGAGGGACGCATTGGCCCCGCCGAAACTGACGTAGTCGCAGCAAAGAAAAACGCTCCGCAAAGAGCCCCGAACAAAGCGGTCTTCAAACCCCTGCTCATTTTTTCCTCCCATAATTTCAAGTTTACGCTGAAAAGGTAGATCGCCGCGGCGTCACGTCTACTGCTCCGCCACAGCGAATGCAGCACATTAAGTTAACTTCCCGCTGTGCCCGATACGGCGGCCAGTCGGCATCAGATTCACGGCGCGCGAGCCGCAGGGCGAACAGACGAGTCGGTGCGTTACGCCAGCGCGATGAACGGAGTTTCAGCAATCACGCGCGCGGCGAAAGCGATCCTGCCATGATGGGCGCAACCGAGCCCGACGCACCAGAACCATGCGCCAGCGACCGAAGATTGGGCGCCAGAGGGCGGAATCGAACCACCGACACTGAATTTTCGGCTCATGCTTTTGCTTGGAAATAAACTGGTTGGGCGCTCTATTTGGTTTAACTTGGCATTGAGTACTGCGGGAACAGAAAAATTTGTCTAACCGCGTTCGATCAGACCTCATTATCGCTCCTTTGGGGGATGAGAGTTTCGCCGCGTATCTCAAGCGGCAAGGTCATCGGGCTCCAAGAACCGAGGTGTCGAGGTGTGGGCTTTTATAACGGATCGAGCATGTTCTGATCGTGCGGCCTCGGCTATCACATTGAGTGCGGCAACCACTGCCGAGATGCCAATCTCTTGATAGTGGCGAAGTAGGACCTCGGATGCATGCTCGGGCGATTGCGGCTCGGTTAATTCCGTGGCGGTCGGCGCGGTCATTACAAAACTCCACTGTTTCGAATCCCCACTCATGCCTCAACGACCATCGAATGGAGCGGCGTGACGCTTGATCGATTGGCAATTGAGGGCCCATGCAGATCGAGAACTGGCGAAAAAGCGATAGCCTTCTTCGCGGACGATCAGGCCCACTGCCGCATGCTCGATCTCAATTACGTACGCGTGTGACATCCTTCCTCGCAGTCTCGAACCCTTACGGAAAAATTCCTGTTCAACGTTTCAGCCAAATCCGGGCCGTTCGTGAATTGCCTGCGAAAAGTAATTTTTATTCGACAGTTCGAAAGGTCTACCGGCAAAATTTTTGTTAGGTAAAATTTGAGTCAATTCCACAGAGACCCGTTCAACATTTCGGGCCTTAAGCCTTAGCGAAAGAGGGCCGTACGTAACTGCAACAACGTCGCCATGACATCCTCTGCAGCGTGTTTGCTGCACTCAAGCGCTTCGCTTGCAGCGTTTGGGTGGTGTAAGCGACGGGATCGACGTTGTTCAACTGCACGTCGCGACGATGGAGGCGAGCAGCGCCCAGTTTTCAGCTCCGACCTCGTTTCCAGCCAACAAGGCATTGTTGCGCGTAAGAGCCGCTGGTCTGATGGCGTTCTCAACGGAACGAGCCGAACGTCGCTAGAAGCGACCTTTCTATTAAGGCAAAACGCGAACAGCAGCCGTCATGACGAGAGGCTACGACGCCGCGCCCTCTCAAGGCTCAACGTCACCAGGGTAGCCCCAATAATCAACAACGCCTGACCCTCAACGCCATTGACGTCCCTTATGTCGAAGCCTTTCAGCAGCAAAGCCACACCAATCAATCCGCGAATCATCATCAGCCCTTTTTTGCGCTAGACCGCGCTCCGTCCCGCTCGTGGCATTTCCCACGCGAGGTTCGCCTACTCTCAAAACAAGGCCTTGTTGGGGCTCTCAGCGCGCGGGCCGTGGGCGCGTTTTCGACGAAGCGAACTGGTGCGCGCTAAACGCGTCGTTGGCTGGATTTTCAATCTGCAGCAAGAAAATAAATCGGGCGTAACCTCAGGCGGCCTTTATCTTCTCGACGAGCTTCCAAACGGGGGACCCGAGAAAGCGTCCACCTTCGTTCCACCATAATGGACTTTACCCATTGTGGCGGACGAGCGCCGCGGTCTTTGGTTTTCCATCGGCGGATCGGAGAGTTCAAAGACGGTATTCAATCTGGTCGTTCCAAAAGCGATCCAGACGCGCCAATGAGCGATTCAGGGCGACAAAATCATCCTCTTGAATTCCGCCTAAGTGCTCGACCGTCGCGGCATGCGTTTGGTACGCTTTGTGAACAAGCTCGTGAATTTCTTTACCACGTTCCCCAAGGCTGATTTTGACAGTACGACGATCAATGCGGGATTTCGAGTAGCGAAGGAAGCCGACTTCAACGAGTTTCTTAACATTATAGGAGCTGTTCGAGCCGGTGTAATAGTCGCGAGCCCTGAGCTCCGATACGGTGAGTTCCTGGTCCGCGATATTATAGAGCATGATGGCCTGGACGGCGTTGACATCTACGATCTTGGCCCGGTCAAGAGCGTCCGTCACGACATCCAACAATCGGCGATGCAGGCGCTCGAGCATCAGGATGGTATTGGTATAGGCCGGCAGGATTTCAGCAGCGCGGGCTGCCGGACTAGTCGTTGTCAGGTTCATTGCCAAGTCCCTTGATTATGCCAGGCATTCTCGTTCGTCTATGGGACGGACATTAAGGCCGTCGCTTGAATTGCAGCTTAAACAAGATCGTGAATCAGGAATTGACGGAGTTGAGGTGAATAGAAAGTGACCTTAGCGGCATTCATCCGAATACGGTCGAGACCTGCATGTGGTCTAGCCATCCGTTTGGGAAGGAGTCGCTCTGCCTCATGGGCGTCGTTGCCGGGGAACGTCAAACACCGCTAAAGTTCTATTTCGGGGCATACTGAGAAAAATACACTGAAATTAAAATGCATTCGGGCCAGATAATCCGCTTCGGGATTTCCAGGAGTAATTGCCTCGTCTTGGACATGGAATGTAGGAGAATTCAAAATCAGCTTTCAAATGACTGCTAGACTGACGTCGCTGCAATACGGTTTTGAGCGAACAGCTTTGGTAGGGACACTCTTGAATCGAAGCAAGCGCAGTCGATACACCGGCTCTGATCACGCACTGACCTTTCAAATTTTTGACGCAAATAAACGCGCCGTCGCCATTATCAATACGAAGCGCAAGAACTTCCACTTGGCACCAAACGGGATGCTCCTCAGACAACCCGGGGACGTCGGCAGTAACAGGCGCCTGGCCTTCTCGGACGATTTCAAATGTATAGGCCGCCATCCTAACTCCGATCCCCTGCCTCTCCGCCTAACGACACGTTCCTTATGCGTCGAAATTGGCCTCGGCGTCATCTAGCGGTGCAACACGACGTTAATCAGCACCCGTCGAACTGCTCTTGCGGCAGGAAAAACGGGGTCGCGATACCCAGGACGTTGATTATCATTGGGCTTGTGCTCGTTGCCGTCGGTGTTCTTTAGCCATGGCTGACGAAGCTTGGTCTGGGTCAGTTGCCGGGCGACATCCGGATCACGCGCGATAACTTTCTCTTGTATGCTCCACTCGCAAGCGGGCTAGTCCCTATGATTGCTGGGCCTGAGGGTGCCCCGTCGTCCGGCGGCGCGGCTGAAGGTTATCAATGTACCTCTTGATGAGAGAAAGCGCCTCAGCACTGATGACGCCACCGACAATACCCTTGAGCCAACTCATGTTATCCTCCTGAAATCCGACAACATAACGTGGCCGACGGTAAGCTAACGCGATCCCATCGCCTTTCAATGCTCGCAATACCCAAAACGTCATCCAACATGCAGTTTGGCTCTATCTTCGGCTCACCTTGCGCTATCGTGACGTCGAGGATTTGCTGGCTGAAGGAGGTTGGAAGTCAGTAATGAATCGATCCCCGCTGGGTCTTGAAGTTTGGGTCAGCGATCGCCAAAAACCTCCGCAGCGCTCGACCGAAGCCTCACGATCGGTGGCATCTCGACGTGATGGTAATCACGATTGGTGGGCAACGCATGTATATGTGGCGGGCCGTCGATAGCGAAGGCGAAGTTCTTGACGTCTTGGTCCAACGAAGCGCGACAAGGCCGCCGCGCTGAAGCCGCTGAGGAGATTACTCAAGAAGCAAGGATTTTCCCCGCCCGTGATTGTCACGGACAAGCTCGGATCCTACGGGTCGGCGCTGCGGACCATCTGCTTCTCGGGTCGGCATGATCCGGGCGGAGGAACTCGCATCAGTCTGTTCGATGACGGCAGCGCAAAATGGGGCGTTTTAAGCCCTGCAAGTCAGCTCAACGCTTTGTTTCGTTCCATGCCGCCATCTACAACGCTTTCAATGTTCAACGACACTTGATCTGCCGACCAACGCATCAGCAGTTTCGCGTCGAGGCGCACAACGCTCGGCGCGACGCGACGATTGCAGCGGCGTGAAGCGAGAATTCAATGCCGCTTTCGCGCGAGCTCAGCGTGTTAACGTGTCAATGCCCTCTCGCGCGATTGGTAACGGCGAGACATGCGCACGCAGGAAGTCCAACGCTTCCTGCGGCGCGTTGGCGAGTGGTAGCGTGACAAAATGGTTCGTGGTTAGGATCAGCAGCCAAGCGCCTTCGATCGGCCATATCGCCTTGATCTGCGGCCATTCCAGGAGCGAGCTGGGGCCGGGACCATCGACGACGAGGCCATCGTCGCGCAGACGCGCCATCGGCCAACGTCCCCGCATGACCTCGACCTTCTCGCGCATCATCCGCAAATGCATACGCCAACCCGACGCCACGATGATTGCGAGAATCGCGAATAGCGCCAAGAACAAGCTAACGCTGATCTCTTCTTCGCCCGAGAAAAACAGCATCGCGCAAGATAGAACGATCAGCGCAAGCGGAACAAAGGTCCGTAGCGCATTCTCGCGGAACAAAGCCTGCATCACGAAGCCGGTGACGGCGGTTCGGATCAGTTTTTCGTCGTAACGGAGTGGGAAGACGTAGCGCTCGATCATTACGCGGGCCTTGGTTAGGTGAAAGCCATGTTGGCGGTCCCTCGATCATAGGAGGCCCGCCACAACACAATTGTGCATGATTTGATGTCAGGCAAGGAGCAGCCAATCCAGCGGATATCGGCGCGTTCTGCATACCTTGCGCCATTTTCCTCCGTGTCCACCCGCAGATAGCTGCAAAGGCCTGCTTACGTTGGTCCTCCTCCATGTGAGAATGGTCACGCCATATCGGGCGCGGGGCTGAATTGGATTGTCCGCAGCCATTGTGGACACGGAATAATCGAATGTTCCCCATCGTCGTCGTGGGACCGAAATGGTGAGCGGCAGCGGTGAGCTGGGACAACCGTTACCCTGGTCCGTTCGTATCGACGGCACTATTTCCCATTAGCGTATTCGAGCAGCCAAAAGCGCGTCACGACCTATTGCCGGCTCTCATCGAAGTTTCTCCAGCGCCGCCGCCAGCCTCGCGATTTCCGCGTCATCCGGCGCCAGCTCGGCGAGCGTGCGCGCGACTGGCGCCGCGCGCTTCGTATCCTGAGCCTGTAACGCGTCCTGAAGCTCCAACTGCAACAGTTGCGGATCGAAGGGAAAACGACGCAATGCTTTGTCGAGGGCGGCGCGCGCATCTTGCGCTCGATCGAGCGAATTCAGCGCTACGACATAGACATAGGCGAAGCGCGATTCCCCAGGCGCCAATTCCGTCGCGCGATCAAGTTCCGATATCGCTTCGAGGTATCGCTTCTGGCGAATGAGACTCAATCCAAGGGCGTGATGCGCGGCGGCAGCGTCGGGAGAGAGCGCAATCGCTTCGCGCAGGGCCTTTTCGGATTCCGCTTCTTTTCCCTGCACCCGATAGAGATCGGCCAAGTTGACGGAGAGCGGAGTCGCCGACGGCTCCAGCCTCAGACCGGCGAGATATTCGGCCTCGGCTTCAGTAGGTTTGCCGCGCCGAAGCAGAAATCCAGCGAGATTGGCGCACCCGTCGGGGCGATCCGCGTTCAATCTTTGACTTGCCTCATATTCCGCCCAAGCGGCCTCCAATCGCGCGCGATCTTCCGTGGACACCGCCTCAACGCTTTGGTCGGCTAATGCGACGGCAGCTTCCAGACGAACGGCCTTAACAGAGTCAGACAGCAGAGGATTGGCGCGACGCCAGCGTTGATCGGGTGGCAAGGAGGGCAAGAGCGCGCGAAGGGCGGCGATGCGCAGCAGCGGATCGGCATCATTCAGCGCCTTGATCGTCGCCTGCTCCACGGAAATCGACGGCAGTCGTTGCGCTTCGCTGATCGCGGTCGCGCGCGCGACCGCAGGCGTCGCAGGATCATTCGCGAGTTTCAGCAACAATTCTCGCGCCACAGGTTCGCCCAAGCGCGCTTTGTGGAAAGCCTCCGCCCAGTTCTGGAAGCCCTTGCGGTGGGGTCCGTGCCACCGCTCGATCGCCTGAGCAGCCCATTCCGCCGGTTTGTCCTTGTGGCAAGCATTGCACGTGTTCGGCACGCCGAGCGTTACGGAAAGGTCAGGGCGGGGAACGCGAAATGAGTGATCGTGGCGTTCGTCAACAACCATATAAGTGCGGGAACGCATGTGGCATGAGACACAATCCGGCGCATTCGGGCCGCTCTGATGTCCCGTATGCGCTGCGGACGAAAAGCGATCCGCTTGATGACATTGCAAGCAGACCTCCGTCCGCGCGGCCTTCAGCTTGCCGGAATGCGGGTTGTGACAATCGCTGCAAATAACCCCCTTGGCGTACATCAAACTTTGCTTGAACGGATGATCGTTGAAGACTTCGTCTTTCATCTGGCCGTCGTCTTCAAAGAGCTCTTGCGTCAGCAGCGCCGGCGTATGCGTATCGGTCAGCGGCCTGCCGGGGCGCCAGTCTTCGCTGATTTGGCCCCGCCGCGAATGGCAATGCGCGCAAAGGTCCACCTCGTCGCCGATTGGGCGCGACGCCGATTGTTTTGGACTGGCCGTCTTCGGATCAGGTGCCCAATCGACATGCTCTCGACGCGCATGTGTCGCAGCGAAGCCCTTATTCGCGACGTGACTATCACGACCGCTGTTTGCCCAAGCCACGTGTTCCGCCCCCGGACCATGGCAACTCTCACACCCGACGCCGACCTCCGAAAAGCTCGTATTGAAGCGATCATTTGCGGCGTCGTAATTCTTATGCAGGCCTGTCGTGTGGCATTCGGCGCACATGAAATTCCAATTCTGCATATAGCGCGTCCAATGCAGCGGATCGGTGCCTGGCATGGGCCGATCGGGATAGAGGTGGATCCAGCGCTGGCCGCCGGCTTCCTTCGGTCGCGTATCCCATGCCCAGGGCAGCGCCTGAAGCCTCCCATCCGGGAAGGTCACCAGATATTGCTGCAGCGGCTCGACG
Source organism: Methylocystis sp. (assembly GCF_021731785.1). Lineage (GTDB taxonomy): Bacteria > Pseudomonadota > Alphaproteobacteria > Rhizobiales > Beijerinckiaceae > Methylocystis. The sequence goes on from NZ_JAKFWS010000008.1 coordinate 8,714, forward strand.
CCGAATGTGTGACTAACCTCAAAGCGATTCGCCTTTCCATCGCGTCCTTCGGTCTCGACAAGAAACTTTTCTACCTCTCGGTAAAATCTGCCCTTAGAGCCGTGGCTTTCGGCGATAGCGTTGTTGAAATCGCCGTGTACGGTTTCATGCGTCGCGACAGTCATCGCGGCCGCGTGATGCGATTTCTTCCACGCGGCGGTTTCCCCTGCATGACATCCGGCGCAGTTCTTGGAACCAACATAGAGTGGTACGGATGGCGCGGATGATTTCTCTTGCGCAGCCACGTCACAAGGAGCAGCGACAAGCAGGCCGAATATCGCGCAGACGCACGCCGACGACGACGCAAAACGTGTCGCGGCCTTCATCGCCTTCCCAAGGGCAGGATGCTCGCGTCCACCCTTACCCAAACTGCCGTTCCTTTGCGTTCGGGGTCACTGTCTCTACCGAAGAAATTATTCTGATTATTAGCATTCGATTGACACAGTCGTAAGTTCGAAACTAGTCTTATTGGCAGTGCATTCACCCCTCAAAAACAAAAAAAGTGGTGTCTAAGGGAGCTGCGGCCATGCATCGACTTATCCATCTTATTTTATTTCTGTCTATCGGCGCCGTGGGTTTCGCCGTTGGCCCTGCCACGGCCGAAGCCGCGAAGAAGCCGAACATTCTCGTCATCTGGGGTGACGACATCGGCATGTGGAACATCAGCGCCAACAATCGTGGCATGATGGGCTACAAGACGCCGAATATAGACCGCATCGCCAAGGAAGGCTTGTCATTCACGGACTATTACGGCCAGCAGAGCTGCACCGCCGGACGCGCGGCTTTCATCGGCGGCAATGTGCCGGTGCGCACCGGCATGACCAAGGTCGGGCTCCCTGGCGCCAAGGAAGGCTGGCAAAAGACGGATGTCACCATCGCCACGGTGATGAAGAGCCTAGGCTACGCCACCGGTCAGTTCGGCAAAAATCATCAGGGTGATCGCGACGAGCATCTGCCGACGATGCATGGTTTCGATGAATTTTTCGGCAATCTCTACCACCTTAACGCCGAAGAGGAGCCAGAGAACGAGGACTACCCGAAAAATCCGGAATTCCGCAAGAAGTTCGGCCCGCGCGGCGTCATCAAGGCGATCGCCGATGGCAGGGGCGGCCAGAAGATCGAAGACACCGGCCCGCTGACCAAAAAACGCATGGAGACCGTCGACGACGAGACGATCGCGGCGGCCAAGGACTTCATCACGCGTCAAGTGAAAGCCGGGAAGCCGTTCTTCACATGGTGGAACGGCACGCGCATGCACTTCCGCACCCATGTGAAGGCGGAGCATCGCGGAATTTCGGGACAGGATGAATATAGCGACGGCATGGTCGAGCACGACGCGCATGTCGGTGAATTGCTTAAGCTCTTGGACGATCTTGGGATCGCCGACAATACCATCGTTTACTATTCGACCGATAATGGCCCGCACTACAACACTTGGCCCGATTCGGGCACGACCATCTTCCGCAGCGAAAAGAATTCCAATTGGGAAGGCGCCTATCGCCTCCCGGCCTATGTGCGCTGGCCAGGGCATTTCGCCGCGGGGGAGACCCTTAATGGCATCGTTGCGCATGAAGATTGGTTGCCAACCTTCGCGGCCGTCGCCGGAGACAACGACATCAAGGAGAAGCTCGCGGCGGGCGTGAAGCTCGAAGGCCGCAAATATCACAACATGATCGACGGCCATAACATGGTCGACTATCTGTCGGGCAAGACAAAGGAGAGTCCCCGCACGGAGTTCATTTATGTAAATGACGACGGACAGATCGTGGCCTTGCGGTATGGTGACTGGAAGGGCGTGTTTCTCGAAAACCGCGGTGTGGCATTTGAGGTGTGGCGGGAACCGTTCACAGAACTGCGCGTCCCGCTGCTATTCAATCTGCGACGCGATCCGCTCGAACGCGCGCAGCACAACTCGAACACCTACAATGACTGGTTCCTATCGAGAGCTTTCGTCGTAGTGGGGATGCAGCAGGTCGCCGCGAAGTTCTTGAAGTCGATGAAGGACTATCCGCCGAGCCAGACACCCGGCTCCTTTAATCTGGAGAAAATCCAGAAGCAGATCGAATCCGCAGGCGGCGGCCGCTGACCAATAATTAACAAGCCGTCGCGCGAGAAGCGCGGCGGCTTTATGCCGCGAGCCTGCGGCTGGTGCGGCGAGCGCAATGAATATAAAGAAATACTACCTCATCTTCGCCTTTTGCAGCGTGTCGATCATCGCGCTCCTTTACGGCGTTTCCCCCTATTGGTTCGCGCGGACGTTCCTCGACGTTTCTGAGCTCGACGTTGATCTCGCGCATATTCTCAGGGCGGTCATGGGTCTTTATCTCGCATTCGGATTGTTCTGGCTTTTCGCCGCGTTTAGCGACGCGTATCGAAATGTGGCGGTATTGAGCACGGTAATTTTTTGCGGCGGCCTTGTCACAGGACGATTGATCAGCCTGTTAGCCGACGGGCGCCCCTCGTCACTTCTGATGCTGTATATCTTTTTGGAGTTCACCCTTGTTCCGCTCGGATATTGGATTTTTCAGCTTCCTGAATAGTCAGCGCGACCACCCGTGAAGGAGGAGGTCCCAATGAAGCGTCTGCATCTTTCGACATTCTTCTTTTTCCTCTTCCTCGCCGGCGCCGCCACTGCGCAAGATGCTCTTCCTTCTTGGAACGAAGGTTCCGCCAAACAGGCGATCGTCGCATTCGTCGAAAAGACGACCAAGGCGGCCGGACCTGACTATGTCAAGCCCGAGGACCGCATCGCAGTTTTCGACAATGACGGGACGCTGTGGACGGAATATCCAGCCTACTCGCAACTCTTCTTCGCGCTGGATCGCGTCAAGCACCTTGCGCCACAACATCCCGAATGGCGCAAGAAGCAGCCCTTCAAGGCTGCGCTCGCGGGGGATCTCAAAGCGGTCGCGGCCGGCGGCGAAAAAGGTCTAGCCGAGATACTGGGCGCAACCCACGCCGGCAATACGCCGGAAGAGTTTCAGGCGATCGTCGCGCAATGGCTGGCGAGCGCCACCCATCCTCAATTCAAGAGGCGTTACGATCGGCTCGTCTATCAGCCGATGCTGGAGCTACTGGCCTATCTGCGCGCCAACGGGTTCAAGACCTATATCGTCTCGGGGGGCGGCGTCGAATTCATCCGCGCCTTCGCCGAACGCGTTTATGGCGTGCCGCCCGAGCAGGTCATCGGCTCGACGATCGTGACAAAGTTTGAGGTCGTAAATGACAAGCCAGTGTTGCGGCGCGAAGCGAAGATCAATTTCATCGACGACAAGGCAGGCAAGCCCGTCGGCATAAATCAATTCATCGGACGGCGTCCAATTGCCGCTTTTGGCAATTCGGACGGCGATTTCGAGATGCTGCAATGGACGACCGCGGGCGACGGGCCGTGTTTTGGCCTTCTGATCCATCATGACGACGCCGAACACGAAGCCGCCTACGACCGCAAGTCGTCGGTGGGCCGTCTCGACCGGGGTTTAGATGAGGCGCAAAGACGCGGCTGGAGCCTTGTCAGCATGAAGAACGACTGGAAATCGATTTTTCCAACGACGCATCATTGACTTGGCGGCGTCGACGAACATTGAAAGCTTGAGCGCGCATCGTTGCGCATGTGCCACGCGGCGCAATTATTTTTTTATGCGCCTGAAGAAGCGCGCTTTTGACCCACTCCGGCGCGAAGCTCTAACAATGTGATTTGAAGAGAGTCGCTATGTATCGCTCAAGCGTCTCCCGGCATGTGCTCGCAGGATGGGGGATTTTCGGCGATGTTCGCAGGCGATGTGAAAATTCGATTGTTGGCGGCGAGCGCGCTCGCGCTTGTCTGTTTGACAGCGCCCTCGTTGGGGGCCGACCTTCTGGGAAAAAAAGGATCGCCCGTCGCGCCCCCGCCTGTGTTCACATGGACAGGCTTTTATATGGGCATGAACTTCGGCCATGCCTGGACGGGTAGCGATCCAATCGCCGTCGCTTCCGCGAATGTGTTTGACGTCACAGCTGGCGGTTTCGGCCCGGGGTCGGCGCATGGCGCTTCAGGCTTGGTCCGCGCGCGACTCGACGACTACTACTTTGGTGGCCAGGCTGGCTACAATTGGCAATTCACCGAGAAATTTCTCGCCGGCCTCGAGGCTAACATTCAGGGCGCCGGCGTGCGCGGCGGCGGCGGCCTCGCCAATGTGACTGCTGCGCCGGGCGGCTTCGCCGTGACAAGCGCCACGCTCCGACGCAGTCTTGAATATTTTGGGACCATTCGCAGTCGCCTTGGCTATGCGGTGACGCCAACAATTCTTGTCTATGCGACGGGCGGCCTCGCCTACGGCGGCGTCAACGTGACCTCTGCGCTGGCGCAGAGTCTGACGCCTTCTCTTCTGATCGCGGATGTCGCGAAGGGCGATCTCTATGAAAATCGCGTCGGCTGGACGATCGGGGGCGGCGGCGAGATGGCTCTGGGCCATAATCTGAGCGCCAAACTTGAATATCTTTATTATGATCTGGGTTCCGCTTTCTTCGCCAATCCGCTCGCGTTTACAGATGTTACAACTGGCGCTCTGCAGCTCATCAACGCCATGCGCGTTTCGGCGCGCTTCAACGGCCACCTCCTGCGGATGGGGTTCAACTACCGTTTCGACTGGAGCATCCCTCCGACTTCCGTCTCGGCGGCGACGCCACTTTTTGCTTCGCCGGAAATCGCGCCGGCGGAACAGTCCGCGTTTGCCGATTGGCGCATATTGGCGCTGCCCTACTTGTGGGCGATCAATACGAATGGTTCGTTGATCGCACGCAACGATGCGATCGGAACCGATACGACGATTATCGACGCATTCACGAAGAGCAGCTCTTTCCCCTTCGCTTTTATGGGGCGCGTGGAATTGAGCAACGGACCCTTGTCCTTTTATGGCGACTTCGCATGGGCGCGGCTGCGCTTTGCCGGTTCGACTCTGAAGCTGCGTTCGCCGGTCGCGGATATCGCCATCGCGGTCAGCGCGGGTGGCCGTTTGAGGCAAACTCTCGCCATAGGTGAAGCGGGCGTCGCTTACGAACTCGCCCGGTGGAAATTCCTGGGCGCGCCGAGTTCATCCACCGCGCTCGACGCTTACGCCGGGCTACGCTACGGCTATCTCGGCTTGGATCTCACCATGAATGCTCTTGGCGTCGCCAACTCCCAGCTCCTGGACCTTGAGGTCGTCGGCGCGCGTGCCACCGCAAGGTCCGGCAGGATTCAATGGGTCGATCCGGTTGTCGGGCTACAAGTCCGCCATGAATTCGCGCCCGGCGAGGAGTTTCGGATGCGCGGCGACATCGGCGGCTTCGGCGCCGGCAGCAAATTCGGCTGGCAGTTCTATGGCGGCTACAGCCGAGATTTTGAATTCAGGGGCCTGAAGTTCACCAGCCTGATCGGCTATCGCGCGGTGGGCATTGACTACTCAACTTGGGCAAATGGTCGAGAAAATGGCCTCAACGCCATCATTCACGGCCCGGTTACAGGCGTGGGCATGCGCTTTTAGAGCCAGCGCGCCCCACGCCGCCTATGACGCTTAGGACTCGCCGCCGAATTGAACTGTTGTCGTCGGCACTCATGATATTGCTGCGATCTAATGGACGATTGTCGCCAAAGGCTTGCCGGGCGACCTTGCGTTGAAGCTCCTCATTTATTCTGAAAACCCCAACGCGACTTCATGAGGTTCATGCTGCCCGACAGGCGCCGTAAAGTCCGCTTATGATGTTGTGGACGGCTCTCCGCCGAGCGCGGCGCCCTTGCCGTCCTTCGGGCAAATCGCGCCAAAAATATAGGTCGAGGCGGTGCGCTGGTCATGCGGCGCCGATGGGCGTGTTCCGCGACGCGCCCAACGCCGGGTGATCTTGTTTTTCTGGCCGATGCGCGCCTCATCGGCGAACCAGATTTCTATATTGGCCGGATCGACGCCTTTGTCCTTGGCGATGTCCGCCACACGCGCCGGGAAACTTTTTTAAGATCTTCGATTGCGTCGTCGGCTTGCGTATGATGGCGCGGACGGGCGGAAAGCTTGCGATAGCCCATGGCTCGCAGTTCCCGACTCAAGGTTTGCTTGGCGACCGAGACGCGGAACTCTTCGAACAGCCACTGGCAGAGATCGATAATTCGCCAACGCACGACGCCGTGGATCGCCAGAGTCGGCCCGCTCTCAATGATCGCGGCGAGAGCCGCTCGATGCGCGTTGTTGAGCCGGGATGGCTGCCCCGGCGCTTTGCGGTCGACCAGGCCGTCCGGGCCTTGCACGTTGAACTTCACTTCACCACCCAGTCGCGAAGGATCTGCAGCGTCACGCCGCCGACCTTCGCCGCTTCGGTTCGCGTCGCCGCGTCGTAAATCGCCGCCAGCGGCAGAAGCCGTCGCGCCTGCGAACCGTCCTTCGATCGCTTGGCGGCGGCACGCGTTACCTGCGCATCAAAATCAGCCCGAAGCGGTATGGGCATGGCAAACCTCCTTCGTTCGCCATGTTGAATCAATCCAAAGCTGATTTGGAAAGCCATCCCGAGTCATGCTCAATGGGATTGGTTATAACGCATCCCACCGGTCGAAACCGGAAGACGAGAAAACCCACTTGCGCCAGAGCGCTTCGAAGCGCGTGCTTTTGGTCGGGACCCGTCTTCACGGAAGGCATTATGGCCAGCCAGCGGACATGAGCGCCGCACCAACAGGTCGAACATATGGCCGCGCTGACCAGCATTGCAGAAGTCCAAAAAGACTTTGCCAAGGGAGCGCCGTCCACACATGGCGCTTCTCCCCCGTTCGTCAGCGTGAAAACGGCGCAGAAGTGCCGATTGCGCTCTCCGCTTTTCGAAGCCCATCGACTTATCGTGCTATAGCGTAGCAGTAGTGCTCATTTTCGTCCGGCGCGGCCCGCCACTGTTTTAGAAGAAGTTATTGAAATTTCATTCGTCTCATAACGACGCCGCTGGGACGCCCGTCGATGAGCGCGCGCGCCGACGCTTGCCCTTTCCAGATGCGCTCCTAACTAAGCGAGCGCTTGCCGCCCTCCGTTCTAGCTAGCGGCGGGCGATTTTCTGTCGCTTGCCCGCCGCCGGGATTAGGATCGCGGGTTTCTTAACAATGGAGGCGTCCGCGGATTTACGACAGCGACGCTGGGAGGCCGCCTATCGCCATCTCGCAATGATGGAGAGGACTCATGGCCGAACCCCCGACTCGCCGCGGAATCCAGGGATCATTTATTGCCCTCGTCGCTGGCGTTGGCCTTCTCACGCTGGGAACTTGGATCGGACCGACCTGGGAGGGCATAGTGTTTGACGCCATCGGCATGGCGTCGCTGGTCGCGCTGCTTTGGCTCTTTTAGCCGTGTCGGCGCGCGCATCTGAGGACAAGAATATGTTGAGACGGACAATGGCCTATATGATCTTCGCCGCCGGGGTTGCATGGTCCGCCGCTGCCGTTGCGCAAACGGCGCCGGCCGCGCCGGACTGCGCCGCCCGGGCGACCGAAAAAAAGCTGCATGGCTCGGCGCTGAACAGCTTCATGAAGAAGTGCGAGAGAGACGCCGCCGCCGCATCTTGCGAAGCCGCCGCGGGCGAGAAGAAACTGGCGGGCGCCGCCAAGGCGAGCTTCAAGAAGAAATGCATCAAGGACGCGACCGCGCGGCCGAACGCTCAATAATACGCAGGCGTTGCCGAACACGCGTTCCAGCGCTGCGCGGCTGAACGCGACGCGACCAATGGGTGGGGATATTGCGATCGAATGCTTCGAGCCGGACGACTACCGCATGAGCGCGGCGACGCCCGGCAGCGTCTTGCCTTCGAGCCATTCGAGAAAGGCGCCGCCGGCCGTCGACACATAGGAAAATTCCTGCGCGACATGCGCCTGATTGAGCGCCGCCACGGTGTCGCCGCCGCCGGCGATCGCGAGCAGCTTGCCCTCGACGGCGAGTCTCGCCGCCGTCTGCGCGACGGCGTTCGTGCCTTCGTCGAAGGGCGGCAGTTCAAACGCGCCAAACGGGCCGTTCCACACCAGCGTCTTGCACTCGGCGAGAAGCGACTCGATTTGGCTGATCGATTTCGGGCCGACGTCGAGGATCATGTCGTTGTCGCCGACATGATCGACCGAGACGATGCGCGACGGCGCGTGTGCCTCGAATTTCTGCGCGACCGTAGCGTCGATCGGCAATATGATTTTGCAGCCTGCCTTTTCCGCCTTGGCCAAAATCTCCCGCGCGGCCCCGGCGAGATCATGTTCGCACAGCGACTTGCCGACGGCCTTGCCCTGCGCCGCAAGGAAAGTGTTCGCCATGCCGCCGCCGATGACGAGATAATCGACCTTCGCGACGAGATTGCCTAAGAGTTCGAGCTTCGTCGACACTTTCGCGCCGCCGACGATCGCCATGACCGGGCGTTGGGGATTTGAGAGCGCCGATTGCAGCGCCTCGAGTTCCGCCTGCATGGCGCGGCCGGCGTAGGCCGGCAGCCGATGCGCTATTCCTTCGGTCGAGGCGTGGGCGCGATGCGCCGCGGAGAAGGCGTCGCTGACGAAAATATCGCCGTTCTTGGCGAGCGCGTCGGCAAAGTCGGCGGCGTTCTTTTCTTCGCCCTTGTGGAAGCGGGTGTTCTCGAGCAGCGCAATGTCGCCGTCCTTGAGCCCGGCGACGACTCGCGCCGCCTCCTCTCCCTTGCAGTCGTCGGCGAAGGCGATCTTGCGTTTGAGCAGATGTTCAAGCGCCGGGACGACCTGACGCAGCGAATCCTCGTCGACGCGTTGGCCCTTCGGCCGGCCGAAATGCGAAAGCAGAACGACCCTGCCGCCTTTTTCAGCGATCTCGTTGATCGTCGGCAGCGCGCGCTCGATACGCGTCGCGTCGGTGACGCGACCATCCTCCATCGGCACATTGAGATCGACGCGCAACAGCACGCGCTTGCCCTTTACGTCGGCGTCGTCGAGAGTGCGGAAGGCGGTCATATGAAACGTCCATTCGCGGCTCGAAAAAGAGACGCGGAGCTTCAGGTCCGCGCCGGCATATTGGCGTGAAGCTTACAGAAGCTTTCCGATCGCGCTCGCCACATCGGTCATGCGACCCGAGAAGCCCCATTCATTGTCGTACCACGACAGGATCGACACGAGATTGCCGTCCATGACCTTGGTCTGGTCGAGATGGAAGCAGGACGAGAGCGGATTGTGGTTGAAATCGATCGACACTAGCTTCTCGCTCGTATAGCCGAGCACGCCCTTGAGCGGACCGTCGGCGGCCGCCTTGATCGCGGCGTGGACCTCGTCCTTCGTCGTCGCCCGCTTGGCCAGGAACTTCAGATCGACCGCCGACACATTGGGCGTCGGCACGCGAATGGCGTAACCGTCGAGCCTGCCGTTGAGTTCGGGCAGCACCAGTCCGACGGCCTTCGCCGCGCCGGTCGAGGTCGGAATCATTGACAGCGCCGCCGCGCGGGCGCGGTAGAGATCCTTGTGCATCGTGTCGAGCGTCGGTTGATCGCCCGTATAGGCGTGGATCGTCGTCATGATCCCCTTGTCGATGCCGATCGCCTCATGCAGCACCTTGGCGACCGGCGCGAGGCAGTTCGTCGTGCAGGAGGCGTTCGAGATGACGAGATGATCCTTGGTGATCTTGTCGTGATTGACGCCATAGACGACCGTTATGTCGGCGCCGTCGGCGGGCGCCGAGACCAGCACGCGCTTCGCGCCGGCGTCGAGGAGCAGCTTCGCCTTGTCGCGCGCGGTGAAGAGGCCGGTGCATTCGAGCGCGATGTCGATCTCGAGGTCCTTGTATGGAAGCTCCGCCGGATTCTTGATGGCGGTCACCTTGATCGGGCCGCGGCCGACGTCGACCGTGTCGCCGGCGACTTTCACTTCATACGGAAAGCGGCCGTGCACCGAATCATATCGCAACAGATGCGCATTGGTTTCGACCGGACCGAGATCGTTGATGGCGACGACTTCGAGGTCCGTGCGCCCCGTCTCGATAATGTAGCGCAGGATATTGCGGCCAATACGCCCGAAACCGTTGATCGCCACTCTCACCGTCATTGAGAATTCTCCTTGCGCCGCAGGAACTCTACGCGGCCCTCGCCCATGGAGCCTGCGGGGCTCTGGAGGCTGGCGTGTGATAGCACCTCGCGCCCCCCTGTCAACGCGCCGAGGGTGCGCCATTCGGAGCGGTTTCGAATTGCCTGAATCATGCTAGGAACAGGCTGGCAGGCGAATCGCTCGGCGGGGTTCGCCACGCCCAAAAGCCTTGCCATTCCTGCGACCGGCGATGAACCATTCAGATAAGCGCGACGACGAAAACGCCAAGAGGGTAGAGACCGCCGTCGCCGAGTTGCAGATGGCGATCGCTCAATTGGAACGCACTGTCGCCGCCAAACTCGAAGACGAGCTTACCAGCGCCGAACTCGAAGAAGAACTCGCCATCATGCAGGACGACCGTTCGCGCCTCGCGCTCGACCTCGACGCCGCGCTTGCGCGGCAGAACGCATTAGAGAAAAGTCGCGACGAGGTGTTGCGGCGCCTCGAAACCGCGAGCGAAGGCGTCGCCGCCGCGCTCGGCGCGGCGGTCGCCGCGCCGGCGCGCGAGGATTGACATGGCCTCCGTCGTCGTCGTCATCGCCGGCCGCACCTATCGCATGTCCTGCGAGGACGGCGAGGAGCAACGCATCGAAGAGCTCGCGCGTTACCTGGAAGGCAAGATCGAGTCGATGCGCGAGAACTTCGGCGAGATCGGCGAGCAGCGCATTATCGTGATGGCCGCGCTCGCCATGGCCGACGAGACGACCGACGCATGCGCCAAAGCGCGGGCCATGGAAGCGGACGTGGCCGCCTTGCGCGCCGAACTCGACGACGCGCGCAAGGCGAACGACGCCTTGTCGGCGCGGGCGTCCGAGGCGCTCAAGGACGCGACGCGCCGGCTCGCAAAGCTCGACGGCGATTTGTCGAGGCCAGCCGCGTCGGTGGACGATATTCTCTAGAACGCCTGCTGAAGATTACTTCGTCGTGCCCCAATCCTCGAAGCTCGGGTCGCGCTTGGCTTTTTCTAGATTGTCCGCCTGCTCGGACAATTGATAATTGCGATTTTGCGCCGCCATCGCCTCGGCGCCGTCCTTCATGATCGCGATCTTCATCTGCTCCGTCGCGAGGCGATTGAGTTCATTGATCCATTGATTGAGATGAAGCAGCAACTTGCGTTTGCGCTCGGCTTGAATCTCATGCGACGAATCATTGTTGTCGGAAAGCGCTAGTTCTTCCTGAGTCTCCGCAATCATCCCATCGATTTTCTTGAGGTTTTCTTCCGCGGCGGCGGCCTGGTCGGCCGCGCCGGACTTCGCCTTTTCCAGCGCCGCTTCGGCTTCTCCATGCGCCTTCTTGAGATTGTCGAGGCCGTTCTGCAGCCATTTCGACTGAATTTTCAGGAGCGCGTCGCGGGGAACGCCGCTCATGCTTAGCGAATTCGGAAGGGGAAAATATTGACCAAGCTGCGTCGCAGCGGCGGGCGCGACGAATGTTGCGCCAAGCCAGATTGTGGAGGCGAGCAGGCCAAGCAGGGCCAAGGTCCTGCGCGTGCTGCTGGCCGTTTTGCGACGGAAATTCATGATTTCTCTCCCTATGCAGCGCCTTTCCATGCGCTTTTCTTGCTCAAACTGGTCTATCGACTAATTTCTGGCAAGTGCCGGCGTGCGGAAGCGGATTTAAGAGAGCCCAGCGCAGCGCTTGACTGCCGCGGCGGTTTCGCGCGAGCCTGAGCGCGCCGGGGGAGCCCCGCCGGGCGTCGCGATCGAGGGTCGCCGCTTTGGGGCTGAGAGGCCGCAGACGCGTCGCGAGGCGCGGGCGCGGCGACCCTTCGAACCTGATCCAGTTGAGACTGGCGGAGGGATGGTGACGGCAAAATTCGTAGATGGGCGCCGTTGATGCGCGCCCGCGTGATCGGCGCCGGCGTCGCCGGCCTTTGCGCCGCCTACGCGCTTGCGCACAAGGGCGTTGACGTCGACATCGTCGAGCGCGAACCGGCGCCGGGCCTAGGGTGCTCGCGCTTCGCCGGCGGCATGATCGCGCCCTGGTGCGAACTGGAAAACGCCGAACCCCTGGTGGCGACGCTGGGCGAAGAAGCTCTCGACTTCTGGTCGCGCGACATCGGCGTCGCGACGGTCGCCGGCAGCCTTGTCGTGGCGCCCCGGCGCGAGCGCGTCGAGCTTTTCGACTTCGCGCGGCGCACCCGCCATTTCGAAACGCTGGACGCAATTGGAATTGCTGCGCTCGAGCCGGATATCGCCGGGCGTTTCGAGGCGGCGTTGTTTTTTCCCAAAGAAGCGCATCTCGATCCCCGCGCCGCGATGGCCGCGCTGACCGAGCGTCTCGCGCAAATGCCGAATGTCGATTTCCATTTTGGGCAGGACGGAGCGGGGCTGGCGACCACTCCGGACTGGACCGTCGATTGCCGCGGCTTCGCGGCGCGCGACGCGCTGAGCGGACTTCGCGGCGTTAGAGGCGAAATGCTGATGTTGCGCAGCCAAGAGATCGCCCTCGCGCGTCCGGTGCGCATGCTGCACCCGCGCCGGCCGGTTTACGTCGTTCCGCGCGGCGAGGGAGTGTTCATGGTCGGCGCGACGATGATCGAGAATGAGGAGCGCGGGCGGGTCACCGCGCGCTCTCTCGTAGAACTCGTCAATTCGGCTTTCGCCATCCATCCGGCCTTCGCCGAGGCCGAGATCGTCGAGACCGGGTCGGACCTGCGGCCGGCGTTCGCCGACAATCTGCCACGTCTTTTGAAACGGGATCGCACACTCTATATCAATGGGCTCTACCGCCACGGGTTCCTGCTCGCGCCGGCATTGGCGCGCCGCGCTGCTGAGGTCGTCGTGAACGACGGGTATTTCCCAGAGGTGATGGATGCTCATTCAAATCAACGGGCGACCGCAGGACGTCCGCGCCACGACATTGCAAATGCTGCTGCAGGAACTGGGTTATGACGAAAAGACGGTGGGTACCGCCTTGAACCAGGAATTTGTGCGCGCCAAGGACCGGGCCGAGACGCCGATTCGCGAGGGCGACGCTGTCGAGATCGTGACGCCGAGACAGGGCGGGTGAGCGCGCCTGATGAATGACTCCATGAGGCTTTACGACGTCGCGCTGTCTTCGCGGCTGCTGCTCGGGACGGCGCGCTATCCGTCGCCGGCGCTCCTCGCCGAGGCCATTCGCGCGTCAAATTGTGAAGTCGTTACCGTCTCGCTGCGACGCGAGGCCGGCGGAGCGCGGGCGGGCGAGGCGTTCTGGAGCCTGATCCGCGACATCGGCGTACGGGCTCTCCCCAATACCGCCGGCTGCCGCACCGCCAGGGAGGCGATCGCGACGGCGCAAATGGCGCGAGAGGTCTTCGCGACCGACTGGATCAAGCTCGAAGTCATTGGCGAAGAAGACACGCTCCAGCCCGACGTCTTCGGACTTGTCGAGGCGGCGCGCATTCTCGCCGACGACGGCTTCAAGGTCTTCCCCTATACGACCGACGATCTCGTCGTCGCGGAAAGGCTGCTGGACGCCGGCTGTCGCGTGCTGATGCCTTGGGCCGCGCCGATCGGCTCCGGGCGCGGCGTCAACGACGTTTTCGCACTAAGGGCGCTGCGCGCGCATTTCCCCGACACGCCGCTCATCGTCGACGCTGGGATCGGCGCGCCGTCCCACGCCGCGTTGGTCATGGAGATGGGTTACGACGCGGTGCTGCTCAACACCGCGGTTTCGCGCGCCGGCGACCCCGTCCGGATGGCGCACGCCTTCGCCCTCGCGATCGAAGCGGGCCGGGAGGGCTTCCTCGCCGAGCCGATGACCCCGCGCGACATGGCGGAGCCGTCGACGCCCGTCATCGGCCGTCCCTTCGACAGACTGGCCTGAGGGGCACTGGGGCAGTGGCGGCGCTGAAGCTCGATCCCTTCTATCTCATCGTCGACGATGCGGCTTGGCTGACCCGGCTGTTGCCGCAAGGCGTCAAGCTCGTGCAGCTGCGCGTGAAGGATCGGGATGAGCCGGCGGCGCGCGCGCAAATTGCGGCAGCTCGGGACATCTGCGCGCAGTACGGGGCGCAGCTCGTCGTCAACGATTATTGGCGGCTCGCGATCGACGAAGGCTGCGATTTCGTCCATCTCGGCCAGGGCGATCTCGACGGGGCCGATGTTGCGGCGCTGCGCCGCGCCGGCGTCAGGATCGGCGTTTCGACCCATGACGAAGCCGAACGCGACCGGGCGCTGTCCATCGCCGCCGACTATGTCGCGCTCGGGCCGATCTATCCGACGCTTTTGAAACAGATGGAATTTGCGCCGCAGGGGCTCGCCCGGCTCGGCGCCTGGAAGGCGCAAATCGGCGAGACGCCTCTGGTCGCGATCGGCGGACTGACGCCGGAACGCGCCGTCGCCGCCCTCGCCGCGGGGGCGGACAGCGCCTGCGTCGTCACCGACATCTTGCGCAGCGCCGCACCGGAGACGCGCACGCACGAATGGATATCCGCCACCCAACCCTGGCGCGACGGCGAAGGCTTCTTCGAGCCGGACTACGCCGGCGCGAGAATATGCCCTTCGCCCAATCATGGCGCGCGTCTGCGGCCGATCTCGTCGCTGGTGCTCCATTATACGGGGATGCAAACCGGGGAATCGGCGCTCGCTTTGCTCTGCAACCCCCGCTCGGAGGTCTCGGCGCATTATGTCGTCGAGGAGGATGGCCGCGTTCTGCAGCTCGTGCCCGAGTCGCGGCGCGCCTGGCATGCGGGAATAAGCTTCTGGGCCGGCGAGACCGACATGAATTCCGCGTCGATCGGCATCGAAATCGTTCATCCCGGCTACCTCGACCCCCGCCCCTATCCGGCGGCGCAAATCGAGGCTACGGCGATGCTCGCCCGCGACATCTGCCAGCGCCACGCGATTTCCGCTGAGCGCGTGCTGGCGCATTCAGACATCGCCCCCGGCCGCAAGCGCGATCCGGGCGAGTTCTTTCCTTGGGAGGAACTCGCCCGCCGGGGCGTGGGGCGCATTGTCGAGAACGCTTTGTCCAAAGGCGCAACGACGGTCTCGCTCGGCGACGAGGGCGCCAAAGTCGCTTCGCTCCAGCGCGACCTCGCCGCTTACGGCTACGGCGTCGAAGCGACCGGCGTCTATGACGCGCAGACGGTCCATGCGGTCGAGGCGTTTCAGCGTCATTTCCGCCGCGCGAAGGTCGACGGCCGCGCCGACGGCGAAACGCGCGTGGCGCTCGCTCGTCTCGTCGCCGCATTGGGAGAAAGAGTTTGAAGGCTGTGGTCGTGACGGGCGCCGCGACGGGAATCGGCGCAGCCTGCATCAAACTATTGGTACAAAAAGATTATATGGTTTTTGCTGCAGTGCGAAAAGAAGCTGACGCCGCCACAATTGCTGCGCAGCACGGCGCAGCAATCATCCCGCTGATCTTCGACGTGACCGACGCCGGTGCCATTGCGGCGGCCGCAAATGCCGTCGAGGCTCGGTTGGGGAGCAGAATGCTCGCTGGTCTCGTCAACAACGCCGGGATCGCCGTTCCCGGCCCGCTGCTGCATTTGCCGATCGAGGATTTGCGGCGCCAGATCGAAGTCAATCTGATCGGCCAGCTTCAGGTCATTCAGGCCTTCGCGCCGCTGCTTGGCGCGGGCGCCGCACGAACGGGGCCGCCGGGGCGAATCGTCAATATGAGCTCGGTCGCGGGACGCGTCGCCGCGCCGTTTCTGGGCGCTTACAACGCCTCGAAATTCGGGCTCGAGGGCATGTCGGACGCGCTGCGCCGGGAGCTGATGGTCTATGGCGTCGACTTGATCCTGATCGAACCGGGGATGATCGCGACGCCGATCTGGGACAAGGCGGCGCAGACTGATCTCGCCATGCTCGAAGGCACGGCCTATTCGGCGCCGGGCAGGGGAATGCTGAAATGGCTCGTCGAAGCAGGCCGCCGCGCTCCCGGGCCGGAGGTCGTGGCCGAGGCCGTGTTGCGGGCGCTGACGGCGCCGCGCCCGCCCGTTCGTATTCCCGTCGTCCGGAATCGCTTTACTGACTATACGTTGCGCAGCCTTTTGCCGGCCCGGCTCGTCGACTGGCTGATGGCGCGCCGGCTGGGGCTGTTGCCGAAATAATGGACGTCGGCGGTCTCTCTCGACCGGCTGGAACAGAAGAGGAAAAGGCCATGCCGAACGCCAATGAATGTGAGGCGGCGCCCAAACACGGCGTCGTCTGCTGGAACGAGTTCAATGTCCACGACGTCGAGCGGGCCAAGAAATTCTACGGCCAATGTCTCGGATGGAGTTTCGAGGCGATGCCGATGGAAGGTTTCAGGTACTGGATCATCAGCTCGGAGGGCGCGCGCGTCGGCGGCATATTCGAGACGAAAGGCCCGGAATTCGAGGGCGTGCTGGAGCGCTGGCTGACCTATATCGGCGTCGACGACGTGGACGCGCGGCTGCAGAAGGCCAAGGTCGCCGGCGCCACGATCTGCAAGGACGCCTTCGACATTCCCGGGGTCGGCCGTATGGCGGTGCTGCAGGAGCCGGGCGGCGCTTTTGTCGCCTGGATGACGCCGAAACCCGAACCGACCGCGTAAGCGTGGCAGAGCGGGGGCGCTTGACCTCAAACCCGTTACAGGCGACCTATCGGCGTCCGAACGACCGCCAAAGCGACCCTATGAACGAAGCCGCTCAAGAGACCCGCCTGCCCGATCCGGTCGCCGCTGAGCCGGCGCCCCGCCATCGCACCTGCCCGGTCGCGATCGGCGCCGGCGACGCCGCCGTGGTGGTGGGCGGCGGCGCGCCGATCGTCGTGCAGTCCATGACCAACACCGATACGGCGGATATCGAATCGACCGTGACGCAGGTTCTGGCGCTGGCGCAGCAGGGGTCGGAGCTGGTGCGCATCACCGTTGACCGCGACGAGGCGGCGGCGGCAGTGCCGCACATTTTCGAAAAGCTCGCCCAGAAGGGATGCCACGTCCCGCTCGTTGGCGATTTCCACTACATCGGCCACAAGCTTCTCGCCGATCATCCCGCCTGCGGCGAGGCGCTCGCCAAATACCGCATCAATCCGGGCAATGTCGGCTTCAAGGAGAAGCGGGACAAGCAATTCGCCTCGATCGTCGAGCTCGCCGCCAAGCATGGCAAGGCGGTGCGGATCGGCGCCAATTGGGGCTCGCTCGATCAGGAGCTCCTGACCTATCTCATGGATCTGAACCACGCCTCGGACCGGCCGCTCGACGCGCGCGCCGTGACCCGTGAGGCGCTGGTCCGCTCGGCGCTGATGTCGGCCCGGCGCGCCGAGGAGATCGGCCTCTCCAAGAACCGCATCGTCATTTCCGCCAAAGTCTCGGCGGTGCAGGATCTCATCGCGGTCTATCGCATGCTCGCGGCGCGCAGCGACTACGCGCTGCATCTCGGGCTCACCGAGGCCGGCATGGGCTCGAAGGGCGTCGTCGCGTCCGCGGCCGCGCTTGGCGTGCTGCTGCAGGACGGGATCGGCGACACGATCCGCGTGTCGTTGACGCCCGAACCCGGCGGCGACCGCGCGCTCGAAGTGCGCGTCGCCCAGGAAATTCTGCAGACCATGGGCTTTCGCACCTTCGTGCCGCTCGTCGCGGCCTGCCCCGGCTGCGGGCGCACCACTTCGACGGTGTTTCAGGAACTGGCGCGCGACATCCAGGCGCATATCCGCGAGCGCATGGCGGTCTGGCGCATGCACTATCCTGGCGTCGAGACGCTCAATGTCGCGGTGATGGGCTGCATCGTGAACGGGCCCGGCGAGTCGAAACATGCCGACATCGGCATTTCGCTGCCTGGCACGGGCGAAACGCCGGCGGCGCCCGTCTTCATCGACGGCAAGAAGGCGATGACATTGCGCGGCGAGGGCATCGCTGAAGAGTTCACCCGAATCGTCGACGATTACGTCATTCGCCGCTTCGCCGGCGGCGAGAAGGGCGAAGCGGCAGAGTAGGCAAACCCCTCGTCTCTCTCGCGCGTCATGGCCGGGCTTTTGTCCCGGCCATCCATGCAAAGTCACGCGATGACGACGTGGATGCCCGCGACAAGCGCGGGCATGACGCGCGAAATGTCAAAGCTGCGCGCCGTTTGACGCCGATTCCAGCGCCTCAGCGGCCCTTCGCAGATCGCGCCAGGCGGCGGGCTTCAGCGCCGCGCTTTTTAGCATCGCGTCGAGACTGGAAAATACGAAGGCGCGCGCGATATGCGCGCTGCAGCGCGCTTCAAACGTCTTGCCGCGCAGCTTGCCGACCGGCTCCTTCGTCGTGAGCATGACCCGCGCCGGCGCGTCGCCGAACAACAAAATAACTTCGGGACGCGCCAGTTCGACCCTGCGGCGCGCGAAAGGCGCGAAGATCGCCATTTCATGCGGCGTCAATGCTTTGTCGCCGGGTGGTCGCCATGGCGAGACATAGGCGAGCGAGGCGCTTGCGCGATCGAGCCCGATCGCCGCGAGCATATTGTCGAGGAGTTTCGCCGAGAGCCCGCTGAAGGCTTCGCCGCTTGCTTCTTCGGTCGCGCTTGGCGCGGCGTCGAAAGCGACAAGCCGAGCGCTCGGAGCGCCGGCGCCGAAAAGAAAATGCTGGGCCATGTCGCGAAACGGCGCATGCGGAAAATCGGCGAGACGCGCGGCGAGGTCATCGAGATCGCGCGCGTTCGCCGCTTCTTCCTCCGCGGCGCGAACGGCCTCGTCGGGCGCGACGATCGGCGCCGCTGCGCGGCGCGGGCGTTCGGCGGCTGACGGCTGCGGCAAGGGCGTCGCCACCGGGTCGGCTGGTTCGGCGAGCGATGCAACGCTCGCGCGCGCGCCGTCTGCGTAGCGGTCGTGCGGCGCCTCATCGAGCGCGAGGTCGACGCCGCTCTCGACATACCAGTCGAGAAGCGCGAGAAGCGCGGCGCACGTTTCCGGCGGGGAAGACATGATGCACCTTACCCCGCCCTCCGCTTGAGGGGGAGGGCTGAACTGCGAAGCGTTTCGGGGTGGGGTGAAGAGTTTAAGCGATTTGTTTGTCACTACCGCAGACCTCCCCCTTCAAGGGGAGGGTGGCGTGCGCCTTACGGCAGGATCAACAGCAGCGAAACGCGCGTTCGCCGCTTGCGCCAAAACGCGCATTCTCGCGGGCGCGGAAAAATTCGTCGCGCGTCATGATCGGCGCGCCGTCGTGTTGCGCGCCAACATGCGCGACATAGGCGTCGTAATCGCCGTGGCCGACCATCAGTCTCGCGCCGTCGCGCAGCTTCCGCGCGAGGCGATTGAGATCAAGCCCGGGCAGGCTGCAGATCGTGCAATTCATCCTCGGTCTCCCGCGTGGTGACATGTTGCGCGGCGCGCGCGGCGTGAATGGCGCGGATGGCGAAGCCGAGCATCGCCAGAACCAGCGTGACATAGATGGCGCAAAGCGTCGCGTCGACATAGTCGTTGAAGATGACGCGCTGCATTTCGGCGAGCGTCTTCGCGGGCGCCAGCAACTGATCCTTATCGGCGGCGGCTGCGAATTTTCTGGCATGCGCCAGAAAGCCGATGCGCGGATCTTCGTGAAAGATCTTTTCGAACGCCGCCGTCAGCGTGCAGATATAGAGCCACGCCGTCGGCGCGATGGCGACAAAGGCATAGCGTTCGCGCTTCATCCGATAGAGCACAACGACGCACAGCGTCAGCGCGATCGCTGCGAGCATCTGGTTAGCGATGCCGAACAAAGGCCATAGCGTGTTGATGCCGCCGAGCGGATCAATCACCCCCTGGTAGAGGAAATAACCCCAGCCGCTCACCGCGATAGCGGTCGCGGCGAGGTTCGGCGCCCAGGCCCTTGTGTTGCCGAAGGCGGGGAAGAAGGCGCCGAAGAGATCCTGGATCATGAAACGCGCGACGCGCGTGCCGGCGTCGATCGTGGTGAGGATGAACAGCGCCTCGAAGAGAATGGCGAAATGATACCAGAAAGATTTTGCAGCCGAGCCGCCGATGGCGGACGAGAGAATATGCGCCATGCCGACGGCGAGCGTCGGCGCGCCGCCGGTGCGCGACAAGATCGTCTTCTCGCCGACTTCCGCGGCGACGCCGGACAGCGTTTCCGGCGTCACCGCAAAGCCCCAGGAGGAGATGGCGGCCGCAGCGGAGTCCGGGGTCGCACCGATCAGCGCCGGCGCGCTGTTCATCGCGAAATAGACGCCGGGCTCCAGAACGCTCGCGGCGATCAGCGCCATGATCGCGACGAAGGATTCCATCAGCATCGCGCCATAGCCGATGAAGCGAGTCTGGGTCTCGTCGGCGATCATTTTCGGCGTGGTGCCGGAGGACACGAGCGCGTGAAAGCCCGACACTGCGCCGCAGGCGATAGTGATGAACAGAAACGGAAAGACGCTGCCGGCGAAGACCGGCCCCGTGCCGTCGATGAAGCGACTGATCGCCGGCATCTGGAGGTCTGGCCAGACGATGAAAATGCCGATCGCCAGCGACAGTATCGTGCCGATCTTGAGGAAGGTCGACAGATAGTCGCGCGGCGCCAGCAACAGCCACACCGGCAAAACCGAAGCCACGAAGCCATAGCCGATGAGCATGAAGGCGAGCGTCTCGCCCTTGAAGGTGAAGAATGGCGCGAGAAGCGCGCTCTCCGACACGGTGCGCCCGAAGGCGATGCTCAACAGCAGCAGAACGAAGCCGATCGCCGACATTTCGCCGATGCGGCCGGGCCGCAGATAGCGGCCGTAGACGCCCATGAAGACCGCGATCGGCAGCGTCGCGAAAACGGTGAACGCGCCCCAGGGACTGTCGGCGAGCGCCTTGACGACGACGAGCGCCAGCACCGCGAGCAGAATGATCATGATCGTCAGAATGCCGATCATGGCGATGACGCCGGGCACGCGGCCCATCTCGGTCTTGATGAGATCGCCGAGCGAACGCCCGTCGCGCCGCGTCGAAATGAACAGGACGAGAAAATCCTGCACGGCGCCGGCGAAGATGACGCCGGTCAACAGCCACAATGTTCCCGGCAGATAACCCATTTGCGCCGCGAGCACGGGCCCGACGAGCGGTCCGGCGCCGGCGATGGCCGCGAAATGGTGGCCAAACAGCACCCATTTGTCGGTCGGCACATAATCGAGCCCGTCGTTGCGGCGAAGCGCGGGCGTGCGCCGACGCACATCGAGCCCCAGCACCCGCTCGGCGATGAAGCGCGAATAGAAGCGATAGCCGATGGCGTAGGTGCCGATCGCCGCCGTGACGAGCCACATGGCGTTGACGTTCTCGCCGCGCGAGACCGCGAGCGTGTAAAGCGAGAACAGCACGAGGGCGAACACGAGCGCCCAGGGAAGCAGCTTCAACGTGTGACGGCGGTCGGCGATGTTTGTGATCGACATAAGGCCCCCGGATTGCGCCGACGCCCGGCGCGGCGGCTCAACGAAACTTATAATTTCGTGAGGGTCAAGGGATCGCGGCGGCCGTCGAAGTATTTGCGCAGAGCCTCGGGAAAAAGCGGCTCTTGCGGCGCCGCCGCCGCAAAAAGCGTCATCGACGAATGAAACTTCAGATCGTCGGGATGGCCGAATATCTCATATGCGCTGCGGCCTTCGACCCGATTGATGACTCCAACGCACTCCTTGAGCCGGACGCCCAACAGAGGATGCGCGAGATAGGCCGCCGCCTCGGCCAGCGAATGAATGGCGTAACGCCGCGCCATGGCGCTCGCGCCAAGCCCTTCGAGCTGCGGAAAGACGAACCACATCCAGTGACTGCGCTTGTGGCCTTCCTCTAATTCCGCTCGAACTTTTTCGTAAACCGGCTCCTGCGCCGCGACGAAGCGCTCAAGATCGTATGGATCGTGCGAGGCGCCCGTCATGCCAGCTCCGTTTGAACAGCCCCCATGTCATTCCCGACACTTCGCTTCAAGCGAAGCGATCGGGAATCCAGAAATTAGTCAGCACTCTTGAATGGACTCTGGATTCCCGGTCAGGCCTACGGCCTGCCGGGAATGACGGGGAATTCCGCGTCACTCCGCCGCTTCCGCCGCCAAAGGCGCGTAGTTCAAAATCGGCGCGAGCCAGCGTTCGGCTTCGCGCGCCTCCATGCCCTTGCGGCGTGCGTAATCCTCAACCTGATCGCGCTCGATCTTGGCGACGCCAAAATAATGCGCGGAAGGATGCGCGAGATAAAGACCGCTGACGGTCGCCGCCGGCGTCATGGCGAAACTTTCGGTGAGCTTTACGCCCGTGCGTTTTTCGACATTGAGCAGCTCGAACAGCGTCGCCTTTTCGGTGTGGTCGGGCTGCGCCGGATAGCCGGGCGCCGGGCGGATGCCGGCATAGGGCTCGGCGTGCAGCGCCTCGGGCGAGAAATCTTCTTCATGCGCATAGCCCCAGAACTCTTTGCGCACACGCTCATGCATGCGCTCGGCGAAGGCTTCAGCGATGCGGTCGGCCAGCGCCTTGACCATGATCGAGCCATAGTCGTCGTTGGCGCGGGCGTAGCGCGCCGCGATCTTCTCTTCTTCCGCGCCGGCGGTCACGACGAAGGCGCCGACATAATCCGCCTTGCCGCTTTCCTTCGGCGCGACGAAATCAGCCAGCGCGAGATTGGCCTTGCCGTCGCGCTTCTGCAATTGCTGGCGCAGCGTGTGCAGCGTCGCGATCCGCTCGTTGCGCGACTCGCCGTTGTAGAGCGCGATGTCGTCGCCGATGGAATTCGCTGGCCAGAAGCCGATGACGGCTTTCGGCGTGAACCAGCGCTCCTCGACAATCCGCTTCAGCATAGCGCGGGCGTCTTCGTAAAGCGTGCGCGCCGCTTCGCCGCGCTCCGGATCGTCGAGCAGCGACGGATAGCGGCCCTTGAATTCCCAGGTCTGGAAGAAAGGCGTCCAGTCGATGTAGGGAACCAGTTCGCCGACGTCATAGCTCGCAAAGGCGCGCGCGCCGGTAAAGGACGGGCGAACGGGCTCAAAGCCCGCCCAATCGATTTTATAGGCGTTGGCGCGCGCCTGCGTGAGCGGCACGCGCAGTTTATCGGCTTGCGCGCGCGCATGGGCGTCGGCGACACGCTCATATTCGGCGCGCGTTTGCGCGACATAATCGGGGCGCGTCTTGTCGGAGACGAGCGCCTGCGCGACGCCGACCGCGCGGCTCGCATCGGTGACATAGACCGCCTGGCCGCGACGATAGTTGGGACTGATCTTCACCGCCGTATGCACACGACTCGTCGTCGCGCCGCCGATGAGCAACGGCGTGTCGAGGCCTTCGCGCTCAAGCTCAGAGGCGACGAAGCACATTTCATCGAGCGACGGCGTGATGAGGCCTGAAAGACCGATGAGGTCGACCTTCTCTCTCTTCGCCGTCTCGAGAATTTTCGCGGCAGGCGTCATGACGCCAAGGTCGATCACCTCGAAATTATTGCAGCCGAGCACGACGCCGACGATGTTCTTGCCGATGTCGTGCACGTCGCCCTTCACCGTAGCTAGAAGGATTTTGCCGGCAGTGGAGCGCTCGCTCTTGTCGGCCTCCATGAAGGGCATGAGATACGCGACCGCCTGTTTCATGACGCGCGCCGATTTGACGACCTGCGGCAGAAACATCTTGCCTGAGCCGAAGAGATCGCCGACGACATTCATGCCGGTCATCAACGGTCCTTCGATCACGTCGAGCGGCCGCGTCGAGCGCTGACGCGCCTCTTCCACGTCCGTTTCGACGTAATCGGTGACGCCGTTGACGAGCGCATATTCAAGACGCTTCTCAACGGTGTTGTTGCGCCAGGCGGCGTCCCGCTCCTGTGTCTTGCCGGCCGCGCCCTTGAAATTCTCAGCGAGTTCGACGAGTCGCTCGGTCGAGTCCTTGCGGCGGTTCAAGACCACGTCTTCGCAAAGCTCGCGCAGCTCGGGATCAATCTCGCCATAGACCGCAAGCTGGCCGGCGTTGACGATGCCCATATCCATGCCCGCCTGAATGGCGTGATAGAGGAACACCGAATGCATCGCCTCGCGCACGGGCTCATTGCCGCGGAATGAGAAGGAGAGGTTCGACACGCCCCCCGACACATGCACATGCGGCAGATCGCGCTTGATGACGCGTGTGGCTTCGATGAAATCGACGCCGTAGTTTTCATGCTCCTCAATGCCGGTCGCGACCGCGAAAATATTGGGATCGAAGATGATGTCCTGAGGCGGAAAGCCGACGTTTTCAGTCAAGATTTTATAAGCCCGCTCGCAAATCTCGGTCTTGCGTTTGAGCGTGTCGGCCTGGCCCTTTTCATCGAAGGCCATGACCACAACGGCCGCGCCGTAGCGGCGCACCTTTTGCGCGTCGGCGATGAATTTCTCTTCGCCTTCCTTCATCGAGATCGAATTGACGACCCCCTTGCCCTGCAGACATTTCAGGCCGGCTTCGATCACGGCGAATTTTGAGGAATCGACCATTACCGGCACGCGGGCGATGTCGGGTTCGGCGGCGACGAGATTGAGGAATTCCACCATGGCGCGCTCGGAATCGAGCAGGCCTTCGTCCATATTGACGTCGATGACCTGCGCGCCATTCGCCACCTGATCGCGCGCGACGTCGAGCGCCGCGGCATAGTCGCCATTGGTGATGAGCTTGCGGAACTTCGCCGAACCGGTGACGTTGGTGCGCTCGCCGACGTTGACGAAGGGAATGTCCTTCGTCAGCGTGAAGGGCTCCAAGCCAGAGAGACGCAGCATCGGCTCGATCGCCGGAATCGCGCGCGGGGCGACGCCTTTCACGGCGCCGGCGATCGCGGCGATATGGTCCGGCGTCGTTCCGCAGCAGCCGCCAAGAACATTGACGAGACCGGCGGTCGCGAATTCGCCGACGAGTTCCGCCATATATTCCGGGCTTTCGTCATAAAGCCCGAATTCATTCGGAAGGCCGGCATTAGGGAAAGCGCAGACGAGCGTGTCGGCGACGCGGCCGATATCGGCGATGTGCTGGCGCATTTCGCGCGCGCCGAGCGCGCAGTTGAAACCGATCGAAAAGGGCTTGGTGTGCGCCACCGAATTCCAGAAGGCGACCGCCGTCTGACCGGACAGAGTCCTGCCCGAGAGATCGGTGATCGTGCCCGAAATCATGATTGGAAAGCGGCTGCCAACCTCATCGAACGCGTCTTCAAGCGCATAGAGCGCGGCCTTGGCGTTCAGCGTGTCGAAGACGGTTTCGACGAGCAGGATGTCGGCGCCGCCCTCAATGAGGCCGAGCGCGGCTTCCTTATAGGCCGCCCGCAGCTCGTCGAAGGTGACGGCGCGGAAGCCCGGGTTAGACACGTCGGGAGAAATCGACGCGGTGCGATTGGTTGGGCCAAGCGAGCCGGCGACGAAACGGTGCACGCCGGACTTCGCCGCGACTTCATCGGCTGCCGCGCGCGCCAGCCGCGCGCCCTCGCGATTGAGTTCGAAAGCGAGATGCTCGAGCCCGTAGTCGGCTTGAGCGATGGTCGTCGATGAAAACGTGTTGGTCTCGATGATGTCGGCGCCGGCCTCAAGATAGGCGACATGGATCGCCCTGATCGCGTCGGGCTGGGTCAGCGTCAGCAGGTCATTGTTGCCGCGCAGGTCTTTGCCGTGGTCGTTGAAACGCGCGCCGCGGAAATCGGCTTCCTCGAATTTGTGGCGCTGGATCATCGTGCCCATCGCGCCGTCAAGAATGAGAATGCGGCGCGACGCCGCCGCTTCCAAAGCCTCCAGGATATTCGGGCCGTAAGCTTTGTCGAACATCATGCGATGGCCCTTTCACGAACGGGACGCACGCCAAGCAAATGGCAAATGGCGAATACGAGGTCGGCGCGATTATTGGTGTAGAAATGGAATTCGTTGACGCCGGCGCGCGCCAGGCTCATCACCTGTTCGACCGCCGTCGTCGCGGCGATGAGCGCGCGGGTCTCAGGGTCGTCGTCCAGTCCGTCGAAGCGCTCGGCGAGCCAACGCGGAACGCTTGCTCCCGCCTTTTGCGCAAAGCCCGCGACCTGCTTGAAATTACGGATCGGCATGATGCCGGGCACGATCGGAATGGCGATCCCTCGCCCGTGCGCCTTGTCGAGGAATCTGAAGTAGACGTCATTGTCGAAAAAGAATTGCGTGATGGCGCGGGTCGCGCCGGCGTCGGCCTTCGCCTGAAGCGCGTCGAGATCCTGCTCGATCGACGCGCTTTCCGGATGGCCTTCGGGATAGGTCGAGACCGAAATCTCGAAGTCGCCGATCCGGCGGATGCCGCTCACGAGATCGGTTGACGTCGCGTAGCCTTTCGGATGCGCCTCAAATCTGGAGCCCACGCCGGTCGGCGGATCGCCGCGCAGCGCCACAATATGCCGAACGCCCGCGTCCCAATAGTCGCGCAGGATCGCGTCGATTTCCTCGCGCGCGGCGGAAACGCAGGTGAGATGCGCGGCAGGCTTCATTTCGGTTTCGCGCACAATGCGCGCGACGATCGAATGGGTGCGCTCGCGGGTGGTGCCGCCGGCCCCATAGGTGACGGAAACGAAATGCGGCTTCAGCGCCGCAAGCCGACTGATCGTCTGCCAGAGCTGGGTCTCCATCTCCGGCGTCTTGGGCGGAAAGAATTCGTAGGAGATCGCATATTGATTCTGCGACGCCGTAGGATGAAGGGCGTTAAACATCAGGCTGTCTCGTAAGAAGTTGCGGGAATAGGATCGGCGATGACGCGCGGATCGCGCGCGAGCCACAGCGAAACGGTGAGCTTGGCGCCTTCATTTGCGTCGGGCGCGAGTTCGCGACGCTGAACGACTTCGAGTCCCGCCTGCGCCAGCAATCCGGTGATTTCAGCGTCGGAGAAGCCGAGCCGGCGATGCGCGTGGTTGTCGCGCAGCGTCTCTTCGTGGTGGGGCGCAAAGTCGACGACGAGCAACCGGCCGCCGGGCGCGAGCACCCGCGCCGCCTCGCGCAGGGCGCGGCCGGGATCGTCAAGAAAATGCAAAACCTGATGCATGACCGCGAGGTCGATGGAGTTGCGCTCGATCGGCAGCGCATAAATGTCGCCCTGGCGCAGCTGCACATTGCTGAATCCGGTTTCTTCCAGGCGGCCGCGCGCGACGCCAAGCATGGCGGAGGACAGATCGACGCCGACGGCGCGTTCCGCCAGGGGGGCGAAGAGCTCCAGCATCCGGCCGGCGCCGGCGCCGAGATCGAGAAGGTTGCGCACCGGCGCGTCGCCGACGACGTCGCGCATCGCCTCTTCGACGCGCTCCTCGGGAACGTGCAGCGCGCGAATGTGGTCCCACTCCGCGGCGTGGGCGGCGAAATAGCGGGCGGCGTTCTCGGCGCGAGCCTGGCGCACCTGCGCGAGCCGGGCGCGGTCGCCGGCGAGAAGGGCGTCGTCTGCCTCGAGCCAGCCGACAATTGCGCGCGCAAGGGCCCCGGCAGGTCCGGCCGGCGACAGGCGGAAGAAGGCCCAGGCTCCTTCGCGACGGCGCTCGATCAGGCCCGCCTCGACGAGAAGCCTGAGATGGCGAGAGACGCGCGGCTGAGATTGGCCCAGGATCGCCACGACCTCGCTCACCGTCAGCTCGGATTGGGCGAGCAACGCCAGGAGCCGCAGGCGCGTCTCCTCTCCAGCGGCGTTCAGCGCCGCAAGCGTCGGTTCGAGGGACAATTTAGCCGCGGGCTTCATGGTATCTCCGTTAGACATAAAGATATCTATATACGTCAAATCATCGGGGCGCAACTGACGTGAGCGTTTTCGGCGACGTGGCGCTTGACCGGATGGGAAAGCGGGTTCATGCTTTCACCTGCATCGCACCTGTCGATCGGACAGCATGATCGGCAGGCTCGCTCGGGCGGGACCTCGAGGCGATTGCGATCCAGGACCGGCCTACACGCCCCTGTTGTCAGGCCGAACCGAGCAACATCGTTGCGAGAGGAGCATGACGCCACCGGGTCAGACCGTTGACCGGCGTTTGGTTCCGGTCACTGGGCGGGCAAGAGCAGCTGCTTGATCCGTCCATCCCCCAAATATTCCGACATCCTGCCGGGCGGCCGTAGCGAAGGCCAAGCGTCGGGTGCCCGAACCCAGACTGGACAATCCAGACTTGCTTCCGCTCGAGGAGCAAACGGCCCCGTGAGCCTCCGCGCCACGGGGCCTGATTTATTTTGAGCCGACCGATTTAATTTGAGCGGACGGGCGGCGCCGCCGACGCGGTTAGAGCGCTGCTCGCGAAAAGCTGAGCCCGAAGGAGTTCTAAGCCTTTAAGATCGATCACATGATCTGCATTTGGGCGATTCCGGCCCAAAAGCAGCGTGATCACACGCCGTCCGCAGCCGCCGGCTTACGCCGGCGCCTTCTCTTCTTCCTTGCTGACGACTTCGAGGAAGCTCTCGGCAGCCTCGCGCCGCTCGAAGACATGCGGCTGCAAACCGCGCTTGGACAGCGCCTCTTTCATCTTCAAGCGCGCGAAGGCGCTCGTCGCATAACGGGTTGTCGTCAGATAGTAGTGCTGGCTCATATCGTCGATCATTTCGGCGTAATCGTCGTAAAGCGCTTCGTTGATTTTCCAGCCGTCATGATTGACGACGGAGTTGACGCGCTTCCCGACTTTTTCCGACGCCTCGATCAGCGTCTTGCGCAGATCGTCGATGTCCTTCTTGGTGCGGGCGTGCCAGCCTTCGAGATTGACGAACAGAATGTTGCGGTCCGCATCATAGGTAACGCGATCGGACATGTTGAGATTGATGAGGTCGCCCAGCAGCCCCATCGGCTCGTCGATGAAGATGCGCTTGTCCATCAATTCGGGGTGTTCGATGATCGGCTTGAAGTCCATATGCGCGAGGATGTCCTTGTCGATATCGATCCCCGGCGCGAACTCGATCAGTTCAAGGCCCTTGTCGACGAGCTTGAATACGCAGCGTTCGGTGACGTAATAGACCGGCTGCTTGCGCTTTTGCGCGAATTTGCCGGAGAAGGTGATCTGCTCGACGGCGTTGAGGAACTTCTTGTTCCGGCCTTCCTGCAGAATGTTCACCTTGCCGTCGGCGATTTCCACGCGCAGTCCGCCATTGGTGAAGGTGCCGGCGTAAACGACGAGGCGCGCGTTCTGGCTGATGTTGATGAAGCCGCCGCAGCCATTGAGGCGTCCCCCGAATTTCGAGGTGTTGACGTTGCCCTGCAGGTCGCACTCGGCCATGCCGAGGCAGGTCATGTCGAGACCGCCGCCATCATAGAAGTCGAACTGCTGGTTTTGCTGAATGATCGCGTCGGCGTTGGTCGCGGCGCCGAAGCTCGAACCTGAAGCGAGCACGCCGCCGATGGCCCCGGCTTCCGTTGTCAGCGTGATGTAGGGCGTCATCTTTTCTTCGTTGGCGACGGCGGCGATGCCTTCCGGCGCGCCGACGCCGAGATTCACCACGCCGTTCGGCGGCAGCTCGAAACTGGCGCGGCGCGCGATGACCTTGCGCTCGTCGAGCGGCATTTTGGCGAATTTTTCGACCGGCACGCGGACTTCGCCCGCAAGCGCCGGATTGTGGATCACGCCGTAGTTCATGCGGTGCATTTCCGGCGGATCGGCGACGACGACGGCCGAGACGAGAATGCCCGGGATATGCACGTCCTTCGGCTTGATCGAACCCTGTTCGACAATGCGCTCGACCTGCGCGATGACGAGGCCGCCATTGTTATGGGCCGCCATGGCCTGAGCGAGATTGTCGAGGACGAGCGCTTCGCGCTCCATCGAAATATTGCCGGAAGGATCGGCCGAGGTGCCGCGAATGAACGCGACGTCGATCTTGGTGGCGATATAAAAGAGCCACTCCTCGCCCATGATGTTGTGATATTTGACCATGTCCTCCTTGGTGCGGTCGTTCACCTTGCCGCCGCCAAAGCGCGGATCGACATAGGTGTAAAGGCCGACCTTGGAGAAGAGCCCCGGCTGGCCTGCGGCGCAGGCGCGGTAGAGCTGCGAGATGACTCCCTGCGGGAGATTGTAGCCGCAGATTTTGTTTTCCTGCGCCGCCTGAGCGACTTTCGGCATGCGGCCGAAATTGGCGGCGATCACCCGGCGCAGCAGCCCCTCGTGATGGAAGCGCCCCGTGCCGAGACCCTTGGAGTCGCCGGCGCCGGCCGTCATGATCAGCGTGAGGTCGCGCGGATGCTGGCTCTCGACGAAGCGCTTCTCCAAAGCGGCGTGCAGGGCTTCGGGAATGCAGCTCTGGACAAAGCCCGTGGTGGTTACGACGTCATTGTCGCGAATGAGCGCAATCGCCTCGTCGGCGGTAATGACTTTGTTGTTCGCCATATCCTCAGGATCCCTCGCTCCCCACTCTTTTTGGTGCGGACTGTCGTCGCCGCCGCCTCGGTGGGCGTTTTGCACAAAATGAGCGCTCAAGCGTAGAGACCGCGTCGCCCTTGCGCAATAGCGGCGATGCGCCGCGGATCGGGCCGCAACCCCGCTGCAGCGCGAGAAAAACAGCCTACCAGGTGCCGCGGTACACACACCCTTCGAAACAGCTGTCCCGAAAGACGCCGACCTCGGCAAGGCCCGGCAGTTCGGGCGCGAGGTCG
Source organism: Methylocystis sp. (assembly GCF_021731785.1). GTDB lineage: Bacteria > Pseudomonadota > Alphaproteobacteria > Rhizobiales > Beijerinckiaceae > Methylocystis. Next base: position 39,235 of record NZ_JAKFWS010000008.1, read on the forward strand.
CGCCAGATATAGGCGCAGAGGTTTTCGAGCGTCGGCTTTCCCAGCCCTTCGAGGTCGTTGAGAAAAGAGTGATCGAGGCGTTCACGCAGCGCCGCCAGCCTGCGGCCAAGCTTGCCGAGGTCCATCACCCATTCCTCTTCAAACGTACGTTCGCCGCGCAAAGTGACGCGGACGCGAAAGGAATGGCCATGGAGATTGCGGTATTTGCCGCCCTCCGGAGCCTCGGGATCATAAAGGGCGTGCGCCGCCTCGAAATAGAATTCGCGAAAGATCTCGAACGTCGACACTTCTCACTTCACCCCGATCGCCTTGTGGGTTTGCACAGACAGACGCCAGCGCGGATGCGCCAGGCAATAGCTGACCGCGGCCTCCGTATTGCGCGAAACATTCGGCCCGTCCATGGGCTGCAGCAGAAAATGCTCGAAGTCGAGGCGCTCATAGGCGGCGGGGTCGCCCCCTTGCTGAGGGAAGACGAGCTTCAACTCCGCGCCGCTCGTCTGCGCCAGCGGGGCGCCGGCCTTGGGCGACACGCAGATCCAGTCGATCTCCGGGATGACGGGCAGCGTGCCGTTCGTCTCAATGGCGATCTCGAACCCTTGCGCGTGAAGCGCGGCGATCAGCGCCTCGTCGATCTGCAACATCGGCTCGCCGCCAGTCAGCACCGCGAAGCGCCGCTCGCGGGCCTCGCCCCACAGCCAAGCCAGATGTTGGGCAAGCGCCGCCGCGTCCGCGAACTTGCCGCCGCCTTCGCCTTCGAAGCCGATAAAGTCGGTATCGCAAAACTGGCATTGCGCAGCGGCGCGATCCTCTTCGCGCCCGCTCCACAGATTGCAGCCGGCGAAGCGGCAGAAGACTGCGGCGCGGCCCGCGTTAACGCCTTCCCCCTGCAGCGTTTTAAAGGCTTCCTTGACGATATAGGCCATTGCCCGCTCTAGCGCGGACGCCTTGCGGCGTAAAGCGAGACCGGCGCTTACCCCTTCTTGGGAAGCTCGTTGTCCTTCCCGTCGGGCTCGAGCGGCGGCTGCGGGCGCGGGTCGAGACTGCGGATATAGGAGACGATGTCGTCGATCTCCTTGCGCGACAGATGCATGTCGGGCATCGGCGGATGCGGATCCATCAGAAAATGGCTCAGCTTCTTCTTGTCCGTCCGACGCTGGGCGATGTCGAAGAAGGATGGGGCGTCGGCAGAGGCGCTGGCCTGGTCCGACGTCACCACATGGCACGACGCGCACCACCGCTTCGCGATCACCTCGCCGCGAGGGGCGTCCCCGGCCGCAAGGGCGAAGGTTGCGAATATTGCGCTGCCTGCGGCGAGCGCCGTTGCGAGCGTCAGGCGTCGAAGCTGCATGTGGTTTCCTTGAAACGCGAGCGGTCGATTCGACTCGCATGAAAGCACAAGCGCGAGCCGGGGGATATGCCGCGCCTGGACGGAAGCTTGCGTCAGGAGGACGCGCGCGCCGAGAGCCGGCGCGGCATTTCTGCAACAGCTATGTGATCCGATTGCAACACTTAAATAGATTAGCGGCTGCCCCGCAGCTGACATTACGCTAGCCCCTTTTCAGACACAAAAGCTGAGCTAAGGTGCTTGTGTCACAAGCTCATTCGAGATGCGGAGACAAGCGCCGAAAGATTTCGCTTTCGGCCGCAGGTTCCTTCTTTCCCTCTCGCTGATCAGCGGTGGCGGCTGGCGTACGGCCTTGAGACGTCGGGCGTCCTTCAGGTTGAGGAAAGTCGGAGCATTATGGTCGCTGCTATTCATAAGGGGCTGATGTCAACCTCTCGGCGCAGCGGGCGGGTGACGTTGCCGATATGCCTTTTGGCGACGAGCCTGGGCTTGCTCCTGACGGCCTTTGCGGCGCCTGCGCCCGCGCTGGATTCGCCGCGCGCGACCGCGAAGGCCGGCTCACAGCCTCTCCCGATGTTCAAGGATCCCCGCGCGGCGTTGCGCGCGGGTCTGGAAAGCTACCATGCCGGCGACCCGGCGACCTCCGTCGCCGCGCTGCGCTACGCCGCCGAGGGCGGCGAGCCGCTGGCGCAATGGAAGCTGGGCCGGATGTACGCCGAGGGCGACGGAGTCGTTCGCGACGACGCCAAGGCCTATGAATATTTCTCGCAAATTGTCGATCATTACGCCGACGACGAACCTGATCCGCGCGAACGGTCGATGGCGGCAAGCGCCTTTGTCGCCGTCGGCGTTTATCTGCGCGACGGCGTGCCAGGCGCAAAGATCAAGCCCGATCTCGACCGCGCCTTCGATCTGTTCCGCTATGCTGCGACCTATTTCGGCAACGCTGACGCGCAGTACGATCTGGCGCGCATGTATCTCGAAGGCGCCGGGGTGAAGAAGAACCTCCGGCAGGGCGTGAACTGGCTGGAGCTGGCGGCGCGCAAGGGGCACCCGCAGGCGCAGGCGCTGCTCGGCCGGATGATGTTCACCGGCGAGGCGAATGGCGAGCCGGAGCGCGCGCGCGGGCTGATGTATCTGACGCTGGCGCGAGACGCGGCAGGCGGCGCGGCCGGCGATCGATGGATCGTCGATTTGCACGCCGAAGCGCTGAATTCCGCGAGCGAAGCCGACCGCAGGACGGCGGGTGCCATGCTCGAGGGCTATCTTCGCGAACGCAACTGAATTCGTCAGCCGGCGCGCGCCGCTGCGCCTTTGAGCTTTACCGGAATCGTCAAGAAACGTCCGCCGTTCGCGTGCGGCGGCGGAAACTTGCCGGCGCGAATGTTGACCTGAATCGAGGGCAGCAGCAGCTGCGGCGCGTCAAGCGCCTTGTCCCGCTTCTGTCGACCACCGACGAATTCTTCTTCGCTGACGCCGTCCTTGATCTGCACATTTTCGGCGCGCTCTTCGCCGACCGTCGTCTCCCAGGCGTAGACATCCCGTCCAGGCGCTTTGTAATCGTGACACATGAAGAGCCGCGTCTGCGGGGGGAGCGAAAGAATGCGGCGGATCGACCGGTAAAGCGCATGTGCGTCGCCGCCCGGGAAATCCGCTCGGGCCGTCCCATAGTCGGGCATGAACAGCGTGTCTCCGACGAAGACGGCGTCGCCGATCTTATATGACACGTCGGCCGGCGTGTGGCCGGGCGTATAGATCGCTTCGCATTCGATCTCGCCGATCTTGAACCGCTCGCCGTCTTTGAAGAGGCGATCGAAGCCGCCGCCGTCAGCCTCTACATCCTGCGCGTCGAAAACCGGCTTGAACAGCTTCTGGACTTTGTCGATGTGTTCGCCGATGCCGATCTTGGCGCCCGTCGCCGCCTTGACGATCTGGGCGGCGGAAATATGGTCGGCGTGCGCGTGAGTTTCGAGCGCCCAGTCGATTGATAAGCCTTCGCGCGCCGCCTCGGCGAGGATTGCGTCGATCGAATGCGAATCGGCGACGCCGCTCGCTGGGTCGTAGTCGAGCACGGGATCGACGATCGCCGCCCGCTTCGTGGCGGGGTCGCTGACAAGATAAGTGATCGTGCTGGTTGCCTCGTCGAAAAAGCCCTTCACCGACGGCGCTTGCGGCATCGCTCTCTCCTTCATTGCTGCGCTCAAGCGCTTCCCGGTTCTTCGGGCTTGCGCCGCATCGTATATATGCGATATACCTAAATAAGCAATATCTAATATTGTATGAGGAACGCGCGACATGCTGACGGCTCTGCCCCTCGAGGCCGTGCTCGGTTTGATTTCCGGGGGCCTCGTCGGCCTTACGCTTGGTCTTGTCGGCGGCGGCGGCTCCGTTCTGGCCGTGCCGCTTCTCGTCTATTTCGTCGGCGTTCCAAATCCGCATGTCGCGATCGGCTCAAGCGCGGCGGCGGTCGCGGTCAACGCGCTGATGAGCCTCGCCAACCATACGCGGGCGCGCACGATCAAATGGCGCTGCGCGTCGATCTTTGCGCTTTTCGGGATCGCCGGCGCATTCGCCGGATCGACTCTCGGCAAGATCATGAATGGCGAGAAGCTGCTCGCGCTCTTCGCATTGTTGATGATCGTCGTATCCTATCTGATGCTTCGCCGCCGGGGCGCGCCGGGCTATCCGGGCGTCAGGCTCAATCGCGAGAATTTCCCCCGGCTCGTCGGCGCCGGCCTGACCGCCGGCGCGCTTTCCGGCTTCTTCGGCATCGGCGGCGGCTTCCTGATCGTGCCGGGGCTGATGTTCGCGTCCGACATGCCGATCCTCAACGCCATCGGCTCGTCGCTTGTCGCGGTCGCCGCCTTCGCGGTGACGACGGCGGCGAACTACGCCTATTCAGGCCTGGTGGATTGGGAGCTCGCCGGAACGCTGGTGATCGGCGGCGCATTCGGCGGTCTTGTCGGCGCCGCGGTTGCGCGACGCCTGTCAAAAATGCGCGGCGCGTTGAACGCGGTCTTCGCGACGGTCATATTGGCGGTCGCGCTATACGTGCTCTGGCGCAGCGGCGCCGACCTCGGCATTCTCGACTATGCGGCGAAATCGGCGTAGATCGCGACGTGATCGGAGGGCTTGTCGCCGGCGCGCATCGATTTGACGATTTCCACGTCCGCCAGCCGGTCGGCGGCGCGCGGCGAGAGCAGCAGGTGATCGATGCGCAGACCCTTGTTCTTCTGCCAGGCGCCGGCCTGATAATCCCAAAATGTATAGAGCCCGCCTTCGTCCGACGTGGCGCGCAGCGCATCGGCGTAGCCGAGATTGATCAGGCGCTGATAGGCGGCCCGCGTCTGCGGAAGAAATAATGCGTCGCCAATCCATGCCGACGCTTCATAGACGTCGCGCGCTTCCGGAATGACATTGTAGTCGCCGGCGAGAACCGTCGGCTCTTCAAGCCGCAGCAGCGCCTCCGCATGGCGCGTCAGGCTCTCCATGAAGGCAAGCTTATAAGAATACTTCTGCGTATGCGGCGGATTTCCGTTCGGCGCGTAGATGGAGGCGACGCGCATGACGCCGCCGGCGCCGTCTTCGATGATCGCCTCGATGTAGCGCGATTGCGCCTCGCCGTCGAAACCGGGCAGGCCGAGGGTCAGGTCCTGAAGCGGCGATTTCGAAAGCAGCGCGACGCCGTTGAAGCCCTTCTGCCCGTGGACGGCGACATTATATCCGGCGTCTTCGATTTCGAGCCGAGGAAAAGCGTGATCCTCGCACTTCGTTTCCTGCAGACAAACGACGTCTGGCGCCGCGTCGCGCAGGAAAGCGAGAAGCGGCGCGAGTCGCTGCCTGACGGAATTGACGTTCCAAGTCACGATGCGCACGGCCGGCTCCCAGATCACGCTGGATTTGGGCGAATTCGCCCAAATCCAGATGACGTGATCGTTCACATAAATTTAGAGCGCGCTTTGCGCGAAAAACCGGCGTCCACTTTTTCGCGAGCGCGCTCTAGCGCCGCACGCCCGCGCTAGTCGAGGCGATAGGCGGCGTGACAGGCGTTGCAGGCTTGCATGACTTGCGACAATTCGGCAAGCGCCGGCCGCATGTCGCCGCCGGGCCCGATCTTCGCCGCCTCCTGCGCGAATTTGCTCGCCTGCTCATGCATCGTCAGGCCAAGCCCGCGCATCTCGTCGGGCATGTGCGAAGCCATCATCGCCGGCATTTCGCCTAGTTCGCCGCTCTTGGCGTTCGGCTTGCACGCGGCCGCGCCAGGAGACGCCAGGCTGAGACGCGCATCGGCGATCTTTGCGGCCGCCGCGCCGTCGCCTTTGGCGAGCGCCGCAAGAATTTCGGCGACGGCCTCGGCGTGGCCGCGCATATGGGAGAGCATGTGCGCGCGCATCGGCGACGGAAGATCGACCTCCTGGCGCGTGTCGCTCATTTTCGGCGACATTTTCATATGGTCCATGTCCATATGCTTCATATGCTCGCGATGGTCGTCGTCGCCGGCGATTGCGGCGGCGGCGAAGAATGTCAGCCCGCAAGCCGCGGCGAAAAGCAATCTTCTGCTCATGGCCTCCCCCTCCTTTTGACCGCGGCAAGCGTAGCGCGCGACGCGGCGCCGCGCGCGAGACGAATCGTCACGGCTGCGCGCCGGCGGGCAGATTGATGATTTGCCCTTGGCGCAACTTCTTATGATTGAGCGACGGATTGGCGGCGGCGATGTCGCGCCAGCGCTTTTTGTCGCCATAGAGCCGCTTTGCGATGGCGCGCAGCGTATCGCCGCGTCGCACGGCATAGGTTGGTGCTGCGGCGGATGCCGGCGCGCTCTGCGTGGAATGGGGCGCGCACGGAACGCCCGCGGCGACAGGTTCGGTTTGCTGAGAGGCGGTCGCCAGCGGCGTGTCGGCGACGACGAACTCGCCGCGCAACATGCCCATCCAGCAGCTCCACGGAATGACGCCTGCCTTTTCCGGCGTGAATTCGATGGTCTGCCGTCCTGGCTTGATGTCAAATTCGAGTTTCAAGGATGGAACGACAATCCGATGGTTGCAATTTGTCACTTCCGTCGCGTTGATCACCCATTTCACCGGCACGCCGCGCAGCAGCGTGAAGCGGTTGGGCGTAAAGCCAAGGCCATTGGCCTCCATCTCGATCGTTTGCGTCTTCGGTGCGGTGGGGGCCTCTTGCGACTGCGGAAGTTCAACGGGGGCGGGGCGCCGCCAGCTCGTCATCAGCGACGCGAGATCGGCGCCCGAGCCGGTGAGGATCAGTCCGCGATTGATCATCACCGCGCCGAGCGCGACGACAATCACGCCCGAGGCCGTCAGCAGGCGGTGGGTCACGGCGCTTGAAAGCACCGTCGTCAAGGCGCCGAAGGCGAGCATCACCGGCAAGGTCCCCAGACCAAAGACGAACAACGTCTTCGCGCCTTCGACCGGGCTGCCCGTTCCCGCCGCCATCACATACATCGCCTGCAACGGACCGCAGGCGATCATCAGCCCGTTGAGCAGGCCGATCACGAAAGGCCGGTGACGTCCGCTCGCCTCTCGGTTCACCCAGTTCTGGAGCGGTCGCGGCAGGCCGAACCGAAAGCGGCGCAGCGGCGCGAACAGGCCGAGCATATTGAGCCCAAAAACGATGAGGAACGCGCCTGCCGCAGCTCCCGCAAGGCCGCGCAACATCGGCGTGAACGCGATGAAGGCGCCGAGCCAGCCGAAGGCGGCGCCGATCGTCGCGTAAGACAAAGTTTTTCCCGCGCCATAGGCGAGGTGCGAGACGAAAGACGAGCGCCCGGCGCGCGCATCGGCAGTTACGTAGCTGACGACAAAGCCGCCACACATTCCCACACAGTGGAACCCGGTCAGCAGCCCCAAAAGGAAGAGCAGACCAAGACTCATATGCTGGGCGATGTCGGGTTCGCCGTCAGCGCTGATCCAACGCGTGTCGAAGAGGATAAGCGCGGCGAGTCCGGCGAGCGCCGCGACGATGATCGCCAATCTGATGAAAGGCGAACGCCGGCGCTGCGCGTCTTCGGTCAGAACGACGCGATAGCCGTTCTGCTCGACACTCTCGCGGATTGCGCTGAAATTCGTCGCATCGGCGTCATAGTCAACGACGATCGTTTCCGTCGGATAGCTCGCCGAGACGCTACGCACCCCGGCGAGCTTTCTGATCGCCGCTTCGATGACATGTTCGCAGCCGTGGCAATGCATGCCGCGCGCGTGAAAGGTGATCGCCGTTTGGTTCATCTATGATTTAACGCTCGCCGCCGGCGTCGAATCGCGCCCAGCACAGCGCCGGCCGCATTTGCGATCTTACCCGCGCCGTGGCCGGCGCGCGAATTTTGCAAGCTCTTTCCCCGAACTATTTGCCGAGCGTATCCATGCCTAGAAGCTTGTAGGCAGGGCAGAAGTTGATGAAGGCCGTCGCCAGCGGGATCAGCCCGACGAGACCCCACAGCGTTTGCGGACCGACAAAGACGAGACTGAGCAACAAGAGGCCGGCGACGATGCGGATGATCCGATCGGTCTTTCCGATATTGGCTTCCATGACTGTCTCCCTTCCTGATGCGGCCATGCGAGCCTATCGCTTTGCGTGAACGCTCTCAGCGACTATGTCGCTTAACGCGCGGCCGTCTATTTTTGCCTGTCGTCGTCGTCGTCGAGTTCGAGCCACATGGCGTTGAGGATGGCGAAGGCGCAGGCGAGCCCCAGCCCCAATATCCAGGAAAAATACCACATGCCGCGCTTCCTCCCGCTTAATAATAATAGTCGTCGCCGCGACGGATCGCCGCCTCGCTCACTGCGCCGCGCAGCACGTAGTAGACCCAACTCGTGTAGGCGAGAACGATCGGCAGAAAAACGATCACCGCCACAAGCATGAGCGAAAGAGTCGCTTTGCTGGACGAGGCGTCCCAAACCGTCAGGCTTTGGCTCGGCTGAGTGGACGACGGCAGCAGGAAGGGGAACATGCTGAAGCCCGCCATCGCCGCAACCCCGGCGACCGACAGGCTGCTGGCGAGAAGCGCGATCCTTCTTGCCGCGAAGGCGAAAGCCAGCGCCGCAACAAGCGCGCCCGCATAAGCGGCGGCGGGCGCGGCGATCATCCAGCGATATGCGCGGTAGTTGTCGAGCCAGGCGCCGGCTTCCCGCGTCACTGTCTTCGCCAGCGGATTGGAGGGACCCGCGTAGTCGATCGCGCCGGCGATCCGATAGCCTTCGACGCCGAACAACGTCCATAGTCCCGCCACCGAGATCAGCAGAACAAGCAGGATCGCGGCGATTGCGCCATATCGGCGGGCGCGGACGGCGACATCGCCCTCGCTCTTCACGCTGAGCCAAGCGGCGCCCTGCATTGCGAGCATCGTCACACTGACGATGCCGCAGAGCAAAGCGAAGGGATTGAGGAGGCCGAGAAGGCCGCCCTCATAGGTCGCGCGCAGCGTCTGATCGAAATGAAAGGGAACGCCCTGCAGAAGGTTGCCAAAGGCGACGCCGAAGATCAGCGCGGGGACAACGCCCGAAACGAAGAACAGCCAGTCCCAGGTCTCGCGCCAGCCGCGTTCTTCCCTCTTGCCGCGAAATACGATGGCGACGGGCCGCAGGATGAAGCCGATGAGGACAAGCAGCATCGCGAGATAAAATCCGGAGAAGGACACCGCATAGAGCGGCGGCCAAGCGGCGAAGACGGCGCCGCCTCCGAGAATGAACCAGACTTGATTGCCCTCCCAGACGGGACCGATCGTGTTCAGCGTCACACGCCGCTGCGCGTCGCTGCGGGCGATGAAGGGATGCAGCATGGCGACGCCAATGTCGAAACCGTCGAGGACGGCGAAGCCCGCGAGCAGTACGCCAAGCAGCGCCCACCAGATGAGACGAAGCGTCATATAGTCGAGCATTGCATCGGCCTTTCTTTAGAGGTTTTTGGCCGACGCCGGCGCCGGAAGCGCCGGCGCGCCCGAGGAGTGAGGCTCTTCCGACTGCGGGCCGATGCGGACATATTTGACGATCAGCGCGACATCGATGATAGCGAGCGCGCTGTAGAACAGGACGAAGGCAGCTAGGCTCGCCGCGACATTCGACGCAGGGACATTCGAGACGCCGAGGAAGGTCGGCATCGTCGCGTCGATGATCCACGGCTGCCGTCCATATTCGGCGACGATCCAGCCGAGTTCGGCGGCGACCCAGGGCAGCGGCAGGCTATACATCGTCAGGCGCAGGAACCATGGCTTCCCGCAGCGGCGCTTGCTCGACAGATAGAACGCGACGGCGAACAGCGCGATGAAATAGAACCCCAGCGCCACCATGATGCGGAACGACCAGAAAAGCACCGGCACGTCGGGAATCGTCGTAAGCGCAGCTTCATGAATCTGCGCGTTGGTCGCATTCTCGATATCGGGCCTGATGCGCTTGACGAGCAGCGAATGGCCGACGTCGCGCATAGAGGCTTCGAGTTCCGGCGGAACCGCGGCGTTGGGACGGCCGCCTTCTTTCGCAAGCCACTGATAGCCGGCCATGCCGTTGCGGATGCGAGTCTCGGCCCGTTCGACAAGAGCCTTCACGCCTTCTACAGGCTTGTCGAGCGAACGCGTTGCGATCAGCCCCAGAACCCAGGGGATTCGGATCTCGTCTTTCGTCGTCTCGCTCTTGAGATCGGGAAAGCCGAAGACCGTAAAGGACGCCGGCGGGGGCTCCGTCTCCCACATCGCCTCGATCGCGGCGATCTTCATCTTCTGGTTCTCGCCCGCCGTGTAGCCGCTCTCATCGCCGAGCACGACAACCGAGAGCGCGGAAGCCAGCCCGAAACTTGCGGCGACGGTTAGCGAGCGCCGGGCGATAGCAAGGTGACGACGGTTCAATATGTAATAGGCGCCGATCGACATGACGAACATCGCGCCGGTGACATAGCCGGCGCTGACCGTGTGAACGAATTTCGACTGGGCAACCGGATTGAACAATACCTCGGCGAAAGAGGTGAGTTCCATGCGCATCGTTTGTGGATTGAACGCGGCGCCGACCGGGTTCTGCATCCAGGCGTTGGCGACGAGAATCCACAGCGCCGAAAAATTGGCGCCGAGCGCCACGAGCCAGGTGACGACGAGATGCTGCACCTTGCTTAAGCGCTTCCAGCCGAAGAAGAACAGCCCGACGAAGGTCGCCTCTAGAAAGAACGCCATCAGACCTTCGATGGCCAGCGGCGCGCCGAAAATGTCGCCGACATAATGCGAGTAATAGGCCCAATTGGTGCCGAACTGGAACTCCATGGTGACGCCGGTGGCGACGCCCATGGCGAAGTTGATGCCAAACAGCGTGCCCCAGAATTGCGTCGCCTCGCGCCAGACGACGCGCCCTGTCATCACATAGACGCTTTCCATGATGGCGAGCAGCAACGCGAGGCCGAGCGTCAGCGGCACGAACAGGAAGTGATACATCGCCGTCAGCGCAAATTGCAGGCGCGAGAGCGTGACGACGTCGAGTTCGAACATTTGGAAACTCCTGACGGATGTCAGCGCGGCGCCGCGACGGAAAGCGCTTCCGCCATCTCAGCCGGCGTCACCTTGATGCGATGGGCAGGACCGAAGAACAGGACATAGAGCGCGATGAGCGCCACAAGCTTGAAAGCAAGCGCAACGACGATCTCGCGCCCCAAGGGTCGTATCCGCATGGACTCTCCCCCAGCATTGCATGGCCGCCCGCGCCCTTTATGACAAGGCTCGTCGCAACCGTTCGATGCCGAGCAGCTTCATGATGTAACGCTCGTACACGGGCTCGCTCTGTCCCTTGCGGACCTTGCGAAGGAAGTATTTTTCATAAGCGACCTTGGCGAGATGCACCCACCGTCCCTCGCTCGACCAGTTGACGTTACGCGGCGGAATTTGCGGCTTCGCGACGAAGGCGACTCCCCTGTCGCCGAAATCCGCCAAGCAAACCGCGTTCCACGTGCCTTCTTCTTTCGCGTCGCGCCCCGCGATCAGCGCGGCGATGTTATGCGCCGTCGCCGTCACCATCGACTCGATCATATAGCCGGTCTTCGGCGTGCCGGTCGGCACCGGCGTCGCCTCGACAGGCGGGATCGCGACGCACACGCCGACGCCAAAGACATTCGGGTATTTGGGATTGCGCTGATTTTTGTCGATGATGACGAAACCGCGCGGATTGACAAGCCCCTCGACGCCCGTAAGCGCGTCAACGCCTTTGAACGCCGGCATCATCATCGCGAATTTGAAGGCCACTTCGTGCTCTTTCTTGACCTGCCCCAGGTCGTCAAGCTCGGCGCATTTGAGAAGCCCAGGTTCGATCGCGGTCGTCTTGGCGTTGACGATCCACTTGATGTCGCGATCTCGGAACGCCGATTCAAGCATCCCCTTCGTATCGCCGACGCCGCCTAGCCCCAGATGGCCGATATAAGGCTCCGAGGTGATATAGGTCATCGGCACCTTGTGGCGTATGCCACGCCGGCGCAGATCGGTCGAAAGGATCATGGCGTATTCATAGGCCGGACCGAAGCAGGAGACGCCGGGCGCCGCGCCGATGATGATCGGGCCGGGATCCTTGCAGAATTCTTCATAGGCTTTCGATGCGGTCTCGGCATGCTGCAGCGTGCAGATCGAATGCGTATGGCCGCCGTGAGGCCCGAGCCCTGGCACTTCTTCGAAGGCGAGCTTCGGACCAGTCGCAATGACGAGATAATCATAGGTGACGCTCTCGCCATTCGTCAGCTCAAGCCGATTTTCGTCAGGCAGAACGCGCTTCGCGCCAACGGGGATGAACGCGATGTTCTTTCGCTTGAACACCGGCGCGAGTGGAACCTTGAGCTCCTCGGGTTTGCGCCACTGCACGGCGAGCCAGGGATTGGACGGCGTGAACTGAAAGTTCTCAAGTTCGGAGACGACCGTTACCTGATGCTGCTTTGCAAGTCCCTCACGAACTTCGATCGCTGCGGCGACGCCGCCGATCCCCGCGCCCATGATGACGATATGAGCCATTTACGTTCCTCCCCGCGCGTTGCGCGTACAGTTTTTTTGCGCTGACGGTGCGCTGCTAACACTGAGATGCGTGATCGTAGCGCGCGTGTCCGCGACTTAGTCACGCTGTGCGTCGCAGAGCGAGCGCAATGCCGCGAGATTGACGATTTCAGCGCCGCCGCGCGACAATTTCACCCAGCCTGAGCGCTCAAAGGTCTTCAGCGTGCGGCCGATTACCTCGCGCGCCGTGCCAAGATCGGCGGCGAGCGCCTGCTGTGTGGCGGCGATCTTGTCGCGCGCGTCGCGCAGCGCGAGCAGACGTTCAGCTAACCGGACGTTGATGCGCGTGCAGACGATCTCCTCGATGCGCGACATCAGCTCGGCGAGCCGCTTGCCGTAACCATCGAACACCAGCGCGCGAAAATCTTGGGACACATTCATCAGCGCGCTGAAGCGATCGGCCGGCACGACATAGGCGACAACGTCGGTCTCGGCGACGCCTTCGGCGGCATAGGCGTCGTCCGAAATCAGCGAGGCCGTGGTCAGGATGCAGGTTTCATTCGCGCCAACGCGGTAGAGCACGATCTCGCGCCCCGATTCGGTCACCCGCTGCACGCGCACCGAGCCTGAAACGATCAGCGGAAATTGCGCGCATTGATCGCCGGGCCGAAACAGCACGGCGCCGCGCGGTATGTGCTTGCGCACGGCCGCGTCGCGCAGGAGCGCCTTCGTCGCGGCGTCGAGGCTGCGCAAGGAGGGCGTTTCGTCGACCCAATCGGACGGCATCATCTGCCCTTCGTCGCTAACGATCCAAAGTCTTCACTTGAGCGCGCCGCGCATGGCTAACGCACGCAGCTGTATGTCGATGACGTCTAGAAGGCCGCGCCTGATTTGGCGCCGTAGCGCTTCAGCGCAATCGCCAATGGGCAGAGGCCGGTGAAGGCCGCCTGCAGCAGATTGACGCCGACGAAAGCGGTGAGCAAGAGCCACCACGGACTAAACAACTGGGCCAAGAGCAGACTGAGGAGGACCATGGTCCCGGCGAAGGCCATAACAATGCGATCAATGCTCATGACGAATGCTCATGGCGTGAGTTCCTTCAATTTGGCCCGTGCGCGCGGTTTAGCCGGCTTGCCGCACTGCTCGGCGCAAAACATTTCATAGAGCAGCCCAATGATCCGCGAGACGTTGCCGTCGGCCAGGGAATAGTAGATCGTTTGCGACTCGCGGCGGGTCTTGACAAGCTTGTCCTCGCGCAACCGCGCAAGATGCTGCGAGAGCGACGACTGGCTGAGACCGATCGCCTCCTGCAGCTTCGTCACCGACAGCTCGCCGCCGTGCAGCTGGCATAGCACCATCAGCCGATGGCGGTTGGCCAGGGCCTTGAGAAAGCTTTCGGCTTCCGCAGCTTTCGGCGCGAGCTCTAGCAGTTTTACATTCATGATATCTAAATTACGATTATTGAATATAAATGTCAAGCAAGCCCGCGCGGGCGTAACAGCAAGCCGCCAACAGCAAAGTCGCCAAGAGCGATATGTCGCATTCATTCCGAAGGCGGCGCTCGGTATATTAAGGAAAACTAATTTAAACGAATCGTCCAGGATCGGGCGAATTGGCCAGGGAGGCGAAGATGGTTGAATTTTGCGCGCCGACGCGTCGCTCATTGCTTTTGATATTGGGCGCGGCGGCGGGGGCTGGCGCCTGTCTTGGCGCTCCTTCCTCAGCGCATGCGAAATCGAGCAAAGCCGCCGCCGCCTATCGCGGGGCGCCGAACGGCCGGCAAAGCTGCGCCAACTGCTCCTGGTTCAACCCGCCCTCGGGTTGCAGCGTAGTGAGCGGTCCCGTCAGCGCGCGCGGCTGGTGCAATCTTTGGGGCTGACTGTCAGTCAGGTTGCGAACCAGGAGGGGCGGTGCGCCCCTCTTTGCATACCGACGTCAGACATTAAATTCGCTATTGCTAATTTATGTTTTGCGCATATAACTGAGCCCATGAGACAGATGGGCCGCTCATATCTCGCGCCGACGGCGCTCCTCGCAGCGCTGGCATATGCCTTGGGCGCGAATGCCGGAGAGGTCACGGTCCGCGTCGCGCCGGTGGACGACGTCAAGGCCGTCGTCGCTTCGGTCGAGCCTGCGCATCAATTGACCGCGCGGGCGCGCATCGGCGGCACGGTGAGCGCGCTCAAGATTAAAGAGGGGGATGACGTCGCCGGCGGCGCCGAAATCGCCTCGGTCGTCGATCAGAAACTCTTCCTGCAAATGCAGGCCCTCGATCAGCGCATTCAATCGCAGCAGGCGCAGCGCGACAAGGCGCAGGCCGATTTCGGCCGTGCGCAGGAGCTGTTTCGGCGCGGAGTCTATACCAAGGCGCTCTTCGACCAGGCGAAAACCGCACTCGATGTCGGCGAACGAAATCTTGCGGCGCTGCGCTCCGATCGCAGCGTGATCGAACAACAGGCGGCTGAGGGCTCGGTGCGCGCGCCGGGACCGGGACGCGTTCTCACCATTCCGGCTTCCATCGGCCGCGTGGTGATGCCTGGCGAAACCATCGCGACGATCGCCGAAGACAAATATATTTTGCGTCTGCAATTGCCCGAGCGCCACGCGCGCTTCATGCGCGCCGGCGACAAGGTCGAGATCGGGGCGCGCGGCCTGCATGAAGAAGCGGGCGGCGAACGCAAGCAAGGGCGCGTGCGCATCGTCTATCCCGAAATTCAGGGCGGCCGCGTCATCGCCGACGTCGACGTCGAGGGCCTTGGCGATTATTTCGTCGGCGAACGGGCGCGCGTTTACGTCACGACCGGCAAGCGCGACACGATCATCATTCCGCGCGCCGCGGTCTATCGTCGCGCCGGCGTGGATTTTGTCCGCCTCGCCTCCGGCGAGGAGATCGTCGTGCAGCTGGGCGAGCCGCGCGGCGACGGCGTCGAGATACTTTCCGGTCTTCACGACGGCGACGTGGTTTCGACGCCATGAGCGAAGAGTTTCGCCCGGGCATTTCGGGAACGCTGACGCGCGCCTTCATCAATTCGCCGCTGACGCCGCTGCTGCTGATCGCCTCGATTCTCGTCGGGCTGATCGCTTTGCGCTCGCTCCCGCGCGAAGAGGAGCCACAGATCTCCGTGCCGATGGTCGACATCATGGTGTCGGCGAACGGCTATAAGGCGGAAGACGCAATTGAACTCATCACCCGCCCGCTTGAAGACATCATCAAGGGGGTCAACGGCGTCGAACACGTCTATTCGCAGACGCGCGACGACAATGTGGTGGTCACGGCGCGCTTCTTCGTCGGCACGCCGCAAGACAACGCGGTGCTGCGCATCCACGACAAGATACGCGCCAATATCGGCGAATTGCCGAAGGGCATTCCCGAGCCGCTGATCGTCGGCCGCGGCATCGACGACGTCGCGATCGTCGTGCTGACGCTATCCGCTAAGCCCGAGCGCGCCGATCGATGGACTGACAATGGTCTGTATCAGGTCGCAGAGGAATTGCAGCACGACCTCACCAAGGTCAACGACGTCGGCCTGAGTTATATCGTCGGCGGCAGTCCCAACCAGATCCGCGTCGAGCCCGATCCTGAGCGCCTGTCGCAATATGGCGTGACGCTCAACCAGCTCATCGACAAGCTGACCAACGCCAACCGTTCTTTCCTGGTCGGCGCGTTTCGCGAAGATAATCACGCTGTGCCTGTCGTCGCTGGCCAGACCCTTCAAGGCGTGCCCGACGTCGGGCTGCTGCTGCTCACCACTAGGGATGGACGGCCGGTCTATGTGAAGGACGTCGCCGACGTGCGGGTCGGCGCCGCCGAACCCGACCGGCGCAGTTGGACGATGACCCGTAACGCAGCGGGCGGTCTCGATAAGCATCCCGCCGTCAGTATCGCCATCGCTAAGCGCAAGGGCGCCAACGCCGTCATCGTCGCCGATGAGATCATGCATCGTCTCGAGGCGGTCAAAGGCCGCATCGTCCCCGACGACATCGAAATCGCGGTCACGCGCGACTATGGCGAGACCGCCACCGAAAAAGCCAATGAACTGCTCTTCCATCTGGCGCTGGCGACCGTCTCGATCGTCGCGCTCATCGTGGTGATGGTGGGATGGCGCGAGGGCGTCGTCGTCTTCGTCATCATCCCGACGACCATCCTGCTCACGCTCTTCGCCTCATGGCTGATGGGCTATACCATCAATCGCGTCAGCCTATTTGCGCTGATCTTCTCCATCGGCATTCTGGTCGACGACGCGATCGTCGTCGTCGAAAACATCGTGCGCCACTGGCATATGCGCGGCTCGCGCAGCCTGATCGACACGGCCGTCGAAGCAGTCGCTGAAGTCGGCAATCCGACCATCGTCGCGACGCTCACCATCGTCGCGGCGCTACTACCGATGATGTTCGTCTCGGGTCTGATGGGGCCCTATATGAGCCCCATTCCCGCGAACGCTTCGCTCGCCATGGTGTTTTCCTTTTTCGTCGCCATGACGATTACGCCATGGCTCTTGCTCAAGATCGCCGGTAAGCGTTTCGAGCAGGAGCGCGGCGACGGCGACGACCATGCGCATGAACGCGGCGCCATGGGCAATTTCTACGTCCGCGTCGCGACGCCCTTGCTGAAAGGTCGAAAGCGGTCACAACGGTTTCTGATCGGCGTCGGTCTCGCGACGCTTCTCTCCATGGGGCTTTTCGTGACGAAGACGGTGCGCGTGAAGCTCCTGCCGTTCGACAACAAGTCTGAGATCGCGGTGGTCGTCGATTTGCCGCGCGGCGCTTCGCTTGAAGAAACGGATCGGGTGCTGACGGCGGCGGCCGAGCGCCTGAAGGACATTCCCGAGCTGACCTCGGTTCAGTCCTATGCGGGGACGGCCGCGCCGTTCAACTTTAACGGTCTGGTGCGGCATTACTATATGCGCAGGGCGCCCGAGATGGGCGATCTCGCGATCAATCTGAAGCCGAAGAGCGAGCGCAGCCGCGCGAGCCATGCGATCGCGCTCGATATTCGCAAGAGGCTCGAAGGCCTGCCCGCGCCGGAGCATACCGCGATCAAGGTTGTCGAAGTGCCGCCGGGCCCGCCCGTGCTGTCGACGCTACTCGCCGAAGTCTATGGTCCCGACGCGCAATCGCGGCGCGATCTTGCCGCGAAAGTGCGCAAGGCTTTTGACGCGGTCGATTTCGTCGTCGATACGGACGACAGCTTCGGCCAGTGCGCCGAACGACTGCGCTTCGAGATCGATCAGGAAGCGCTCGAATATCACGGCGTCGAGGAGCGCGCCGTTTATGACACGATCGCCGCGCTGGTCGGCGGCGTGAAGATCGGCTTCTCGCAAAAAGGTGGCGGCGCCAAGCCGATCGATATTTCCGTCGCGTTGCCGCGCGGGGCCATGACGCCGAGCGAAAGAATCCTCTCGACGCCGCTGCCTGCCGGCGGCACGGCGCGTCAGGGAGCCAATGTCGAGCTCGGCGATGTCGTCAAGGCGACGCGCGAACTCGGCTCTTACCCGATTTTCCGGCATAACGGCCGCTTCGCCGAAATGGTCAGCGCCGAGGTCGCCGGACGTTTTGAGGCGCCGATCTATGGAATGCTCGCGGTCGAAAACGAGATCGATAAGATCGATTGGGGCGCCTCAGGCCCGCCGACGATCAAATATCACGGCCAGCCGGTCGATGATTCCAAACCCACTCTGCTCTGGGACGGCGAGTGGGAGGTGACCTATGTCACCTTCCGCGACATGGGCGCAGCCTTCATGGTGGCGCTGCTCGGCATCTATCTTCTCGTCGTGGCGCAGTTCGGCTCGTTCAAACTGCCGCTCGTCATCCTGGCGCCGGTGCCGCTGACGCTGGTCGGCATTGTGATCGGCCATCTCTTGTTCAACGCCGCCTTCACCGCCACGTCGATGATCGGCTTCATCGCGCTCGCTGGAATCGTCGTCCGCAATTCGATCCTGCTCGTCGATTTCATCCGGCATTTGCGCGCGGGCGGCATGAGCTTGCGCGCGGCGCTGATCGAGGCGGGCGCCGTCCGCTTCAAGCCGATCTTTCTCACGGCCGCCGCAGCGATCATTGGCGCAGCCTTTATCCTGACCGATCCGATCTTCCAGGGCCTCGCCATTTCGCTCGTCTTTGGCCTCGCCTCGTCGACGGCGCTGACCCTGCTTGTCATCCCCGCAATTTACGTCGTCTTGCGCGACGACGAAGTCGTAAGGAGCGTCTCATGATCGAAGACTGGGCGGCGCTCGCCAAAAAGCTCTCCGCCGACATAAGAGAATTGCGCGTCGGCTCGCCCGAGGTGCTGAAGGCCTTCTCGACGATGGCGATCGCAGCGGGCGCGCAAGGCGCGCTCGACCCGAAGACAAAGGAACTGATCGCGCTTGCGGTCAGCGTCGCAGTGCGCTGCGACGATTGCATCGCTTTTCACGCCAAAGCCGCGTCACAGCGCGGCGCGACGCGCGAGGAGGTGATGGAGACGCTCGCCATGAGCATCTACATGGGTGCCGGACCGTCGGTGATGTATGCGAGCCACGCGCTCGCCGCCTTCTCCCAGTTCGACGCCGAAAAGCAAGCCTGAGAAGAAAGGAATGAAAATGACTCTGGGCTCTCTCCTGTCGAAACTCGCGGGCGGCGGCGCGGCGCCGACCATTGAGCACGATGATTTCTGTCGCGTGGTCGCCGACAAATCTTGCGCCGTCGTCGACGTGCGCGAGCCGCATGAATATGGCGCCGGCCATGTGCCGGGGGCCAAGAACATGCCGCTCTCGAGCTTCGATCCGACAAAGCTTCCGAAGGGCGACGTTGTCCTTATCTGTCAGGCGGGCGGGCGTTCGGCCAAGGCGCTGGCGCAGGCGCAAAGCGCCGGACGAAAGGATCTTCGCCACTATGCGCCGGGCACCGGCGGCTGGCGCGCCCGCGGCGGCGCGGTCGAATAGACGTCGCGCCAAGAAGGCGTTGCGATACGCGTTCTGTCATCCCCGACGCGCAAAGCGCGATCGGGGAGCCAGAGCGAACTGATCCAGAGTTTGGCGTTGACGGCGCGCTACGCCGCCTTGCCGACCTTGGTCGCTTCGGCGACTTCGTTGATCTTTCCAGTCTTCACATCATAGATGTAGCCGTAAATGGGCACGTTCTTGGGCGTTAGCGGATGCGAACGGATGCGCGCGACGTCTTGCGCGACGCTTTCCTCCTGATTCTTGATCGTATGCCACTTGATGAAATGGCCGGCTGCGCATCCGCCGCCATGTTGCGGGTTCGACCAATTCTTGCCGTCGAAACTCGCCGTCGCCAGACTGTCGTCCAGCAAGTCGCTCATGATCTCGTCGCAGAAGAGCTCCATGCCGCAATTGGTGTGGTGAATGACAAACCACTCCTTGGTGCCGAGCAGCTTGTGTGAAATGACGAGCGAGCGAATTGCGTCGTCTGAAGCGCGGCCGCCGGCGTTGCGGATCACATGCGCGTCGCCCTCCGAAAGGCCGGCATATTTCGCCGGATCGAGACGCGCGTCCATGCAGGTCAGGATCGCGAAACCGCGCGCCGGCGGCAGCGCAAGTTCGCTCTTCTTTCCGAAATTGGCGGCATAAGCATTGTTCGCGGCGACAACTTCGTTGACGATCTGGCTTGCCATGTCTTTCTCCCTTGTTGCGCACGTTGCGTCGAGGCTTCTTTGACCTTGCTCAACATTGGAGCGCTTCAGCATGCTTTTCAAGCTGAGAAGGCGCGCGATCTTCGTGACATAGTCGCTTGACGATCAGCGATATATATTTCGAGGACGCTGGCGCTGATACTGTATAACGTTCGCGCAAACGCGCTCACTCCAGAGGAGATGGTTGTAAGGAATGTCCGATTCCGTAGATTTTTTTCCCGGATTCGCTTCGCACTGGATCGATGCGCCGGCTGGAAAGGTATTCGCCCGCGTCCACGGCGAGGGGCAGCCCGTGATTCTCCTGCACGGGTTCGGCGAGACGCATGTCGCCTGGCGTAAGATTGCGCCGGCGCTCGCGAAGCGTTTCAGAGTCGTTGCGATGGATTTGCGCGGCTACGGCTGGTCGGCGGTCCCCGCCAGCGAGAAGGGCGAGAGTTACTCGAAGCAGGAAATGGCCGCCGACGTCGTCGCCGTCATGGAGTCGCTCGGCCATGTGCGCTTCGCACTCGTCGGTCACGACAGGGGCGCGCGCGTCGGCCAGCGGCTTGCGCTCGATCAGCCCGGCCGATTGGACAGGATCGCGCTCGTCAATATCGCGCCGGTCGACGATGATTTCGGAGACGGAGATTTGCAGCGCGTCGGACGCGCGCGCTTCCTCGCGGCCGAGGCGCCGAGACCCGAAGAGCTTATCGGCCTAGATCCCATCGGCTTCCTCGACGATGCGCTGATGAATGGAACGAAGGCGAAGTCGCTGGAGCCGTTCGGTGCGGACGCGCTCGCCGCCTATCGTCAGGCCTTCAACGACCCGGCGCGCATTCACGCCTTCTGCGAGGATTTTCGCGCCGGCGCCACGATTGATCGCGAGCACCTTGCAGAGGACAAAGCAGACGGGAAGAAACTTGCGATGCCGACGCTCATCATCGCAGGCGAGACGACCTTTCCCGCGAGCGGCCCTTCGGTATTCGACGCGTGGTGCGAGTGGGGCGACGACATCGCCGAAGCGCGCATCGATTCTGGCCTCTATCCGATGGAGGAGGCGCCAGCGGCGACGCTCGCCGCGCTGGAGAGTTTCCTGTGAGCCTTTATCGCGGCAAGACCGTCGCGCTCGCCCTTGGCGGCGGCGGCGCCCGCGGACTTGCGCATATTTGCGTGCTCGAAGCCCTGGATGAGATGGGCGTGCGGCCGGTCGCCATCGCCGGCGCTTCGATCGGCGCCATCATCGGCGCGGCCTATGCGGCAGGGTTTTCCGGCTTGGAACTGCGCACGCACACCCAGGCCATTCTCAAGAACCGCATCGGACTCGCGCGTCGCCTGCTCCATGCGCGGGCGCGCGGACGAAAGCGGCTGCTTTCCCGCGTCGCCCATCCGCTGCTGTTCGACGGTGAGCGCTTTCTGCACGCCTTTTGGCCCGCAGGCATGCCTGAGCGCTTCGAGGACCTGCACATTCCGTTGCAGGTCGTCGCCACTGATTTTCGCCGCCGCATCGAAGCAGTTTTCGCCACGGGTCCGCTGCGTCCCGCCATTGCAGGGTCGATGGCGATACCAGGCGTCGTGCGCGCCGCTGCGAGCGATCACGGCTATTTCGTCGATGGCGGATTGGTCAATCCGCTGCCCTACGATCATCTCTGGGGCCTTGCCGACATCATCATCGCCGTCGACGTCTCAGGCAATTTCGGCGTCGAAACCGGTAAGGGTCCGCCCTCCGCCTTCGAGACGATGATTGTCGCGAGCCAGATCATGATGAACGCGATCAGCTCGCGCATGATCGCGGAGCGGCCCCCCGACGTGCTGATCCGGCCTGAAGTGCATCAATATCTCGCGCTCGACCTCTTCAAGGCGTCGCGCATTTTCGCCGCCGGCGACGCCTGCCGCGACACGTTGCGCCAGGGACTGGCGCAGGCGGCGCTGCGACTTGAAGCTCGGAGCAGGATCGTTTGAGGCGGATCGCAGATGCGATCCGCCTCAAACGTGAATCCTGCTCCATCCCTTAAATCATAGCGCGCTTTAAGCGAAAAACCCGGATTCCACTTTCTCGCAGCGCGCTCTAGCGCCGCGCCTGAAAAAATTCGCGCAGGAGCTGCGCCGCCTCGCTTTCCCGAATGCCGCCATAGACTTCTGGCTTATGATGGCAGGTCGGCTGCGAGAAGAAGCGCGGCCCGTGCTCCACGGCGCCACCCTTCGGATCGCTCGCCGCATAATAGAGCCGCCCGATGCGGGCGAAGGAAATCGCCGCCGCGCACATCGCGCAGGGCTCGAGCGTCACATAGAGATCGCAATCGACGAGACGCTCCGAGCCGAGCGTGGCGCAGGCTTCGCGAATGACAAGCATCTCGGCGTGGGCGGTCGGATCGCGATCGCGCAGCGTGCGGTTGCCTGCGGCCGCGATGACGGAGCCCTTGCGCACAAGCGCGGCGCCGACTGGGACTTCACCCGCCGCCGCCGCGGCGCGCGCTTCCTCGAAAGCGGCGCCGAAAAGATCATTGACGCTCATCTTGGCCTTCTCTGCAATCGCGCTTCAAAGCGCGCTTGCCGCCTGCTATCAGAACCCATGACCGAAAAGAACCGAAATACCCGCGCCGGCTCCGCCGGCGGCGATCGGCCCTTGCGCCGGCCCGCCAAGAAGGCGCCGGCCGCACATGCTGCGCGCGAAGACACGAGGCCAGCAAAGCCACGTTTCGACAAACCTCGCCTTGACAAACCTCGCCTTGACAAACCTCGCCTTGACAAACCTCGCTTTGACAAGCCGCGCTTTGACAAGCCGCGCTTTGACAAGCCCGCCTCCCGCGACGCCGAAAGCGCACGCGGCAAATTTCCCGTCAAGAAGCGCGTCGCCGCGCCTGCGCCCGAGCCCCGGGAAAAGGCCTTCGAAGGCGAGCGGATCGCGAAAGTCATGGCGCGCGCTGGCGTTTGTTCGCGCCGCGACGCTGAGCATTGGATCGCGGAAGGACGCGTCGCCGTCAATGGGCGGGCGCTGACCAGTCCGGCCTTCAATGTGAGCGACAGCGACAAAATCACGATCGATGGCGCGCCGATGCAGGCGCGCGAGCGCACGCGGCTGTTTCTCTTCCACAAGCCCGCCGGCTATGTCACCACCGCGCGCGACGAAGAAGGCCGAGCCACGGCGTTCTCTTATCTTGAGGAGCGCTATCCCGACTTGCCGAGGCTGGTCAGCGTCGGACGACTCGACATCAACACGGAAGGGCTGCTGCTGCTCACCAATGACGGCGGCCTGGCGCGCACCCTCGAATTGCCGGCGACCGGCTGGACGCGGCGCTACCGGGTGCGGGCGCATGGCGTGATTGATCAGACGCGGCTCGATTCGCTGAGCAAGGGCGTGACGATCGACGGCGTCAACTATGCGCCGATAGAGGCGCGGCTCGAACGCGAGCAGGGCGCCAACGCATGGATCGCGATGAGTCTCACCGAAGGCAAGAACCGGGAAATCAAGCGGGTCATGGCGCATCTTGGGCTCGACGTGACGCGACTCATTCGCGTGTCGTACGGGCCCTTCCAGCTCGGCGATCTCGCGGAAGGCGCTGTCGAAGAAGTGCGATTGAAAACGCTGCGCGAGCAATTGGGCAAATCGCTCGCCGAACTCGCTGGCGTTGATTTCGCCGCGCCGCTGCGCGAGAAGGCGCCGGCGGAGCAGCAGGAGATTCGCGAGCGCGCCGAAAATCGTCCGCGCAAACATGTCTCCACGCTGCGTAAAGAACAGGATGAGCGACGCGACGCCGGTCCCCGCGCGCGCGTGACGCGCGGCGCCGTCGCCGACCGCAAGGGACGCGCTGTCGCCGTCGAGCGGGTCACTCCGGTTGCGCGCAAAGCGCTAGAGGCCGCTCCGTCGCGCAATGCACGACGTTTCGAATCGATGCGCGACGAGGGCGCGCGCCAACGGCAAGAGCCGCAATCCGGCCGTCCAGCGCGCGAAAGCAAGCCGCGCGCGGAGCGTTTCGAGCGTGAAGAGGGGCGGCGACGCGACGAGCGGTCCGGGTCCGAACAACGCCGTCCGCCCCGCTTCGACCAACCGCGCAGCGCGCGGCCGGCGCGAGCGCCGCGCGAGCGCGGGTCGGAGAGACGCGACGACGGTCCACGCAGCGAGACCCAGAGATTCGAGAAACGGCCGGACGATCGCGCGAGCGTTCGCGGATATCATCGCGAGTCCAATCGCGATGACGCGCGTTTCGAAAAGCGCCCGCCGCGTCGCGACGGCGATGAGGCGCGACGAGATACGCGCGGAGCCAGCGCGCCACGCCAGGAGCGGCCGCGGACATTCGACAAGCGCCCGGCCCGCACGGGCGAGCGCGAATTTTCGGCAGGCGACCGCGCGGCCCGGGCGCGTAAATATGACCAGCCTCGCGCCAGCGGAGACGCGCGGTCCTCGCGAAGCGGCGGACCGTCCAAGGGCCCCTACAAAGGTCCACGCAGTGGATCAGGCAAAGGTCCCGCTGGCGGCCGAGGCGCGCCGCGCAAGGGGCCGCCCAAAGGTGCGTTCAAGGGCTCGCCCAAAGGACCCTCAAAGGGACCGCGCAAGCCGCGTGGCGCATAGGCTATGCGGATCGTCGGCGGCGCCCTGCGCGGTCGGGCGCTTTCCGGGCCGCGTTCGCAGGCGATCCGACCGACGTCGGACCGGCTGCGCGAATCCGTGTTCGACATTCTCGCGCACCGATTCAGCGATCCGGTTACCGGCGCGAATGTCGTCGATCTGTTCGCGGGCGCCGGGGCGCTGGGCCTTGAAGCCCTGTCGCGCGGCGCAGCGCGCGCGCTTTTCATCGACGACGGCGCAGAGGCGCGCGCTTTGTTGCGCGCCAATATCGAAGCGCTGGGGCTTGGCGGCGTCACGCGCATCTTTCGCCGTGACGCCACGAAGCTCGGCGCCGCGCCGCCGGGCGAACAATTTTCGCTGGCCTTCCTCGATCCGCCCTATGGCAAGGATCTCGCGAAGCTAGCGCTCGCGGCGCTCATCGACGGCGGCTGGCTCGCGCCGGGCGCGGTCGTCGTCGTCGAAGAAAGCGCCAAGGCGCAAGTTGAACTGCCCCAGAATTTGCTGCGCGAAGACGAACGGCGCTACGGCGACACGCAATTCATCTTCGCGCGCTATGCTTGTTAGCGTCGCCGGGCAATCGCAACCCTATTCAAACGCGACTTGGACTCTCGTCACCGCGCGGTCAAAAAGGCCGGTTGGCAGATAGCATAGCGGATTTGTGGCGAGCGGCGCTTCCTTGCAGTGGTCGTGATCGCTTGTCCAGTCATAGCCTGACCGCGCCATGCAACCCAAAATATATGTGCGAATCAGGTTATTCGGATCCAAGCGGCGGTTTTCGGGATATGCCGTCTCTCCGTCCAATTCGCAAACCGACGTCTGGATCTGTTGCGCCTTGAAAAAAGAGGAACTAGAGCCGATCAGTCCGGCTTCAGCTCCGACGACCATTATCATTCCGCCGACAAAAGCCATGACCGCGGTCACCTTGCTTACCTTGAACTGAACGTCGAGTAGCGAGAGCAGGCCGGCGGTCGCCAAAGCGACGCCGACGAAGATCAACACGAGAATCATGACCGTTCTCCGATGTCAGAGTAACTTGTTGACGCCATCTAATAAGAGACGGACACGCTTAAGCGATGACCGCAGGCGGCGACGGCGCGTAGACGATTCATTGCGCCCTGGTTCGACGCGTCTGGCGTCGACGAAAGAACACAACGAGGCTCATGATTGGAGTGTGCGTGTTGAACGGGTCGCGGTCTGCGACTTAGTCACCAGCGTTCAAGTTCTGTTTGAAGCGCGACGGCGCCTTCAGAGTATCTTCTTCAATTCGTACAGCGCCGCGAGCGCTTCGCGCGGCGTCATCTGGTCCGGATCGATCTTGTGAAGCGCGTCGCGCAACGCGTCCTTTTGCGCCGGCGCGTCTGAGATGCGCGCAAAAAGCGGCAGATCGTCGATCAATGTTTCGACCGGGGCGCGCCGGTCCGCCGCTTCCAACTCTCCAAGAATGGCGTGCGCGCGCGCGACGACGCCCGCCGGAAGACCTGCGAGCTGCGCGACATGCACGCCATAGGAGCGGTCGGCGGCCCCTTTGATCACTTCATGGAGAAACACGATTTCGCCGGCGTGATCCGTGACCTTCATCGTCAGATTGACAAGACGCGGCAGTCGCTTCGCCAGCTGCGTCAGCTCGTGAAAATGGGTCGCAAAAATCGCCCGCGAACGATTCACTTCATGCAGATGTTCGATCGTCGCCCAGGCGATCGACAGCCCGTCGAATGTCGCCGTGCCGCGGCCGATCTCGTCGAGAATGACGAGCGAGCGCAGGGTCGCGCAGTTCAGAATTGCTGCGGTTTCGACCATCTCGACCATGAAGGTCGAGCGTCCCCGCGCGAGATCGTCCGAAGCGCCAACGCGAGAGAACAGCCTGTCGACGACGCCGATGCGTGCGGACGTTGCGGGCACGTAAGAGCCCGTCTGCGCCAGGACCGCAATGAGCGCATTCTGGCGCAGATAGGTCGATTTTCCAGCCATGTTCGGCCCGGTGACGACGGCGATCCGGCCGCCCTCGGCGCCGCCTAGATCACAGTCGTTGGCGGCGAACGCCTTGCCCTGAGACTGAAGCGAAGCCTCGACGACAGGATGCCGCCCGCCGGTGATTTCAAAATCGAGCGATGCGTCGATCATTGGCCGCGTCCAGCCGCGCTTGCCGGCGACTTCCGCGAGCGCGCTGTACAAGTCGAGCCGGGCGAAAGCCTCGGCGAGGCGCTGCAAGTCCTCGGCGCCGCCGCAAACCTCGGCGACCAGCGCATCGAAGATCGCCAATTCGCGCGCCAGGGCGCGATCGGCGGCCGACGCGATTTTCGCTTCGAGCTCGACGAGTTCGCGCGTCGAGAAACGCATGGCGTCGGCCATGGTCTGACGATGCGTGAAGGTCGCATCGAACGGCGGCCGCAGCAGCCTTTCCCCGTGCGCCGGCTGAACCTCAAGAAAGAAGCCGAGAAAGTTATTGTGCTTGATTTTTAGCTTCGCTCCGGTGAGCTCAGCATAGCGTCCCTGCAGCTCGGCGATCACCTTGCGGCTTTCGTCGCGAAGGCGCCTTGCCGCATCGAGCTCGCAGTCGAGACCCTCGCGAATGAAATCGCCGTTACGCTTATCGAGCGGCAGATCGTCTCTCAAAGCTGCGGCGATATTTCCGGCAAGCGCGACATCGGCTTGAGAAAGCGTTTGAGTTTCCGCCGCGATCTCCGATGGCGGATCAAGCGGCGCAAAAAGAACGCCGATGCCCCGCGCGGCCTCAAGCGCGCCGCCGACGCTGGCAAGATCGCGCGGTCCGCCACGCTGCAGAGAAAGACGCGACACGGCGCGGGAGAGATCAGGCACGCGCGCCAGCTTGGCGCGCAGCCCGCTGCGCAGTTCCGGCCTTTCGAGAAAGAATTCGACGGCGTCGAGCCGCGCCGCGATCGAGCGCGGTTCGGTCAAAGGCGCCGCCAAGCGCTCAGCCAAAAGCCTGGCGCCGGCGGGCGTGACGGTGAGATCGACGACCGACAGCAACGAGCCCTCGCGCGCGCCGGAGAGCGTGCGCGTCAGTTCGAGATTGGTGCGCGTCGCCGCATCGATCTCGAGCGTGGCCAGTTCGCGCAAGCTCGTCGGACGCATAAGCGCCGGACGATGTTCCTTTTGCGTCCGTTCGACGTAAACAATCGCCGTCGCGGCGGCGGCGAGTTCCACGTCGCTCAAGGCGCAAAAGCCGTCGAGCGTGGCGACGGCGTAAAAATTCATGAGACGCCGCGCTGCGTCGGCGCCGCCGCCAATATCACGGCCGATCAGCGCGATGGGGACGCCGGCCGACTCGAAAAGAGCCGAAAGCGACGGGTCTCTGCACAGCGCATCGACCGCGATGATTTCGCGTGGCTCCAGACGCGCGATTTCCGCGCCAAGCCCCTTCTCTTCACGCTCGCAGACCGTGAACGCGCCTGTTGAGATATCCACGCTGGCCAGCCCATAGCGCCAACGGCCATCCTCGCCGCGCAGACGCGCTATCGCCAGAAAAGCGTTGTGTCTCGCGGGATCAAGCAGCGCGTCTTCGGTGATCGTTCCCGGCGTGACAAGCCGCACGACGTCGCGCCGAACCACCGATTTAGCGCCGCGCTTTTTCGCTTCGGCCGGGTCTTCGATCTGTTCGCAGACGGCGACGCGATGTCCGAGCGCAATGAGTTTTTGCAGATAATCGTTGGCGCGCTCGACAGGCACGCCGCACATCGGAATATCTTCGCCAAGATGCTTGCCGCGCTTCGTCAGCATGATGCCAAGCGCGCGCGAGGCGGTTTGCGCATCTTCGAAAAACAGCTCGTAGAAGTCGCCCATCCGATAGAAGAGAAGGCAATCGGCGTTCGCCGCCTTGATCTCGATATATTGCGCGATCATCGGCGTCGCGCGCGCCGACGCCTTGTCGTCGGAGCTCGGCGTAGGAGGGGGCGCGGCGTGTTTCATGCGCGCCAGTTTAGCCGCCTTGCGACGCGAGCGCCACGCGACGCGAGCGCTTGCATGTGGACGAGCGGTACGCCTCCGCCTAGATTGGTCTTGCGATTGTCTTAACTTCTATTTGGAGACTTCGATGACAGCCGCCGTCCCCCGATTTGTCGCAATTGCCGCGATCGCCGCTTGGCTTAGTTCGGATGCTTTCGCCGTGGAACGCGTCTCGCCGGAATCGACGACTCCCTGGCAGGTCGACAGCACGCCTTTAAAGGCGAAAAGAGCGAATGAAGCCTTCAGCGGCTTCGCCTGCGCGACAAGCGGCATATGCGTGCTCGCCGTCGATGAGGGTCGCCAGGGCGCCTTTATTCGGATCAAAGGCGAGCGGCTAGTTTATGTCGGGGAGCCTTTCACGTACGAGGGCGTGAACAAGGAGCTCGATGCGGAGGCCGCGGCAGTTGATGGCGCTTATTTCTACGTTTCCGGATCGCATGCCGCGAAGCGCAAGACCTGCTGCGATAATCCCGACAGTCGGAGGGTCTATCGGCTGACTGTCGATGAGACCGGCTATCTTCAATCGAGCGCATACAGCGAGCGCTTGTGGGACGCCATGCGCAGCTTGCCCGAGCTTGCGCCATTCGTATTTCCAGGCGGCTGCCGGTGCGAAGTGGCGCAGGGGCGCAACGGCGTCGACATCGAGGGCATGGCCGCTGCGAACGGGCGGCTGTTCTTCGCTTTGCGCGCGCCGAATGTGGAAGGAAACGCCTACATCGTCGGCGTCGAAGCCAAGGCGCTTTTCGAAGGCGGCGATCTTAGACCGTCGCTTGCAAAGATTCGTTTAGGCGCCAACAGGGGCTTTCGTGATCTTGCAACTGTGGGTGGAGAAGCGCTTGCTCTTGTCGGTCCAAGCGATGGCGGGTCGGCCGGGGAATATTCGATCGTTGAATTGCGTGGGCTAACGAAAGGCGCGTCGGTTCAGGCGGAGGAACTCGCAATACTCAATCTCCACGGCGCGCCCGTTGGCGAAAAAGGCGAGCCGATCAAGCCGGAAGCCATCACGGTGCTCGATACCAGTCCCGAGCGCTATCGCTTGCTTGTCCTCTCGGACGGAGGGGAGAATGGCGCGCCCTTGGTCTTCGACATTCCGCGCAAGCCCTAAAAAAGAAAGCCCCGGAAGAATGTTCTTCCGGGGCGCTTCCTTTATCGCCACAGCGCGAGCAGGATGATAATCGGCAGCGGCACGCCGAGCATCCAAAGCAAGATCGACCGTCCCATTTTTTGACCTCCAGTTAGAAGCGAGAGAGCGACGCAAGACCCATGTTTTGATCGCGATGACGTCCACCGAGCGTCGCGGCGGACCAAGCCGCGACCGCGCCGATAAGCATTGTCGCCGCTGAAAGGAACGCAAGAAGGATGCCCCTTTTGCGCGTAGTCTCAGCCGCTTCCTTCGCCTTGGCGTTATCGTCGCGTAAGCGTTCTACGGTTAGATTCACCCGCCCTTCGGCGTCCTGCGGCGAAAGACCGGTACGCGAGGCGAGAACGTTGGCGAGATAGGCGCGATCCTCTCCGCTAATGTCCCCCGTGGCAACGCCGCGTGAGACGATGCGCATCACGATCGCGCGCGGATATTCAGCGGACATCATGACGCCCCGCGCATTGACGTCGCCATCGCCGCGCAAGAGAAAATCCACCCGCTCTTCAACCGGATTGACCGCAGCCGCAAGCGCCGATGTCTCAGTTCTTTCGTTCTCGGCGGACGCCGCCGCGACGACTCCTGCCTTTGCGAGCTGGAATATGGAGACGCCGGCGATAAGCGCGAACACCACCATCGCTGCCGCCCAGAGCACCAAGCCGTGCATGCCGTCACGGACCTCCACCTCTTCTTGTGAAGCGTCCGCGGCGCGCCGGCGCAGGCGTCCCGTCACGTAGCCGCCGACCGCAAAGCTCGAAATGGTGATCCAGAGCACCCAAAGCGTTAGCGCTATGAGATGTACGGACCATGAGGCCCCGCCGTAAGGCGACGTCAACGACAGGCCTATCGCAGAACCGAACGCCCCCATGACAAAAGAGATTGCGCCGGCGACCATTGCGCCCGCGATAATGGCCGGCCAATCGGTGTTGGTCGAACGGCCGGAAACCTCTTCAAAGGCCGTCATAGCGGCCGCTTCGCCGCGCGAGGGTCTGACGCCGAGGCCCGTTTGTGCGTAATCAGTCATCTGACGCCTCCTCAGCGTAAGCCAAGAAACGATAGAATGGCCATGATGACGACGATGAGTCCGACGAGATAGATGATGCCATTCATTTGAAACCTCCGCGCAGCGCTATTGACGAACGATCGTGATCTGAGCCGCGGCCTGTCGGCGGCGCCTGCCCCTAAAACTCTGACGGTGCGCGGTTGTTCCGCGACGCTTGGCGCGTCCGTCTTTGAGGCAAAACGCTTGTGGATGCGGCCACGCTCCGGTTATGGTCGCCGCGCTGCATTGCAACACAAAAGGGGCGGGCATGGCCGACGACATCGCGGAGACTCGGGCGGAAGGAGAGCAGCGCGCGGCGATTTCGGACAAGGAGGCGTTGCTCTTCCATTCGCGCGGCCGGCCGGGAAAGCTCGCCGTCGTCGCCTCGAAGCCGATGGCGACTCAGCGCGATCTATCGCTCGCCTATTCGCCGGGCGTCGCAGCGCCCGTGCTCGCCATCGCCAAGGATCCTTCCGCGGCTTTCGACTATACGACGCGCGGCAATATGGTCGCGGTCATCACCAACGGCACCGCGATCCTCGGGCTCGGCGATCTCGGCGCGCTTGCGGCAAAGCCGGTGATGGAAGGGAAGGCGGCGCTGTTTAAGCGGTTCGCGGACATCGATTCGATCGATCTAGAGATCGATGCGAAGGAGGTCGATGATTTCGTCAATGCGGTCCGTTATCTCGGCCCCTCGTTCGGCGGAATCAATCTCGAAGACATCAAGGCCCCGGAGTGTTTCGTCATCGAGGAGCGGCTACGCGACCTCATGGACATTCCGGTCTTTCACGATGATCAGCACGGCACCGCGATCATCTCGGCCGCGGGCATGCTCAACGCGCTGCTGCTGACGGGCCGCGACATCCGCACAGCGAAGCTCGTCTGCAACGGCGCCGGCGCGGCAGGCATCGCCTGCCTCGATCTTGCAAAGGCTCTCGGATTCGATCCGCGCAACATGATTCTGTGCGACACCAAGGGCGTCGTCTATCGGGGTCGCCAGGAGGGGATGAACCAGTGGAAGAGCGCGCACGCCATCGACGCCAAGGCGCGCACGCTCGCCGAGGCGCTGGAAGGCGCCGACATCTTCTACGGCCTCTCCGTTAAAGGCGCGCTCACGCCAAAAATGCTTCTCAGCATGGCCGACAATCCGATCGTCTTCGCCATGGCCAATCCGGACCCCGAGATCACGCCGGAAGAAGCGCGCGCCACGCGCGCCGACGTGATTATCGCCACCGGCCGTTCCGACTATCCCAACCAGATCAACAACGTTCTAGGCTTTCCCTATATTTTCCGGGGCGCGCTCGACGTTCGCGCGCGCACCATCAACATGGAGATGAAGATCGCCGCGACTCAGGCGCTCGCCGAGCTCGCGCGGGAGGACGTGCCCGACGAAGTGGCGAACGCCTATCGCGGCGCGCGTCCCCGTTTTGGCCGCGACTATCTCATTCCGGCGCCGTTCGATCCGCGTCTGATCTCAGTTATTCCGCCTGCCATAGCGCTCGCAGCGATGGACACCGGCGTCGCGCGCCGGCCGATCGTGGACATGAAGGCCTATCGCGCCGAGCTTTCGGCGCGCCGCGATCCGATCGCCGGGCTGATGCAGATGGTTCACGAACGCGTGCGCCGCGATCCCAAACGCGTCGTCTTCGCCGAAGGGGAAGAGGAGCAGGTGATCCGCGCCGCGCTTTTGTTCGTCCATCAGGGGTTTGGACGCGCCGTGCTGGTCGGCCGAGAGGATCGTGTCAAGGAAGCGGCGGAAAACGCCGGCCTCGAACTTCCAGCCGAGATCGAAATCCACAACGCCAAGCTCTCCCACCGCAACGCCGTCTATGCGCAGTTCCTGTTCGAACGCCTGCAGCGCAAGGGATTCCTGATGCGCGACTGCCAGCGGCTGATCAATCAGGACCGCAATCACTTCGCCGCCGCCATGGTGGCGCAGGGCGACGCCGACGCGATGGTGACGGGCGTGACGCGCAACTTCTCCCACGCGCTCGAAGACGTGCGGCGCGTTGTCGACCACAAGCCCGGTCATCGCGTCATCGGCGCATCGCTTATTCTGGCCAACGGCCGCGTGGTGGTCGTCGCCGACACCGCGATCACCGAAATGCCCGACGCCGAGGAGTTGGCCGAAATCGCGATCGAGGCGGCGGGCGTGGCGCGCCGCATAGGCCTCGAGCCGCGCGTCGCCATGCTGGCTTTTTCAACATTCGGCTATCCGCCGGGCGAACGCACCGCGCGCGTCCATCAGGCGGTCAATGTGCTCGACCGCCGGCGCATCGATTTTCAGTATGAGGGCGAAATGGGCGCGGACATTGCGCTCAATAAGGAATTGATGAGCGCCTACCCCTTTTCGCGCCTTACCGACACGGCGAATGTTCTTGTCATGCCGGCGTTTCATTCGGCCGCCATCTCGACGAAAATGTTACAGGAACTGGGCGGCGCGACCGTGCTCGGCCCGCTGATCGTCGGACTCGACAAACCGATCCAAATCGTCCAACTCGGCGCGACGGACACTGAGATCGTCAATATGGCGGCGCTCGCCGCTTTTGGCGTCGGGGGATGACCAAACCTCCCTTGTTGGGGAGTGTCGCGCCGTAGGCGGGGTGGGCGCCCCCCCGCACCGCGCCCCTACCCACCCACCCGCGCGGTTTCGCCGCGCGACTTCCCCCAAGGGGGAGGCGATCGCACATGAAGCGAGAGACTTACACGAA